>CAMQHB010000074.1:0-8990 GCA_947001545.1 uncultured Collinsella sp.
GAGACGTCCGCCGCCAGCGAGCCCGCAGCCGCCCCCGTAGCCGTCACCGCCGCCCACGCCCCCGAAGGCGCGATCTTCAACCCCGAGAACGCCCGTGGCAACCTGCACCTGGGCATCGACGTGGGCTCTACCACCGTTAAGCTCGCTGTGCTCAACGACGACAACCAGATTGTCTACGCCAAGTACCAGCGCCATCACACCGATGTCCGCGCCTGTGCCCGCGACTTGTTCGAAGGCGCCGCGACCGTGTTGCCGACGGCCCAAATGACCTGCGCCATTACCGGCTCGGGTGGCCTGCTGCTGTCCCAGTGGCTCGACCTGGAGTTTGTCCAGGAGGTCATCGCCAGCAAGCGCGCCGTCGAGACCCTCATCCCGGCCACCGATGTCGCCATCGAGTTGGGCGGCGAGGACGCCAAGATCATCTACTTCGACAACGGCATCGAGCAGCGCATGAACGGCACCTGCGCCGGCGGCACGGGCGCCTTCATCGACCAGATGGCCACTCTGCTGCACACCGACGCCAGCGGCCTTAACGAACTCGCGGCCAACGCCACCACCATCTATCCCATCGCCAGCCGCTGCGGCGTTTTTGCCAAGACCGACGTGCAGCCGCTGCTCAACGAAGGCGCCCGTCCCGAGGACGTCGCCGCTTCCATCTTCCAGGCCGTCGTGACCCAGACCATCTCGGGTCTGGCGTGCGGCCGTCCCATCCGCGGTAACGTCGCCTTCTTGGGCGGCCCGCTGCAGTATCTCTCCGAGCTGCGCCATCGCTTCTACCTCACGCTCAACCTGGACGAGGAGCACCGCATTGTGCCCCAAAACGCCCACCTGTTTGTGGCGAGCGGCGCCGCCATGGCGCATGAGTCCAACAAGCTCAGCACGTTCCCGCAGCTCATCGAGGCTATCGATGCCCTGGGTGACACACAGGGTGCCGAGGTCGAGCGTCTGGACCCGCTCTTTGCCACCGACGAGGACTTTGCCGAGTTCAAGACCCGCCACGACCAGGAAGTCGTTCCCAAGGGCAAGCTCGACGGCTACACCGGCCGCGTGTTCATTGGCATCGACGCCGGTTCCACCACCATGAAGGCCGCGCTCGTGGGCGAGGACGGCCAGCTGCTGCACACCTGGTACGGTAACAACAACGGCGACATCCTTGGCACGGCCAAGGTCATCATGGCCGATTTCTACAACCACATCCCCGCCGGCTGCACCATCGGCCACGTGACCACCACGGGCTACGGCGAGGCGCTGCTCATCGAGGCCCTCAAGGCCGACTCCGGCGAGATTGAGACCGTCGCGCACCTGCGCGGCGCCAAGGCATTCCTGCCCGGCGTCGAGTTTATTCTGGACATTGGCGGCCAGGACATGAAGTGCCTGCGCGTGAAGGACGGCGTTATCGAGCACATCATGCTCAACGAGGCCTGCTCGTCGGGCTGCGGCAGCTTTATCGAGAGTTTTGCCGTGTCTATGAACATGGACGTGCGTGCGTTTGCCGATGCCGCCATCCATGCCAAGGCCCCCGTCGACCTGGGCAGCCGCTGCACGGTCTTTATGAACTCGCGCGTCAAGCAGGCGCAAAAGGAAGGCGCCACGGTGGGCGACATCGCGGCCGGCCTGTCCTATTCCGTCATCAAGAATGCCCTGTTCAAGGTCATTAAGCTGCGCGACCCCAAGGAGATCGGCAGCCAGGTGATCGTCCAAGGCGGCACCTTTATGTCCGATGCCACGCTGCGCGCGTTTGAGCAGCTCACCGGCGTTCATGCCGTGCGTCCCGACATCGCCGGCTGCATGGGCGCCTACGGCGCGGCCCTGCTCGCCCGCGATCGCGCCGGTGCCGACGGCACCTCGACCATCCTCTCGGCTGAGGACATCGCGCACCTCACCGTGACGCAAAAGCATGTCCGCTGCGGCCGTTGCTCCAACAACTGCCAGCTTACCGTCAACGACTTTGGCGGTGGCAGGCGCTTCATTACCGGCAACCGCTGCGAGAAGGGCGCCGGCCACAAAAAGCAGAAGACCGAGGCCCCCAACCTCTTCAAAAAGAAAAACGAGCTGCTCTTTAACCGCGAGGTCCTGAGCCCCGACGAGGCCCCGCGCGGCACCGTCGGCATCCCGCGCGCGCTCAACATGTACGAGAACTACCCCTTCTGGCACGCGTTCTTTACGCGCCTGGGCTTTAGCGTGCAGCTGTCCGACCAGTCGAGCAAGAAGACCTACCAGGCGGGCATCGAGTCCATGCCGTCCGAGAGCGTGTGCTACCCGGCAAAGATGAGCCACGGCCACGTGATGAACCTTATCGACCGTGACGTCGACTTCATCTGGATGCCGTGCGTGCGTTGGGAGCGCAAGGAGGATCCGACGGCTGGCAACTGCTATAACTGCCCCATCGTCATGAGCTACCCCACGGCGCTGGCGCTCAATATTGACGAGATCCGCGAGCAGAACATCGAGTTCCTGTATCCGTTTGTGCCGTATCACGACAAGACCGAGCTCAAGCGCCGCCTGTACCAGGTGCTCGCCGTCGACCGTGTGGCCGATGCTGAGGCCGGTCGCGGTCGCGTGCGCGGTCCTAAAATCACGCGCTCCGAGGTTGATGCCGCCGTCAACGCTGCTTTTGAGGCCGACGCGCGCTTCCACGAGGATATCCAGACCATGGGCGAGGAGGCTCTCAAGTGGGTCGAGGACCACGGCGGCCACGGCATTGTGCTCGCCGGCCGTCCCTACCATAACGATCCCGAGATCAACCATGCTCTGCCCGAGCTTATCTCGAGCTTTGGCTTTGCGGTCTTTACCGAGGATTCGCTTGCACACCTGGTAAAGCCCGAGCGTCCGATTCGCGTCGTCGACCAGTGGATGTACCACAGCCGCCTGTACGCCGTCGCCCGTTTTGTGACGATGCGCAACGACCTGGACCTGATCCAGCTCAACTCTTTCGGCTGTGGCCTGGACGCTCTGACCACCGACCAGGTGCAGGAGATTCTGGAGGCCAGCGGCAAGATCTACACCGTACTCAAGATCGACGAGGTGTCAAACCTGGGCGCCGCGCGCATCCGCATCCGTTCGCTCATGGCCGCGCTTAAGGACCAGGAGGCCGAGCGCTTGGCCGAGGCCACGGCAGCGGGCGAGGCCTACGAGCAGGGTGACGCCGCGCCGGTGGCGCCCTCCACGGATGCCCCCGCGTTCGCGAGCCGCAAGTACACGTTCGAAGCGCAGCGTGAGAGCGCATCGACCGCGTGGCCCAAGGTGCCCTTTACCGAGCAGATGCGCGAGGAGGGCTACACCATCCTGTGCCCGCAGATGGCGCCGATCCACTTTGACCTGGTCAAAGAGGTGTTCCGTGGTGCTGGCTACAACTTGGAGCTGCTGCCCTCGACCGATCACGACGCTGTCGAGGCTGGCCTGCGCTATGTGAACAATGACATTTGCTACCCGTCGATTCTGGTAACGGGCCAGATTATGGAGGCCATCGAGAGCGGCCGGTACGACCTGTCCAAGACGGCCGTGGTCATCAGCCAGACCGGCGGCGGCTGCCGTGCCACCAACTACATCGCACTCATCCGCAAGGCCCTGCGCGAGAGCGGCCACCCCGAGATCCCGGTGATCTCGCTTTCGGCCGTGGCGCTCGGCGAGGATAATCCTGGCTTTAAGATTACGCCGGCGCTGCTCAAGCAAGCAGTCTACGCGGTGCTCTTTGGCGACGTGATGATGCAGATGCTCTATCGTTGCCGTCCGTACGAGGCTACGCCCGGTGCCGCCAATGCGCTCTACGAGGAGTACATGGCGCGCGCCCGCAAGCTGGCGCCCAAGTTCAACAGGCATAATTACACCAAGCTGTGCCGCGAAGCCATCCGCGCGTTCGATACCATGCCGCTCGTGGGCGAGGGCACCAAGCCGCGCGTGGGCGTGGTCGGCGAGATCTTGGTCAAGTTCCATCCCACGGCCAACAACCACGTGGTCGACGTTATCGAGCGCGAGGGCTGCGAGGCCGTGGTGCCGGGCCTGCTCGACTTCTTCCTGTACTCCATGAGCAACGCCGAGCTGCAGAAGGATGAGCTGGGTAGCTCTGCTACAACGCGTGCGGGCATGCAGGCGCTCATCAAGCTCGTGGACTGGATGCGTACGCCGGTGGAGGAGATGCTCGAAAAGTCCCGCCGCTTTGAGGCGCCCGAGCGCATCGGCACCATGGCCGATAAGGCCCGCACGGTGCTTTCGGTGTGCAACAACATGGGCGAGGGCTGGCTGCTCACGGCTGAGATGCTCGATCTGATTGACCACGGTGCGCCCAACATCATCTGCACGCAGCCCTTCGCGTGCCTGCCCAACCACGTGGTGGGCAAGGCCGTGATCAAGGAGCTGCGCCGCCAACATCCCGAGAGCAACATCGTCGCGGTGGACTACGACCCCGGTGCATCCGAGGTCAACCAGCTCAACCGTATTAAGCTCATGATCAGCGTGGCAAAGGAGAACATGCGCGCCGGCAAGGGCTTTAAGCTCGAGAAGGTGGCGCCGCTCGCGATGGACGAGGTCACCGGTCAGATGCATGCCCACGACGGCTGTGCGAGCTGCGGATCTGCCAGTGAGGAGGCCGTTGCATCGGTCGCCAAGCGCCTGGGGCGCGGCATTAAGAAGTAGCTGGTCTGCTATGGGCTAGATATGAGACAAACGGGTGGTAGCCGTACCGGCTACCACCCGTTTTTGCTGGACATATGTTGCGCAAATGACCTTGCTACAGCCTTCCGTGGGCTTGCCCGATTTCTGGGCCGGCTCGGGCTTTGAGGACAAGTTACTGCAGGCTCAGGGCGATTCTTCGCTCAATGCGGGCCAGCACAGCGTGACGTATCTGCCGAGTTCTGACACGGGAACGACCGGTCGCTACCAAGTGCTGCTGTACGACAACAACTTTGGTGCGGCCGAAAGCTATCCCAAGTTCGACTGGGGCCAGCTGGGCGCCGCGGTGGTGACCGACTACAGCAAGGGAACGCATTCGTTTGGGCGCATCTTTACGGTGGACGAGGCCGCGCGCACCTACGAGCTCGAAGACCAGATCGCGGTGCCGTTCTCGGGTTACGTCAGCAGTGCGCAGCGCGTCGGCGATTCAAATAGCATGCTCGTGGCATCGGGCCAGGCCAAGACCTTTACCGAGTACGACCGGTACGGTCGTCTCATCACCAGCTACGAGATGGAAGCCGAAAAGTACATCTACCGCGTGTACAAGTACGAGCTGTAGCACTGTGCTTAGGTTTGACCAATGGAGTATGAAAACACGCCGTTCGCCGATGCCCCCTCCGTGAGTGGCAGCCATATGGTTTGATATCAGAAACATATAGTTGTCGCCAGCTTGCTGGCGACGTTCCCCCTGATATCGGAGGTTCCAGGTATGTTTCGCGCTCCGTTGAACAACTATTGATTGGGCCAACATGGGTCGCCGTGCTATTTCGATAACCCTTGCAGTGGTCTGCCTGGCTGTGCTCCTGGGCGCTACAGGGCTGTTTGCTATAAGTCGAGAAACGTCCTATATGCAGGAATGCGCTTCCGAAGGGTTTGCCATTGACGGTTACTATCGGGATGACAAAACGAGTCGGGAAACCCTGGCCTTTCTTGAAGAGGATAACCATCGGTGGCAACTGGTCGACAAAGACGGCAGCTGCGTTGACGGGCAGTTTAAGCGTACGGATGACCCTAACATCCTGATATTAAAGAAGGAAAACGGCGAAGAATTCGGTACGGTCCACGTGGCGTATATATCGCGCCGACGCAATCAGGGGCAGATTTACCTAATTAGAAATACTGAGGTGACCCGATTTTATCTTGTGAGCACCGATTCGGCGTTTACGGTGGAGTCTGGCGATGTCGATGCGGACGTCTGATTCACGGCAATAAAACAGCGAGCGGGGCGCGGACGTGAACTACGTCCCGTTTTTTGCTTGTGCCTGCGCCGCGACTTGCGCCTGTGCGCGGGAGCCATCCCATGCTCCGCATTACTCCACATCAAATTCCACGCGGTCGAGATCGGGCACATTGAGGTCGATGAGCTTACGGGCGACGTGACGGTCGTGTGCCCCGAGCGCCTCGCTTGTCGTCACATGGGCGACGATTTCGCGCTCTACAATGCCTTCCTCGTCCCCTTCGGTAGCCGAGGTCTCGACGGCGACGGTGTAATCCCTAAAGCCCGGCAGCACCGCGGCAAGCTCGCGCGTAGTTTCGGTGACGCCGTAGCCGTCCTGCACGCCGGCCTGCGCCGAGCCAATAGACCCCGCGGTCATAACGATGCAGGGGATGGCAAAGATCGCCGTGCCCACAATAATGCGGCGGCGCACCTTGCGTGACAGCTCACCGACCTCGGCGTCTTCTTCTGCGGTCACAATGCCGTCGCCGTTCAGGTCGCGCTTGAGCGGCACGCGCAAAAGAAGCAGCACGGCTTCGGCAGCCAGTGCGATAAAGACTACATTGATGCCAAACTCGTAAAGCGCCGAGAGAAACAGCGACCCGCTTGCGATGGCGATGCCGTAGCCCGCCGCGCACAGGGGCGGCATGAGCGCGGTCGCCACGGCCACGCCGGCGATGAGCGTGGCGGGTTCCTGGTCGCGCGAGTTGCCCAGCCCGCCTGCAAAGCCGCCCGCGAGTGCGACGGTAAGGTCCCAGACGGTGGGTGTCGAGTTGTCGATGATGGCGGCCGTGGTGGTGCCAAGGGGCGAGAGCTTAAAGTACAGCGTGGACGTGACCAGGCAAAAGGCCATCTGCAGCGCAAGGCTGGCGACGGCTTCGACGGTAATCTCGCGGTCGAGCGTGGCAATACCGTATGCCATGGCAAGGACCGAGCCCATAAGCGGGCAGATGAGCATGGCGCCCACGATGGCGATGTCCGAGTCGATATCGAGGCCGATGCTTGCGATGAGCATGGCGATGATGAGGATGCACAGGTGAGAGCCGGTTAGGCGCGCCCCGTTTACAAAACGCTTGCGAATTACGTGGTAGGGCGCGCGACCCTCGCGAATGTTGAATGCGCGCTTTAAAAAGCGACCAGCCTGTTCGGCAGCCTCACTATGGGCAGGGCGGATGCCATGGCGCCGGTGATGGCGTTCACGCAGTCGCTTGAGCTGTTGTCTATCGAGTTCCATGTTCACCTCGTTCTGGCACGGGCCGCATATTTCGCCCGTCGCCCATACTCTACACCGCGGCGGGCGGGGTGCCTGTTCGATGCGGAATCCGATAGGGCGGATGACGCGGGAGCAAATGCAAATCACAGGCTCAATTCCATCCCGCGAGAATATGATGCACCAGCTCCTTCAAATGTGACGAAACTGTGAAGCACGAGAGCGTGAATTTCAAAAAATACGCTGGTCGCCAATGTTGCGCAACAGAATTCAAAAATCGACAGCTACCGTTTGATACGTATGGATACATCCGTGTCAAAGGGAGAAAGCCATGGCAAACTACAGTCCACAACACTTTGAGCCTCGGGCCAAGACTGTCAACGTCAAGGGCGTTGCTAACCGCGCCGTCGCAACCGTTTTGACGGCGGGCCTCATCGCTCAGCCGCTCATGTCGCCGCTGGCGGCAATCGCCGCACCGTCAACCGGTAACGGCGATTCTGTTCAGGGGGGTGTTCCTATAGTTTTGTCAACTGGGAAATGCTGCCCGCGCGACTGAATCGCGGCATGCTGACGCCAGGCCATTCGGCCGGTGGGCTCCAATCTGTTCGGTGCGCTTCGGCTAGGCGGCGTAAGGCACCCTGTCCCGCATGACCGCGTAGATGACCTTCAGCCTCTTTCGCGCCAGCGCCTTGAGCGCCTTGCCGTGCGACATGCCCCGCTCCCGGCACCTGGTGTAGTAGTCACCCCATCTCCCCTCTGTCCGGGTAAGGCAGTTACATGAGAATATGAGCAGGTTCTTCAGCCTCTTGTTTCCTTGGCGCGATGCCGTCACCGAGGAGATCGAGGTTCCCGACTGGCGGTTGCGCGGCGCCAGGCCGCAGTACGACGCGAGCCTGTCGTGACTGGGGAAGTCTTCGATGTCGATGGAGATCGCGAGCTCGGAAGCGGTTTTGGGCCCGATGCCCGGCACCGTCAGGAGGCATCGGTAGGTATCGTCGCCCTCGAGCAGGTTGGAGATCTCCGCCGTGATCGCCTCGATCTCCGCCGAGTTCTCGGATATCCTGCGCGCGAGCAGCTTCACCGCCCGGTCCTCGGCGGCGACGGCCGACGCATCCGGCCTTGTCGAGGAGGCTGTCGAGCGGACGAGGGCCTCGATCTTGCCGCGCGCCGCCCCGCGCGTGAGCGCCGCCGCCCTGCGGGGCCCGGCGTCGGCCACCGACCAGGCCCCGCCGAGGGATGCCATGAGCCTCAGCTGGGGCCCGTCGGACAGGTCGACCAGCGCCTCGAAGGCGGGGCACGATTCCAGCAGGATGCTGCGCAGCCGGTTCTTGTTCCTAGTGTTCTCGCAGGTCAGGAAGTTCCTCTGGGCAGCCAGCGCCCTCGCCGCCGCGATCGTCGGGCCTGGGTCTCCGACCGGCAGGAGCGCGTCGGGGATGCCAAGCGCCGTCTTCGCGATGACCATCGCGTCTCGCTCGTCGGTCTTGGCGTCGCCGGCGAAGAGCCTGGCGGCCCCGTGCGCCGCGAGTCCCGGCAGGTACGCCGCGGACATCCCGGCTACCCTGGCGCGCGCGAGCGCGAGGGCGCCTATGTTGCGCGACTGGTCGACGACCACGAGCGCGTCGGGGAAGCGGCCGAACAGCGAGTCCAG
Organism: uncultured Collinsella sp.; assembly: GCA_947001545.1. Taxonomy (GTDB): domain Bacteria; phylum Actinomycetota; class Coriobacteriia; order Coriobacteriales; family Coriobacteriaceae; genus Collinsella. The sequence goes on from CAMQHB010000074.1 coordinate 8,743, forward strand.
GTCTCCCTCCCTGTTCGCGACGGGGGCGCTCAGCAGCACCTCGCCGTCTCGGGTCGCGACACATGCCCAGTGGGACGATTTCCCGACATCGAGCCCGATGACGGCTTCCGGCATTCTAGTTGGTGCCACGGTGGTATCCTCCAATCGGTAGGCCGATCGGAACCCCTCCCCGCGACACCCACATTACCTGGCCGTGGCGCTTGCGCCCGGCAGTTTCCTATCAGTCGTCCGGAGCGGCGAGCGCCCCC
>CAMQHB010000075.1:0-8799 GCA_947001545.1 uncultured Collinsella sp.
CCCCCCCCCGCCCCCCCGCCCGCCCCCCCCCCCCCCCCCCCCCCCCCCCCCCCCCGCCGCTGTTTGTGATCCGTTTTCCTCCGTCCCCTTCGGATCACGTGACCCCTTGGGGACGGAGGAAAACGGATCATTTCGTAGGCCCGTGGCCGCCTTGGAAACCGAATGATGGTACGAGCATCCATTCGGCTTCCAAGGCGGCCACGGACAGAACGGGGCGAACAGAAAAGAGCGACGGACGCCTACTCCCCCGCCACGCTTGCGCGCAGCTTGGCGGCGATGGGCTCCGAGGCCAGCAGGAATACGAGCATGACAACAGAACACACCAGGCACACGATCCAGGCGCTCGCAAAGGAGCCCGAGACGGCAAAGAGCACATAGACCTGCCAAAGCTCACCCACAAAGCTCATGCCCGCGAGCACCGCCGAGGTGGCGATAACGGTTAGGGAGCCCAAAACGCGACCGCTTACTTTATCGGCAACATGGCCAATGACAAGCGATCCGATAACGCTCACCACGGTAGAGATCGCATTGGAGACGTTGTACTGGGCAAGCGTAATCCCGAGGTTGCTGACGATCAGCAGCTGGAACATGCTCATGCAGTTGACGAAAATCGTGTAGCACGTGGCCATGATCACGAAGCCGGAGGCCACCACGAGCCAGCCGGGGAAGAACTTACGCTGCTGGGGCATACTGCTCCTTATTTAACAAACGAATAGCCGGCGCCGGGCGCCGGTAGTGCCCAAGATTGCCTTGAAAGACAAGGGCATAGGCCTTACGGCCATGCCCGCAGGCTTGAAAGGCAAGGTTGGGTACTACCGGTGGTCGGCGATATAGCCCAAAGCGACGGCGGCATAGGCCGCGGCACCGAGCGGCAGCTCGGCATCGCTAAAGCGTGCCTTGGGATGGTGTTGGGCAAAGTGTTCGTCCGTGTCGGTTACGGCCGCGCCCACGGTAAAGTACGCGCTCGGAATCTCGCTCGAGATAAGCGCGAAGTCCTCACTCGCCATGGCATGGAATAGCGGCAAGAAAGCCGCCTTGGGCAGCACTGCGCCCATGTAGCCAAGCGACGCCTGAGTCATATCGCTGTCGAGCACAAGCGGCGGAACATCCGAAAGCGTCTCGATGGTCGCCGGCGTACGATATGTTGCGGCAACGCCGTTAACGACCTCCGCGATGCGGGTCTTGAGGTGAGCCATGAGCTCAACATCAAAGCCGCGCAGCGTTCCCTCGAGCACGCAGGTGTCGGGGATGACGTTGGCCGCCAAGCCGCCGGCAAACTTGCCAACGGTAAGCGCGACTTCCTTGGCCGCCGGCACCTCGCGGGAGATAAGCTCCTGGAGCGCCAGGTGCACATGCACGCCGGCCGTGATGGGGTCGATGCAGATCTCGGGGCTCGAGCCATGTCCGCCCTTGCCCTGCAGCGTGATGCGGAAACCGTACACGCCCGAAAGCGCCGGGCTCCCATAGAGCACCAGGCCGAGCGGCGATTGGCTGTTAACATGCATGGCAAAAGCCGCCTGAGGACGCGGGTTCTCGAGCAAGCCGTCGGCGATGGCAGCGCGTGCCCCCTCAAAGGTCTCCTCGCCCGGCTGGAACAGCAGTTTGACGGTAGCGTTGGCGTCGACAAGCTCGGCCTCGCGGGCCTTGAGCAAGCGCGCCGCACCAAGCAGCGCCGTCGCGTGCATATCGTGACCGCAAGCGTGCATGCAGCCGTTGGTGGATGCAAAGGGCTCGCCGGATTCCTCGGCAACGGGCAGGGCGTCCATATCGCCTCGGAGCATGACGACCGTTCCGGCCTGCTCGTCCCTGCACGCGCCATTGCCCTGAGCGGCCGCGGCCGCACCGGCACCGATCAGGCCAACGACGCAGGAACCGTCGACGAGCGTGGTATGGGGGATGTCCATCTCGTCCAGACGTGCCTGGATATAGGCAGACGTCTGCGGAAGATTGTTACCGAGCTCGGGCATCTGGTGTAGATCGTGTCGCCACGCAGCGAGTTCATCGGCAAATGCCTGGGCTTCTTTGACCAGGCCATCACCGATAGCGGCTTGCGCCGCCGCGGTGGCCTTGGGCGCTGATTGCGGTTGAAGATCGGACAGTGCTGGTGCCATAGATGCCCTCCAGTAACGTTTTTGCAGCAAGCACTCTGATAGCGTAAAGTGCAAGGTACTACTTTAAGGGCGACGCATAAAAAATGCCGCCCCGGGAGGCGGCGCAACAAATTGTTTACAATTGCGGGCGCGGCTTTCGACGCAAAAAATCGAAATGCGTCTCGCTCAAGATAATCGAAAGAAAGATGAGCGCGAAGCCGGCGAGCAGGCGCGAGGTGAGCGCCTCCCCCATCAGCAGCACCGAGAACAGCACACCCGAAGGCGACTCCATCGAAAGGAGCAGCGAGCCCGTCGAGGCCGGGACATGCGCCAGGCCGACGTTTTGGATGAGCAGAGCCACACATGTGCAGCCCACCGAGAGAAACGCCATCACACTGATAAAGCTCGGCGTCCAAACGGACAGCGGCGCTTGGGTCTCGAATAGCAGCGACGAGATCAGGCTCAGCACGCCGTTGCCCACAAACATCCAAAACGTGATGACGTTGATGTCCATCTTGCGGCCATACTTGGCGGTCACCGCCATCTGGATGGCAAAGAAGACCGCACCGCCCAGTGTGATGACATCGCCGACATTGAACTCGACGCTATCGAGCGCCACCAGACCAATGCCCGCCAGGCACAGCAACGCGGCGCCCAAGTTGTAACGGGTAAGCTTTTCGCCGCTTAGAACGTAGCTCGCAAACGGAACCAAGATGCAGTACGTGCCCGTCAAAAATGCACTCTTGCCTGCCGTGGTCTGTGCCAGGCCGATCGTCTGCAAACCGTAGGCACCCCACATGAGCGCGCCCATGCCAAGTCCAACAATCAGGTTTCGAGCGTTGAAATGGGCAACAATGCGCTCGTGGAAGATGGCAAGCATGACCAACGACGCCGGAAGAAAACGAATGTAGAGCAGCTCGAACACCGGAATGGTATCGAGCGCATCCTTCATGGTGGTGAAGGAATAGCCCCAGATGACCGCCACCGAAAGCAGCAAGACCTTCCAGAACAGCGGCGAGCGCGCACCGGCACCGCGAGAGGCACCGCCGGCACCTAGGTCTTCGCGGGCTACAGGGCTATCGGGCATATTCTCGATTTCGTTGGCAGCGTATTGGGCCATGGAACATCCTCACGCTCAATCTGGGCGTGGTGTCCGCACGCGTATGGCTGCGTGCCGCCTCATGGTCAAATAAAAACGGGGCGCACCGGACCCCCGGTACGCCCCGCTACTGTAGCAACAACCAGCGTTGCATCGCAATCCAGCATAATAAAGTGTCAAACTGGAAGACCTCGATGTTCCGACGGCGTTTACGTGGCTGAACTAGATCAACTTAGTTGATTCCAGCTTTTCGATGATCCAGTCGTTGGCTTTGATGACCGGGCGGCGGAAGACGACGCCCAGGGCCAGAGACGGAATCAGATAGCTCGCCAGAATGCCCAGTTCAATCCAGTACTCCATATGGTAGGCGCCAGCCATGGCGGCATGCATAGCGTTGATGCCATGGGTAAACGGCAGGAACGGATATATCGCCTGGAACACGGGGCCGGTCATCTCGATGGGGAACGTGCCGCCCGAACCGCCGACCTGCATGACCAACAGCACGACAGCGAGCGCCTTGCCGATATCGCCAAACGAAACCGTAAGCGTGTAGACGATATTGGAGAACACGAGACTCGCGACCCAGCCCGCCAGCACAAACTGCAGCGGGTTGTCGCACTGAATGCCAAAGAACAGGATGTCGCCCGCGCACACGAGCGTTGCCTGCAGCAGGGCCAAACCGCCAAAGAACAGGTAGCGACCCAGGTAGATCTCGTGCAGGCGCACGGGGATGAGCTCGTTGATAAGCTCATCATCAACCGAGACCTTCATCATGGCCGCCAGTACAATCGAGCCGACCCAGAGCGACAGAATCGTGTAGAACGGCGCCATGGCTGAACCGTAGTTGCGGATCGGATAGACCGGCTTGCGGTCGAGTGCGACGGGACCGGAAAGCGACACGGCAAGGCCCTCGGGGTCGTTGCCAATCATCGTCTTGATCGTGGCAAGGTCGTCCGACATCAGGGCGCCATCGAGCTCGTCCTTAAACGCGCTGATCTTGTCCGACGCCTCGCCCAGCTGATCGGAAGCCTTGTTGACCAGCTTTGCAGCCTTGGAGAGGCCCTTTGCCAGCGAACCGGATGCGTCGGTCAGGCCGTCTACGGCGCTATCCAGATCGCCCGAGATGCCATCGAGCGAGTCCAGGATGCCCGAAACCGTCTTCTTGAGCTCCTTGGCCTTAACCGAGAACGTGGAATCGTAGTCGGACTTGGCGCCCGAAATGCCCGCCTTGGCATCGGCGATGGCCTGATCGACCTCGGCACGCGTGCTGTTGACCTCTGCCATGCTGTCAGAAAGGGACTTAGCAGTTGCCGTCAAGTCCTTGGCGTTGTTGCGATACTCCACAGCAATCCTGCTCAGCGATGTTGCCACAGACTTGAGGCTGTCCTGGAGTTTTTCGTCAGTCACCTGATCGGCAAAGCTGCGGAGCTGGTCGGCCGTGGCGTCGATATCGTCGGCACGCGTGTTGAGCGCCGCCGCGGCATCGTTGAGCTGGGACACTGTAAGGTCGACATGTTGATTCGCGGCATCAAATGCCTTCGCAAGCTCGGCGGACACGTTGTCAAACGAGCCCGCGCTTCCGTCAATCGCGGCATTGATGGCGTCGTTGGCGTCCTTCAGCGCTTCCTTGGAATCGCTAATACCGCTCTTGACATGCTCCATCAGCTGCTTCGTTGACTCATCGACCGTGCCCGTCTGCTTGAGCATGCCGCTCGCCGACGTCAGCGAATCGGACGTGGAGCTCAAAATGCCCGCCAGCGACGAAGCATTTGCCCGAACGTCTCGCAGGTCCTCAATCGAATCGCCGAGCGTCGAGGACAGGTTGGCGATAAAGTTACCCACCTGGTCGGTGCTCATGTAATCGAGCAGGCTGGACACCGTCTTAAGACCGATCGTCGTAATGGTCTCGGTAAAAGTTTTGTTAACCTGGCTCTGGACGGCGCTCGAACCCTTCTCGGTCACGATCTGCGCGATGGCGTTGGCCTTCTGATTCTCGTAGAACTCGATATCGGCATGCTTCACGTCGGTCGAGAAAAGCGTCATCATGTCAGCGCTAAACGTTTTGGGGATAACGACGGCAGCATAGTACGCGCCCGACTTAACGCCCTCGATAGCCTTTTCGCGATTGTTGAGCACAACCCAATCGAAGCTCTCGTTGCCGCGTAGGGTGGCGGTCACGTTTTCGCCCACGTTGACCTCGACGGGGATCAAATCGCTCTCGTAACCCTCATCGGTGTTGACCACGGCGATCTTAAGATTGCCGGTGTTGCCGTACGGATCCCAGCTGCCGGCGATGTTAAACCACGCGTACAGACACGGTACGATAATGAGGCCCATCACGACAACCAAGCCGATCACGGAGCGAGACACGTTTTGGACATCGCGCTTAAACAGATGCAGGATGTTCTTCATTTATGCCTCACCTCCTTTGGAGTGCTTGCCAAGCGCGGTGGTATCTCCATCATTTGTGGCTGTGCTGTCGCTGCCCTGAGATTTATGGTGCGAGCCGATATGCGGCAAGCGGCCCGTGGACTGATCGCCGCCCTTGGCACCACGCTCGCTGGCGTTGAGGCCAAACATGTGGCGGGCGGCAGGAATGGCGGCCGTGTGTTCGCGCATCTCGCGACGCAGGTCCTCATCCGAAAGCGCCGAGATGCGCATCTGGGTATTGAGGCTCGCTCGGATATATTCGATATTGATAAGCCAGCCGCAGATGGCAATAACCGAGATGATCCAAATGACAAGCAGGATGATCTTGCCGTTATTGTCGATATCGAGAACCGTCGACAGGACAAAGAGCAGGACCTGAACGCCCACCACGGCGGCAAAACCGCCCTTGATGTAGTACGGGTAGCGATGTTCAAAGGCGACCGCATGATCGAGCAGTTCGCGACGGTACGAATCGGAATCGAGCATGACGCGCATGGCCGTGCGCAGCGAGTAGCGCTGGCGCGGCAGGTCGTTGGACTCGCAAATCATCATACCGGTCGTGGAGAGCTGTTTATCAAAGAGCAGGTTAAGGTTGAGCAGCAGCGGACGCAGCTGCAGGCCGATAAAGAGCGCCACGATCAAGAACACGCCCAGAATGCACAGGTTAAACAGGTAGTTGAACGAATACATGCCGCCGACCGTCTCGCGCAGCAGATTGATGCCGTAGGTAAAGGGCAGCAGCGGGTGCAGCCACTGGAAGAAGCCGGGCATCATCTCGATGGGGTACATGCCCGACGAACCCGGGATCTGCACGATGACGAGAATGACGCCGATAGCCTTGCCGATATGCTTAAACGTGGTGGACAGCGCATAGATGATATTGACGTAGGTGAACGAGATGGCGATGCCGCCCAGCACGAACAGCAGCGGGCTGACGCACTGCACGCCGATCACCAGATCGCCTACCGTAACGATGATGGCCTGCAACGCGCCCAGGATCACCAGGAGCAACCAGCGGCCAAAGTAGCCCTGACGCGCGGTAAAGCTGCCGATGCCTTCGCGGTCGACCTCGAGCTTGTAGATGGCGATAAGCACGTAGCCGCCCACCCACAGCGCCAGATTGGTATAGAACGGGGCAATGCCCGAACCAAAGCTCTTGACCGGGTAAATTGACTTTGAGGTCAGCTCGACCGGAGATGCCATGAAGTCTGCAACATCATCGACGTCGACGCCCATCAGGCCGGCCAGCTCGCCCATGGACTCGGAGGTCTGTAGCGCCGCGATGTCGTTGGCGGCGGTTGCGAGCTTGTCCTGGACCTTGGCAAGCGAGGCATCGGTCTGGGACAGCGTGGTCTTGGCCTGACCGAGCGTGGCGTTGAGTTGCGAAAGTGTACCGCGCGCACTTGCAATAGTAGGCGTGAGGCCAGACACGATTCCCGTCAGATCACCCGAGACGGCGGCAAACGAATCAAGTGCGCTCGAGACCTTCGGCAGCGCGTTTTGACCCAGGTCCGTCTGAGCCTGGCCAAGGTTGGTCGCACCGGTCTGAATTGCATTATTGATAGCGTCGCTGGCACCCGAGACAGCCGCAGCGTCATTCGCCATGGCGCTCGACTGCGCAGACAGACCGTCCTTGATGCTCTGAAGCTTTTCATTCTGCTCGCGGAGCAAATCGATGATCGATACAATGCGCGCGTCAATTTCCTTGGAACCTGTCGACGTGTCATTGACGAGAATTTCCAAGTGCCCGATAACGGCCTTATTGTGGTCGATCGTCGCTTGGAGAGACTCAAGCGAGTTGTCGATACGGGTAGTCGTAGATGCGACCGTGCCCGTCAGCTTGCCAATCGCAGCGTTTGCGGAGACTGACGTCTTGGTGAGCGCAAGGCTGCCTTCCGAGAGCGCCTTGGAGAGCGAGGCGACAGAGTTGCCCGCCGTGGCGCGAGCCTCGCCCAGCAGGTCATTGCCCTGGGAGATCGCCTGCGTCAGCGACGGCGCCTGACCCTGCAGACCGGCAAGTGCCGCATCTGCCGAGGCAATGGAACCACTCGTCTTATCGATGGCGGCATTCATGTCGCCAATCGAATCACGCACTTCGCCCAACGTATCGGAAGCCTCTGATACCGAACCGGCCAACGAATCCTGAGTCTGGGTTGCCTTGTCCTTTAAATCGACTCCGGCATCCTTGGCAATACTGGCAACGGTCTCGCCCACCGTGGAGACAAATTCCGAGTTGATCTGCTCCTCGATGGTGTTTGCACCGGTGTCGGTAACCTTGGGCGCAATAGCGCTCTTCTTCTCATTGACGTAGTACGTAAGCTTGGGCTGATGGTAGTTGCCGTCGAGCATCGAAACCAGGTTATCCGAGAAGTTCTTGGGGACTACGATGGCCGCATAGTACTCACCGCTCTCGACGCCCTCTTTGGCATCGGCCGCAGAATCAACGAAGGTCCAGCCCAGCTGATCGTTCTCCTTGAGCTGATCGACGACCTGATCGCCCGCGTTGAGCTCGCCCACCAGGTCGTTTTGGGTGCCCCGATCGTTGTTGGCGATGGCAATCTTGATGCCCTGGGTGTTTCCGTACGGATCCCAGTTGGCCACGATGTTGTACCAGGCATACAGCGAGGGAATAACGCACACGCCAAGGGTAACCACCAAGGCAACGGGGTTCATAAGCAGTCGCTTAATGTCGCGCTTAAATATCGCAAAGGACACCTTTGCATTGGATAGTTTGCTGCCGAGACTCACGCTTGGACCATCCATCCTGTCGTTAAATCGAATCGTACTATCGACAACCATTGTAGTAGGCGCTTTAACGTCTCAAAGCACAATGGTGTTGAGTTTTGCGGGTAGCAATATACTACGAAGATGAGTTAACGTACAGATGTACAGTATCCTAAATTTCAGCAGGTCACAAAATCACAACCCGCACAAATTATCAATCCGACTAGTCATTGGGGACGTTCTTAAACGACCAGTCAAACAAGAACGTCCCCAACGACTAGTCATTCAAGAACGTCCCCAATGACTACAACAAATGACTAGTCAAACAAGAACGTCCCCAATGACTAGTTTGGACCACGGTAACGTCGATGTTTTGGCAATGCCAGCGAGCGGGCGCCAGAGCGAACAAATTGGCATGAAAAGAGGGCGGCATAGACCTTCTGGTCATGCCGCCCT
>CAMQHB010000076.1:0-8644 GCA_947001545.1 uncultured Collinsella sp.
CGGTCGGGGAGGCGGGGGCCCCCGCGGCCCAACCCGGGGCGCCGCCCCCCCGACCTGCCGCTCCAACCCCGCGCCCCGCGGGCCCCGTCCCCGGGGCGGGCGGGGCGCCTTGCCGTCTGCGGATTTTGGGACATGCGGCCCGCTTTTTGAGCCTGCCTGTCGGTACACTAAAAGCACTATGGGTACCCGCGAGCGACATATCGGCCACGCGGCCGCCCGATCCGCACCCGTGGCGGATCCCAGGGGCGGCAGGCTCTTCGCCATGCCGCGATTCCTTGTTGGCATAACACATCAGGTGTACCGTCACCGCGTCTTCGCTATCGCCGGCGCCATCACCGCGCTGTTCCTCATACTTTTGGCAGTCTTGCCGGCGCTGTTCGCCTTCGACCTCAAACTTTCTAACGCCGTGCCCGCCTATAGTGAGGTGTCCAAAGAGGTCGTGGATGCGCTCGTCCATTCGAGCTCTCTCCCGTTGCTTGTCGCCGCAATTGTATTTTCGATTTGGGGCGTATCGGTCTATCTGCGCTGTTTGGACTATGTGTTGCGCCGCCGCCTTGTTGCCATCGCCACCATCTGCGCCCTGTGGATGATCGAAGTCATTCTCAAGTACAAGTCGTTCACGCCGTTCTATGCCACCGTGCTGTGGTACCTGTACTACGTGCCCATGACGCTCATTCCGCTGCTCTACCAGTTGTGTGGTCTGCGCCTTGCGGGCCTGGAACAACACCGCCTGGGTCGCCGCTACTGCGCTGCACTGTGGATTGTGGCCATCCTGCTTATCGGATTTGTGCTCACCAACGATTTTCACCAGCAGGTCTTCCGCTTTGACCGTACAAGCGACACCTGGAGCAACGATTACACGTACGGCTGGGGCTATTTCGCCGTCCTCGTGTGGACGGCCTTTGACTTCGTGGCCTTTTTTATCCTGGTTGGTCGGTCCTCGTCCTTTCGCATCCAGCGTTTCTCGGGCACGGCGGCGCTCGTACTGCTGGGTGGCGCATTCTTTGCCATCTCGTATGCGTTGCGCGTGCCCTGGGCATGGAGGCTCAACTTCTCGCTCGTCTATTGCGTCCTGTGCGTGGTGGTGATGGAAATCTGTCTCGATTGCGGTGTCATTCCGTCGTATCACGACATCGCTGGCATCTTCGACACCTTGCCGCTCGACCTCAAAGTTCTAACGCGCGACCTGCAGGAAGTCTATGCCACGCCAGTGTCAAAGCCAATGCCGGTAGGCGTGCGCGAGGAGTTACGGACCCAGGAGCACGGCCGCGCCCATGCCTTTGCCGTGGCGTCCGATCCCGATGTAATGTACCGTGCCTTTCCGCTGCTGGGCGGATCGGCCCTGCTTGCCCAAGACGTGTCGGAGCTCAACGAGCTTAATCGTGAACTGGCACATCGTCGCATGGAGCTGCAGCGTCAAAACGAGCTGCTCGCCGCCGACTACGACCTTAAGACGCATTTGGCAGATCAAGAGGCCGAGACCTTGCTGGTCCAAGACGTGGACCAAGCGCTTGCCCGCGCGCTCGAAGGGATGTACGACCTGCTGAGCTCGCTGCCGCCGTTGACCGACGAAGCGTCTTCGCACGAGCGTTACCGCATGCTGCAGCGCGCCAAGATGCTCGTCGCCTATTGCAAACGCAAGGGGTCGCTCACGTTGGCACAGCACGGGGAGAGCGGTTTTGATCGCGACCGCATTCAGCTCATCGCCAACGAGCTCGCAAGCGACCTGCGCACGATCGATATCGATTGCGCCTCGATTATCGCCATACGGCGCCCGTTGCACGCCAGTACGGTAAGCGCCCTGTACGACTGCGTGTATGACTTTGCGTTTTTTGCCTACACCACCGACCATCCGGCGCTTATGTATCACTTGGGCGACCATGACCGATGCAGTGTCGAGCTGCGCGCCACACTTTTTTCCAACGATGATGAAGATCTTTCGCAGACGCCCGCTGCGCAAGATCTCGAAAGCGCTCTGCAAGGGCGCAACGTGGCATACCGCTTTGAGGGCGAGCCCGGCCAGCTGCGCATGATCGTCTTGATGCCGAGGGCGGGTGAGTGACGATGCAGATTTCGCTCATCCTTCCCCAAATCGTTGCGCTCGATGTCGTCTTTGCCCTGGCTGCGTGTCTGCAGACGATCCACGTCCCGCTCATCGCATCGCGCCGCTCGTCCTATAACCGTAAGGTGATTTGCGCCTACGAGGCGAGCCTTGTGCTTCACCTGATGATTTCGGCGCTCATCTTATTCGCGTCGTCTGGCTCGTATCTGGTGGCGCCGCTTGACGTTTGCGCCAGGGCAATGGGTGGAGCGTTGTGGCTTAATGCCGCGATCTTTGCCTATGGCGTGGTGCTTATGGTGCACTATCGTCGCCCCGTCATGCTGGTCGAGCTGCTGCTTGTTGCCGCCGTTACACCACCGGTGGTTTTTGCCATGGGCTCGGCGTGGACCGTTGTCCTTATCGCAGAGGGAGCGTTCTTCCTGTTCCGTTCCATCGCGGCGCTCTTGATGGACGTCCGTAACCGCCAGGAGGATATCACCACGTTCTCGACGATTGAGACCATCAACGTGATTCCCGTGGGCATCCTGTATCTAGACCCGAGGGGCCGTCCGTTGCTCATGAACCGCTGCATGCGCAAAAACCTGGTGGAACTTCATATGCCAACCGATCTACGCGACATGAGCAGCACATGGAACGACCTGCGCAAACTGAGCATGCAATTGCCCGAAAGCAGCAGGAACCGTGTGCGGATTAATCTGGACCGCTTTGGTGAGGCGCGTGTGGTGGTCGAGGTCTCTCCCGCTGAGATTCGCCTATTTGTGCGCGATCGCGTTATGGTTTCGGGCCGTTCGTTCGAGCGCATTATCGGTCTTGATGTGACAGAGTACGCGCATGCTCATGACCGCTTGGCGCAAGCCAACCACCTGCTTGAGCTTGCGGGCCAAGAGCTCCAAGCCCAGATCGAAGAAGTCAAAAAAGTTGCTGACAATGCGGCCTACCTACGTATGCGCGCTCGCGTGCACGACGTGATCGGGCAGCGCCTGTCCATTCTTCATCGCTATTTGGAGGAGGGGCGTCTGGACGATGAGTCGATCGAGCAGATTGATCCGTTGCTGCGCACAATCTCCGACGACTTACGCAGCGGCGGCGACAGCGAGCCGGCGGAGCAGCTTGGCGATATCATTCATGCCTTTGGTCTGGTGAGCGTGCAGATTGATGTAGAGGGGTCGCTTCCCGAGGACACGCGTGTCGCGGCGGCCTTTTTGCAGATTATCCGCGAGGCCTCGACCAACGCCACCAAGCACGCGCAGGCCCACCAGGTCCATGTGCACCTGTGGCAGGAGGAGTCGAACGGATGCGACATCGCGCGCATGACCATCTCTAATGACGGCGCGCCGGCCCCCGTATCGTATCGCGAGGGAACGGGTATCCCTGGAATGAGGCATGTCGCGCAAGATTTGGGCGGCGGTCTGGAAGTCCATGCCGCCCCGCCCTTTACGCTTACGGTATCCATCCCGCTTACGCCCAACGCTGCTGTTCGGAGGAGAAGCTCATGATTCGCGTCCTTATAGTCGAAGACCAGGCCATCCTGCGCGAGAGCCTGGCGCGCTCCGTTGGCGACCAGCCCGATATGGCCGTTGTTTCCGCAATCGCCGATGCCTCCGAGGCCTTGGGTGTCGCGCTCAGGGAGCGCCCGGACATGATACTGATGGACGTATGCACCGAGCATGATTCCAACGGCATCGTGGCGGCGGCGCGCATCAAGGAGCAGCTGCCCGAGTGCCGCATCATTATCATGACCGGCATGCCCGAGATCACCTTTGTCGATCAGGCCCGCGAGGCGGGCGTCGATAGCTTTGTGTACAAGAACGTCGGTATCGACGAGCTGTTCGCCGTGATGCGCTCCACGCTGGCGGGCTATTGCACGTTTCCCAAGCCGCCCGAGAGCATTTTTTCGGGCACGGCGGCACTCGATGATGTCGAGCTATCGATTTTGCGCCTTGCCTGCGAGGGCAAAAGCCGTCGCGAGATTGCGGCAGAGCTGTTTATGAGTGAGGGCACCATCAAGCGTCGCATCTCGGAGATCCTGAGCAAGACCGGCTACGACAACATCATGCGTCTTGCCGTGCATGCGGTGACCGAGGGCAGCATCGTCCCCAATATGGAGCGCTAACGCTCGTCGCGCATCGGCATAAAAACGGCGGGGCCGCAGGATTATCTCCTGCGGCCCCGCCTGACATGTGCGCGGATGTGTCCGCCAATCCGCGGCTGATGTTACGTGCCGCTACGCGATGGTTGCGCTGTAGGAGGCGACGTCCTCGTAGGAATCGGTCAGGTAGGCGTCGATGCCGATAGTCGTGTTGACCAGGTCGTCAAGGCTGTCAAGCTCGCCGCTCGAGAACGTGAACTCCTCGGTGGCGTTGGTGCCGGGCATCAGGTGAGCCGAGAACCAGGGGTCCTTCATGGTGCCGTTGACGTTGGTCTTGCCGGAAGGAGCGTAGAAGGTCAGGTCCTTGTCGCTCTTGTTGGTGATGTTAACGACAAAGCCGATGTCGCCCCAGTCGTCCTTGAACTTCTCGGTGATGGTGATGGTGCACAGATCGTCATCGGCGACGGTGACGGCGGGGGAGATTTCGACGCTCTGGACATCGTCGTCTTCGACGGCCTTATCGATCTCCTCTTCCTTCTCGGCCGCCTCGCGATCCTTCTTCACCGTACCGGACAGGTCCTTGTCGGACTTCGTAAAGATAAGCTTGTCGCCATCCACCTCGAGGACGAGCTTGTCGTCTTTGAGCTTCAGGTCGTGCGACTCATCTTCGGCGGTAATCGTTACGGTGGTGGCGTCCTTTGCCTCCCATTTAAGGTCCATGACTTCAAGGAACAGGTCGAGGGCACCTGTACCGTCCTCATCGAGAATCAGGACGCAGTGGACACCCCAATCCTCGAGCATCTTCATGTACTCATCGGTCAGCTCTTCGCCCTCCAGGGTTCCACCCGAGAGTTCCCAGCTGCCGACAAAGTTGGCCTTGGGGCCCTTGCCGCCGCCGCTGCAGCCCGTCAGGGCAAAGGCGAGCGCCAGGACGCATGTCAGGAATGCGAGTACGGACTTTTTGAACGTTGTCTTCATGGTGTCCTCCTTTATCGAACGAAACCCATAGAAGCAAATGCGGGGGTGGCGGACCTCCCCGCCAATTACCAGGTAGAGGGGCTAGGGCCTGGGTGTTCCGCAGTTGCTGCAGAACTTGCCGCCGTTTTCGCTGCCGCAGTTGGGGCAGAACCACTTGGTCGGTGCCGGGGCGGGTGCGGGACTGCCACACTCGGGGCAGAACTTGCCGGTGTTGGTGGCACCGCAACTGCAGGTCCACGTGCCGGCCGCGGGGGCAGCGGCAGGAGCCGGTGTGGGGGCGGGTGTCGGAGTCGGCTGTGGGGCAGCTTGCTGCTGTGCCTGGCCGGCGGCGAACAGCTGGCTGGCATTCATGCCGCCCATGCCACCTGCCATGCCCATGCCCATAAAGCCTGCCATCGCGCCGTTGGGGTTGGCGGCTGCTGCGCGCATCGCATCGCTCTGGGCGCTGGCGATGTTGGCGGCTGCCATGGTGGGATCGCGCATGACCGCGGCCTTCTGCAGGTCCTTGATCATTTGCTCGTCCTCTTGCGAGGCGGCGATGGAGTTGACGCTAAAGCTCACGATCTCGACGCCGCGCAGGTCGCGCCAGTCGGCAGAGAGGACCTCGTTGAGTGCACGGGCGAGCTCGGTGGTGTGGCCGGGGATGGCGCTGTAGCGGATGCCCATCTCCGAGATCTTGGCAAAGGCGGGCTGCAGGGCGGTGAGCAGCTCGGACTTAAGCTGGCTGTCGATCTTATCGCGCGTGTAGCTATCGGTCACGTTGCCGCACACGTTGGTGTAAAACAGCAGCGGGTTGGTGATGCGGTACGAATACTCGCCGTTGCAGCGCACGGAGATGTCGACGTCCAGGCCAATGTTGTTATCGACCACGCGGAAGGGCACAGGCGAGGCGGTGCCGTACTTGTTGCCGATGATCTCCTTGGTGTTGATAAAGTAGACGCGCTGGTCCTTGCCCGCGTCGCCGCCAAAGGTAAAACGGCTGCCGATATTGGCGAAGGTCTCCTTGATGGAGTCGCCCAGATTGCCGCTAAAGACGCTTGGCTCGCTGCCGGTGTCAAAGACGAACTCGCCGGGCTCCAGCGCGACCTCGATGATCTTGCCGTTTTGCACCACGAGCATGCCCTGGCCGTCGTTGACGGCGATGACCGAGCCGTTGGAGATGACGTTGTCCTCGCCGCGCGTGTTGGAGCTGCGGCCGCCGGTGCGCTTGCTGCCCTTGCAGGCCAAGACGTCAGCGGGCATCGATTCGCAATAGATAAATTCTTTCCACTGGTCGGCCATGACGCCGCCGGCAGCTCCCAATCCAGCTCTCAAGAGTCCCATGGTGATCTTCCTTTCTCGTCAAAGGCCGGGTGGTATTGGTCAGAATGGCTAATCGTCCTTGTTGTCCTTCATGACAACGGTGGTCTCGGTGTGGCTGAAGGTGTCGTGTTTCTCGGTCAGGTCGAGCTCGCCGCAGTAGCAATCGGCGTGGGTGGCCTCGTTGGCCGTCTTGAGCTGGCCCACCAGTAGCACGTCTCCGATAATTACGATGATCAGCGGCGCGACGATGTTGATGAGGATGCCCTCGACATCAAAGGTGAGGTAGTCCGGATCGAAGGCATTCCCACCCATAAAGAGAATCTGGGAGAGGACAAACCCGATCACAAAGAACAGCACCGAGGCGATGGCGAGCTTGGGCTTGGAGCAGGGGAGCTCGCCAACCATGCGACCGGTCTGGCCGTTCATGGCAAACAGATAACTCTTGCCGTTCCACGAAGTGGAAAGCATCCACACGGGGAACAGGGCGTAGTCGCTGTCTTCCCAGGTGTAGTCGAGCTGCTTGCTTTCGACCGTGGCATCGTCGTATTCGTCGACGACGGTCTCGCGCAGGGCCGAGATCGTACTTTCTTCCATACGACGCTCGGCGCGCGCTTTGCAGGTTTCGCAATCCTCGTCATAGCGGTTGGCGATGTAGCCGGGCATATACGCGACCGAAAACGGGCGCAGGGCATCGTAGTCAAACGGCTCGATGGCGTCCATGTGGCCGTCGGGCATCTTGGACGATCCGTCGACGGGCACGCGCTTAAACGAGATGTTTCCCTTGCGGTAGGCGTCGTAGTGGTCGGTGGTCGTGACGGTGCGGTCGGATTCCTCGGTCACGGTCTCGTTGGTCGCATCGAAGCACACTTCGCCGTCCACGCGGGCGCCGTAAAGCCAAAACGGCACGTAAACGCCTTGGACTTCGTCGATGTGGTTGCCGGTGACAAAGCTCTTGGGCAGCAGGATCTTGCCCTTGTAGTGCTCCTTGAGTGCGGTCATGACATCGTCGCGTCCGAGTTTAAACGGAATCACCAGGTCGGGCGAGAAGTCGCCAGAGAGCTGGCCGGGCGCCACGGCGGAGTTGCCGCAGTACGGGCAGGTGGTGACGGCGACGGTGCCGT
Source organism: uncultured Collinsella sp. (assembly GCA_947001545.1). Lineage (GTDB taxonomy): Bacteria > Actinomycetota > Coriobacteriia > Coriobacteriales > Coriobacteriaceae > Collinsella. Next base: position 7,553 of record CAMQHB010000076.1, read on the forward strand.
CGGACACGAGCTCGGCGCCGCACGACGAGCAGATGTAGCCGGCGTTTTGGGCCAGCTCCTGCACGGCATCGTCGACAGCAGGCTTGGGGGCCGCGGCTGCGGCATCGGCTTTGGTATCTGCCTTGTCCTGGCGCTCGCGATAGAGGGCCTCGACTTCTTCGACTTCAAAACGCGAATCGCAGTAGTCGCAGACGAGCTTTTGCTCGGCACTGGCAAAGTGAAGGGGGCCGCCACACGCGGGGCACTGATAGTTGACGCTCTCGAAGGCCATGATCGGTCCTTTCCGTGCCGGAGGCTATGCGCCGATGGCGCCACCACAGTATTCGCAGCGCCCACTGGCATCGGGAATGGTGGTTGCACCGCAGAAGGGGCAGGTGACCGCGGTCTTGGGGGCCTTAGCGGCCACGACGCTGTCGCGCGTTTCCTGACGCAGCTGCACCAGCGCGTCGCGGACCTCGGTTGCCTGGCGCTTGGCCTCGCGGTATTCGATGGAACCGCGCTGATCGATGGTGGAGTCGTTTACGCGTAGGTTGATCTCGGTAAAGTACGGCGTGTTGACGTGGATGGTCAGATTAAAGTCGTAATCCAGGTCATAGCGCGGCGGGTTGTAGCTCTCGCGCTCGCCGTCCTTGGTCTCGCGATAGATCTCGGTCCGATGCTCGTCGATATCCATATCGCAGCCGAGTACCTGCGAGAACTCGATGATGTCGGGATTGGCGTCGCGCCAGCGGCTCTGCGAAGTGATGATCAGCAGGCCCGCGTCCTCATCGAGCATGATGTTGGTGCGCCCGGCAGAGAGCGTGCGCGTGGGGTTGAACGAGGCCAGGCGCTCGGCGTTGGCCTCGCGGTAGGCGAGTTGCTCACGGATATCGTCCGCGGTGCTGGAGCGATAGCCGTGAAAGTAGGGGGAGAGCTTGCCGGCGCATTCTTTGCACAGGTAGCCTTCGTTGATTTTGGTCTTTCCCAAAAGTCCCAGCTCGGTACCGCAAATCGCGCACTCTTTCTTCTCGAACATCTTGTCAAAGAAGCCCATAGCTGCCTCCCATCAACTGGTAGCGTGTGTCACTTTTGATGATGGGGGAGTGCGCGATC
>CAMQHB010000077.1:0-8340 GCA_947001545.1 uncultured Collinsella sp.
CCCCGCTGCACGGGCGCGGCGCGGGCTGAGGGGGCCGATATTCCAACCGCGGCGGGCGCCGGCGTGATTGCCGGCGACATGGCCGTTCGCGGCGGCGGGCGCGTCGTTGCCGCGGGCGCCGGGTCCGGAGCGGGCGTGCGCGCCTACGGCGTGTATCTGCAGGACGATGGCATTGGGGATGGCGCGGCCGGCAGTCGGCTTTCCGTCGATGCCTCGTGGCTGGATGCGACCGGTGCCGATGGCGGGGTTGCTTGCACGGGTGGGTCGCTTGTGTCTGCGCGGTTTGTGGCGCCTGCTGGTGGGGTCTTTGGTGCTAGTGGCGTGGTGGATGCCGGCGATGCGTTGGCACCGCATGTGGTGGTTGAGCCCGATGTCGCCACGCCACCGGCGGGGGAGAACGATGGGCCCGATGTGCCTGGCGATAGCGTGGATAAGTCTCCTGCCGACGCTAACCCCGCCGCCGGAGAGCCCACCACAGGGCCCACGGCAAATCCCGCGCCGAAGCCCGCTGCCGCGGCAACCAAGACAACAACGACAGTAACCAAGACCACGGTCGCCAAGGCCTCAAAGCCCAAGGCCGCAACCGTGGCTTCCACGTCTCTCCCCAAGACCGGCGACAACAATTGGATCGCCGCCTCCGTGGCGCTTTTATTGTTGGGAGCAGCGCTTCTGGCCGCCGCATATCGCTCCTGAGGCGGTGCGACGCACCTGACTGCAATACAAGAACTCTGCTGAAGCTATGAGGACAACGCTTCTGGATAGGGAGCGTTGCTGCTTTCGCGCTTGCAACATCTGACGTACTAGCCATATGCGCCTGCTTGCTGTGCCTTAGGCGCTGCCAGCGTGGTGGATGCTAACGGGACTGTTGCCGCGCATGTGGTGATCGAGTCCGAAGGAGCTGCTGGCGCGGCGGGGGAGCCCGTTGCAATGAAAATGAGAATCGAGGGAGGTCTATTTATTTAAGCTATTTGAACATTCTTGTTAATCGTATCGAGGTATGTGATTGCATGCATGCCGAAGGGACATATATCCTGCAGGCGTCAGATTGGCGAAGTACGTACCTCGCCATTTTTATATGTCAGCTTTACAATGTGGCCGATCTTATCGCAGCGGCGATGGATAATGAGCGCGCTGACCGAAGAATTCTCTGCAGATACGCAAGCACGGTAATCCCAATATTATTACCTAGATAAAAAACTAGGCGGAACCGCTTTCGCGCCCCCGCCTTACAAACCAGTAGGTTTTTGCCTTCAACCATTGTGGAAAATCAGAACCAGCTGTCAATCAATTCCGCGGAAACGTCAGCGGCAAACGGGCGATTCTGATTCCATCCCGACGGCAGAACGCCCCTCGCGCTAACAGTCGGTACGCAATTCATGCAGATTCGTTCTCTGATGATACAATTTTGTTCGGAATTTATTTAGACAGGAGGTCTCCCCTTGTCCCCTAAATCGGTCAACGCCCTTATGAAGCACCTCCGCGAGCAGGGAGTCTCCATCGCCGGCTCGAACCAAAAGCGAAAGCTTAGGAATATCGGGTACTATCACGGTTACAAAGGGCTGAGGTTTGCGGGCGAAGCCACGAGCAGGCTGCCGATTGACGACTTTGCCCAAGTCGCCGCGCTTTACGCAATGGACACTCAGATTAAAACGCTCCTATATCCCCATGTCATGGCAATAGAGACTGCGCTGAAAAACTACACCCTCGAAGCGGTGCTCAGTCATGCGCCAAGTGAAGACTTCGACGAAATTTTTAAGACGTGCCTTACTGCATACAGGGGTTACGCCCCCGGCTCTTCGAGCTATAAGAAATCCTGGGCGAACAGGCTTAGGCTAAGGCAGACAATCGACGGACTTATTTCTCGCGAGCAGGAAAGAAGGCCGTATTTTAGGCATTTCCGAGATCAGGGGAGGGCGATTCCGATATGGGCCATTTTCGAGGCTATGACATTAGGGGAATTCGGCAACTTTTACGCGTCCCTCGATCGCCCTATTAAGGCTGCGATCGTCCGCGACCTCGGCATGCCTACGAGCTACGATTCGGAAGCCCTTCTTCTAGCTATCGTATTTCTGCTTAAAGACTTGAGGAACGCCATCGCTCATAACGCTATAGTCCTAGACGTGCGCTTCAAGTCCGGCGGAGCGTCAAGTCGTATCGGCAAGCTCCTAAAGAGCGAGACGGGCGTCAAGTCCATTAACTTCTCCGATATTACAGATTACATTGTCTTGATCGCATATCTCCTTGGCCTCTTTGGGTTTTCCAAAACCGAGAGAAAGACGCTTGTTTCCGGCTACGAAGCGATTCTAACGAGGTATAAAAAAGAGCTGCCGCCCGGGATTTACGGCAAGTTCGTTCGGACGGAGACCGCAGGCAAGCTCAAGCTGGTTTTGCGATTCGTGGCGCAGTCTTGACGGCAAAGCATTCGGGGTATATGCTTCAATCAATTGCGGTGGAAGCCTTCGGGTGACACCTGGAAAGGCCCGACATGTTCGGGCCTTTCTTTTGTGCTGTCTTATATGCGCCGACTGGATGGGTAGTCGCCAGGCGCCGTTGCGCGCACGAGGCCCCTGAACGTCAAGATCCGCACGCAGGTCAAGCGTTTTCCCGGCGGTCATTGCTGCTGTTGCCGGATGCGCTGCAGAGTTCGTCTATCTTCGCGACAATGGGCTCGTTCACGGCGCCCTCCGCCAGCTGCTGCAGCGGCTCCTACATGTTTGTCGTGCTGCCGGGTGGATTACCGACTTTCACCAACCCACAAGAGCACATGCGCCCGGCCTTCCGCAAAAGCATCGAGCAAGATGAGGTGCGTGTCTATGAAGCGCTGTAAGCAGGACGAGGAGTTTGCAAATACCGGCCCGCGGCCTTTCCCTTCCAAAGAGCCCAACCCGGTAACCCTCCAGGCCATTCGCGAAGCTGATGCGTTTTTAGCGACGGGGGAGTCCGGTCGCTTCGTCAACGGCGCCGATCTTATCGATGCAGCTCTAAAAGCCCCTGAAATGTGAGAGGATTCAACCACCGAAAGGGCGATTGCCTCGTAAGTTCCAGATCGGCGAGGAACGTACCTCGCCATTTTTTGTACGTCTGCGGACATCGGAACTATCCCGCTAGCTACATGCCTTGCTTTTACTTGTTGAATTTGGGTTAGTTAGAACGGCTTGCCGCCTTGGGTTAACGAGCACGGCTGCGAGGCTTCTAGGCACGCACCGCATCTCTTCTCCCTCATTTATATACTTGTCTTAGAATTTGGTCGTAAGGCGCGACCAACGGAATCAAAAGAAAGCCTACCGAGAAGATCTTGGTCGCAGGGCACGACCAACGCAATCAAAACAACGCTCGCTGAGAAGACGCCTCCGATCGCTCTGGTTGGAGGTGTCTCTTTTTTCATGCGATATCGAGCCTGCTGTGGAGACTGGAATAGAGCCGACGATTGCTTTTCATAAACGGGTATCGCTTTAACGATAGTATGTTAAGCTATCGTTAAAGCGATACCCGTAAGGAGGCTCGCATGGAACTGTGGCATGGTTCTCGGAAGATTGTTGAGGTTCCCCAGTTTGGCTTGGGAAAAGCCCATAACGATTATGGGCTGGGATTCTATTGCACAGAGAGTATCGACCTTGCAAGGGAATGGGCGTGTTCGGGAGATGCCGATGGCTTCGCAAATCGATACGAACTCGATATGGCAGACCTCAAGGTGCTCGACTTGCTATCGCCGCATTATTCAGTTCTGCATTGGATAGCGTTGCTCGTAGAGCATCGTTCTTTTCGCAAGGACACCGCTATCGCCGTGGGGGCGTGCAAATATCTCCACGATCACTTTCTACCTGACACTGACGCTTGCGACGTGATTAGGGGATGGCGCGCGGACAACTCGTACTTTAGCTATGCCAGGGCGTTTGTAAACAATACAATCACTGTCGAACAGTTGGGTCGTGCCATGAAGCTCGGCAACCTAGGGGAGCAGATCGTGCTCAAAAGCGAGCGCGCGTTTAAGAACATTCGTTTTGCTGGATTTGAACGTGCGCCGCAAGCTCTGTATGGTCCATTGGCCAAGGAGCGAGATGAAGCGGCAAGGGCACAGTATCGGGAGCTACTTGCCGAGAATCCGTTTGAGGGAATCCGTATCGTCGACATCGTTCGAGAGGGGATGACTGCAGATGGCCTACGCTTATAGTGAGATGTATCTCGAGGACGCCATGAGAACACTGGGCGAGGCAATCGATTTTGCCCTCTGTGACCAGGGCTTGAATCCGGCCGAACTGACAGCAATCCTTTCGAACTCTCTCGAGATGAAACAGTTTGAACGTGGCGCGCCGCGTGTTGTCTGCGGCATGTCGGGCGACGAACTCGCGCGCGAAATTATCGCCCATGCGGGGCTAAAACCCGTCGAATGCAGGGAGAGCTATCCATTCGACCGTTCCCCGCAATACTGGGCGGGTTGGGTTTTGGCCTATACGCAATGGACAAGCAGCTTGGGCTTTAGCGACCTATTCGAAATCGCCCCGCTTGATTGGATAATCGGCTCGCACCATCCACTCCACGAGGCCTCCGAAGACAAATTCGCCGGGATTGTCATCGACAAATGGAACAAAGCCCAGGTAGGTAAAAAGAGCCTCAAGGCAGCGCGTAAGGCGGCCGGCCTGACACAAAAACAGCTCGCAGCCCAATCGGGGGTTAAACTTCGCGCCATACAGCTCTACGAGCAGAACCAACTTGACCTGCGCCGCGCCTCGGTCTCCTCGGCATTGGCGCTCGCAAACACCCTAAACTGCGCCATCGAAGACCTCGTCTGGCAACCGATTGTTCTGGAGTACGATTCGCAGTCAATTCCATATGTAAAGCCATAAAGGAGGCATACATGCTTTGGAGTAATGCCCAACTTGACGACGGCACTGGTCGTGTTGCCCAGGAAGATCCTCCAATTGCGCGCGATGCAAATTTCACATTGCCTATTTCGCTCGATGGCGGCCCGTCGATCGACGAGGCCGTTCGGCTGACCATCGCGGACATGCCCAATGCGCTCAGGCTGTTGGAGAACTCATGATGGCGGTCGCACCGCGGTGCGCGGATCCTTTTGTGCCGCTCGTGCTCGACGATGCCGGATCGCTCAAGGCCATGGCCGCGGCCGTGATGCGTCTACACAGCACACTGATGACGGTCGGGCGTTGCTATACGACCGACGCCACAGGCGATCGGGCTGCGCTCGAGCTTGGGCGCGTCGAGTCCGTACTTTCGGGTGCGTTCTGCACGATATTCGGCCAATCGCCGGCCGATCGATTCATGGACATCTTTGACCAGGTCACCTACATGGCCGAGCACATGGTCAAGGACCACATCTTCGAGGACGGCAACAAGCGCACCAGCCTTGTCTTTGCGCTGTCCGTCCTTAGGCTCGCCGGCGTTCCGGTCGTGCTTTCCGATGCCCCCGAGCCCAAGGACAACCGGTACTACGCCTGGATCCAGGACCTCGTTTCTGGCACTCGCACTCGCGCCGTACTCGCCGACGAGTTCCGGCACAATTGCGTTGTGCGTCCCCATAGCGCGTCGCACGTATAGAATCTAACCATTCGCACGCCGGCTTTTTAATGGATTGGACGCCACATGGAGATCCCCAGCACCCTGTGCAGCAATGTATACGACTTTGCATTTTGCCCCGAACCTTGCTATGACCGTCTGGCCGACCTCGCCGATCCCGAGGACTGGGGCCACGGCAACCGTATCCTCAAAAACTACCTGTCCTTCTCGTTTAGTCGCGCTGTGTTTCTGACCGAGCGCGATGTGGACCAAACCGCGCCGTCCAACTTGCCATTGGTGTTCGACGACGACCGCTGCCTGTTCAACACCGGTCTGTACACGCGCCGCTACGAGACCATCTACGGCCTGTTTGAGCCCAACACCAAGCCCGACGCGCGCCAGCGTTGGTTTTTGAAGGGCTTCTTTAAGGAAAGCGATCCCATGCTGGTCTCGTTTGAGTACCTGCCGTGCCGCGTGCACTTTGCCGAGGATCCCTCCGAACTGGTCTTTGACTACCGCCTGCCCATCCGCTCCAACATCGATCACATTTTGGGCGACGAGGAGAACCTCACGCGAATTCCCGCCAGCCTGATGGGGGAGGACAACTCGCTGCTGCTGCGCCGCGCCTTCGAGGGCGCCGTCGTCGAGGCCGCCCGACGCGCCGCCGCCAACTACACGCTCGCGGTGCCGCAGTTTTACGGCGGTCGAATCCAGCTGTTGCTACCGCTGTGCCTAACCGGCGACAAACCCGAACTGGCGCTGACCATCCAGCGCGAAGACGGCTTCTACGCCGCGCGCACCTGCCTCACGCTCGACATGGCTTACAACAACGCGCGACTCATCTGCCGCCCCGAGACTTCGTGGATTAAGCGATAAATGGGGGATTAGCTGCAGGTTTGCTGAGTGGTCTGCCTACGTTGGCTTTGCTTGCGACCACGAATTTAAAATCGAGGGCAAAAAGTTCTTGGTAAACCACGCGCGGCTATGTTAGTATCTCTTTTGCCGAAAGGCGACGGGCGATTGGCTCAGGGGTAGAGCATATCCTTCACACGGATGGGGTCACAAGTTCGAATCTTGTATCGCCCACCATCAAAAGCGCAGGTCAGAGGTCTTAAACCTCTGGCCTTTTTCTTTTTGACACCAAGGGTGACACCAAAACTGACACCAAAAACAAATCAAACTTTTCTAAAACGACATAGCCTACCTGCGGTTCTTTTGCTGCCTTCTTGCTCATTTTTAAATCGCGAATTTAGTATTTTCCCTGTTCAACCTTGTATATGACAATAAGAATTGTGGAGACAGGGACCCAACAAGCAGCATCACTACCTGCGCGTTTCGCCATTCGCGCCAGCTTTCGACATATATCGTCCATCTCTTGGTCAGTGTTTGGTCAGCTTCCGGTACTTACCCGCATGATCGCCAAATAGATAATCGGCCTCGCCCACATTCCAAACGGCTCGCGGCCGAAACCAGGGGAGGCCCATATGGACGAGATTGTCTGCGCAAACACCGCATTCCGCTACTGGCGCTGCCCGCCCCAGGTCCGCGGCCTCTACCCGCGCCTCCCAAGTTCCGAGGACGGCTGGCTTGCCCTAGCTCGATCGCCCTTCACAATCGATGTGCTCAAGACGCCGATAGTCACCACGACGGCGCCCGGTGGCGTTAACTACCATTCGGGATTACGAGCAACAATCCATTGCAAAGATGCTTCGGGGGCGGGCAATACGCTAGAAACCGCGATGGGCTTTAGAGTAACTAATCCACTTGCGACGTTATTTACCCTAGCTCGTTTTGTATCTCCAACCGATCTCGTCCTTGCGATGTTCGAATTCTGCGGGTGGTTCTCGGTCTTTGAGCCAACCGCCGTAGCCGAAGCAGAGCTTGGCAAAGCCGAAGACACCGCAGGAGATAACACCACCGAGCCCCTCTTTGAATTCGATGAAAGCCAGGATGAAGCGCAGTGGAAACGCGTTTATGCACGCGTGAAAGTCAAAGAACAAGTAAATACAAAAGGGTCAAACAAGCAAAAGACGACTAAGGAAGTCACGAAACTCAAAGGTACTTCGCTCTGGATGAGGAAGCCACTCATCGAATTAAACGAGCTTCATGAGTACGCCACGAAGATGAAAAGCCGCAAGTGGGGTGCTAAATTCTACAAAGCCGCGCAGATGGTAACGGGTGTAGCAGCGTCTCCGCTTGAAGTTGCTGGAATTCTATTGTTGTCGCTTCCTCGCTCCCGTGGTGGCGCCGGCTTTAGGCATGTATATGTCAATGACTTTACACCGCTTACTGCATCGGCACAGAGCATTGCGGGGCAAAAAGCCTGCTACGGGGACATCGTGATTGTTAACCCAAACATAATGAAGGCAGGAATCGTGGAGCTTCAAGGAGAGGTCATCCACGGATCGGGAGCCGTGCTCGACCACGACGCCAAGCGTATGACGGCACTGCAAAGTATGGGGTATGACGTCTTCCTGGTTACGCACGACATGCTTAACGATACCGAGCAGCTTGATGCGATAGTGCGAAGTCTTTGCTCGCGCCTGGAATTGCGCTATAGGTGCAAAACTAAAGCTCAAAAGACAGCCGAAATGGAGTTGCGAGCCAACGTCCTATGCAATTGGCAGGAAATCGGTCGTTAGGCGGGCGCCCTGCCCACTTCCGGGCGCCCTCGGTCGGCTGCCTGCGATGCCGCCGCCACGAAACCGGCCCATCTACTACGTTTAACCCCGACCCCTCGACCATACCCCGTATTTCGCGAAAACCGCAGGCCGTCTACCTGCACTGATAATTGTTCTCGGGGGAAGCGGGCACTGCGGGGCGCGGCAA
>CAMQHB010000078.1:0-8331 GCA_947001545.1 uncultured Collinsella sp.
CGGGGGCGGGCCCCGCGCCGGCCGGACCCGGGTCCCAGCCCCAACCCCCCCGCGCCATGGGCGCCCCCCCGGCGGCCCGCGCCGGGGGGGGGGGGCTCCTCCGTCCTGCGGAAAGATTTGGAGAGTAACCCTGTGCCCGGCCTGCGATAACTAAGGGGTCGCCGCGTTTATCTTGAGGTGCTGCATATACAAAGCTGGAAGGGTCTGAATTGCGCTTTGTCGATATATGCCCTTTTTCCTGATGGGACCGTGCTTGAGGGGCGTCTTCATGAGTTGCGGTGAAATAGGGACTGTTTTACCAGTTAAAAGGTCTAATCAGTCCCTATTTCACCGCAACTGAAACAGGGGCGCTCTCCAAGAGAGCGCCCCTGCCGGGTTTCCATAGTTCTGGCGAAGCAGTCCTTGAGATCCGCCTTGCCTTATGCCAAGAACTCCTTGGTGGTCGCCACGATGTTGGCGGCGTCCAGGCCATACTTGTGCAAGAGCTCGGCACCCGGGCCGGACTCGCCAAAGGTGTCGTTGACGCCGATCTTCTTGAGGGGCGTCGGGCACTGCTCGCACAGGACGTCGGCAACGGCGCTGCCCAGGCCACCGATTACAGAATGCTCCTCGACGGTCACGACGTGGCCGGTCTTGGTGGCGCTCTTGACGATCAGGTCGGCATCGATGGGCTTGATGGTGTGCATGTTGATGACCTCGGCGTCGATGCCCTCGGCAGCGAGCTGCTCGGCGGCCTCGAGAGCCTCGCCGACCATCAGGCCGCAGGCGATGATGGTGACGTCGGCGCCCTCGCGCATGACAATGCCCTTACCCAACTCGAAGTTGTAGGTCTCGGGGTCGTTGATAACCGGCGAGGCCAAACGAGCGAAGCGCATGTACACCGGACCGTCGCACTCGTAGGCGGCGCGCGTTACGGCGCGGGCCTCGACGTCGTCGGCAGGAACGATCACAGTCATGCCGGGGATGACGCGCATGAGGGCAATATCCTCGCAGCACTGGTGCGTGGCGCCATCCTCGCCCACCGAGATACCGGCATGCGTGGCACCGATCTTAACGTTGAGATGCGGGTAGCCGATGGAGTTACGGACCTGCTCAAAGGCGCGGCCGGCGGCAAACATGGCAAAGGTGCTCGCGAAGGCAACGCGGCCGGTGGTCGCGATACCGGCGGCGACGCCCATCAGGTTGCTCTCGGCAATGCCCACATCGAAGAAACGATCGGGGCAGGCGGCCTTGAACTTGCCGGTCTGCGTGGCGGCGGCCAGGTCGGCGTCGAGGACCACAAAGTCATCGTGCTCGTTGGCGAGCTCGACGAGGGCCTCGCCGTAGCTTACGCGCGTGGCGATTTTTTTGACGTCTGCCATCCTAGAGCTCCTCTCCGGCGGCCGTGAGCTCTGCCATGGCCTGCTCAAACTGTTCATCGTTGGGGGCCTTGCCGTGCCAACCAACCTGGTTCTCCATAAAGGAAACGCCCTTGCCCTTCATGGTCTCGGCGATGATGGCGGTCGGCTGACCCTTGGTGGCGCGGGCCTCGGCAAAGGCGGCGCGGATCTGATCGAAATCGTTGCCGTCGGCAAGCTCCACCACGTGGAACTTAAAGGCGCAGAACTTGTCGGCGAGCGGCATGGGGTCGTTGACCTCCTCGACGGGGCCGTCGATCTGCAGGCCGTTGTGGTCGACGATCACGCAGAGGTTATCGAGCTGATGGTTGCCGGCAAACATGGCTGCCTCCCAGACCTGGCCCTCCTCGCTCTCGCCATCACCCAGCAGGGCGTACGTGCGGTAAGTATCGCCCCAGTGCTTGGCGGCAACCGCCATGCCCACGGCGGCGGAGATGCCCTGGCCGAGCGAGCCGGTGGACATATCGACGCCCGGGGTGTCGTTCATGTTGGGATGACCTTGCAGGTGGCTGCCGATATGGCGCAGCGTCTCGAGATCCTCCTTGGGGAAGAACCCACGCTCGGCGAGCACGGCGTACAGGCCCGGAGCGCAATGGCCCTTGGAGAGCACAAAACGGTCGCGATCGGCCTTGCGGGGATCGGCCGGGTCGACGTTCATTTCCTCAAAGTACAGATAGGTCATGATGTCGGCAGCGCCGAGCGAACCGCCCGGATGGCCGGACTTGGCAGCGTGCACGCCGGTGACGATGCCCTTCCTTACCTCGTTGGCAACCTTTTTGAGCTCTTCGTCGCTCATTGTGCCTTCCTTTCATCCTCATTAGACAAAATGCGCACGGCACGGAAAGGTAATCCCAACACAGCCGCAATGCACGTACGTCATTCATTATGCTGGAAACTGATGGCTTTACCAGAGTTTTTATCATTATTTGAACAATTTAGCAGGCAGAACCGCTGATGAAACGGTTTATCAATGTGAACGTCTTTTGGACAGAACGCGATCGACCCTACGCGCTAATGTCCTTGAATCCCTCGCCGAAGGCTTCCGTAACGTCGGCAACCGTCACGATGGCATGAGGATCGCGCTCGCGCACGATCGTCTTGAGGGTATTGAGCTCTCGACGGCTCACGATGACCATAATCACTGGCTTCTCGGCACCCGAATACATGCCAGTCGCCTTAAACTTGGTACAACCACGACCCAGGCCATACATGATATCGGCAGCGATATCAGGGAACTTGTCCGAGATGATGAGTACCATACGGCGTTTGTTGCCACCATCGACCACGGCATCGATCACGTAGCCGCTAATGACCATCGAAAGGCCTGCATACAGTGCGTTTTCGATTGAAAAGACCGGAGCCGATAGCGCGCATACGGCAACATCGATCGCCATGACGGTCGAGCCCACCGGCAGCGAGGTGTTACGCGAGATGATTTGGCCAATCGTGTCCGAGCCGCCGGTGTTGGCGCCGGCGCGCAACACCATGCCGTAACCAATGCCCGTAATAATGCCGCCCCACATGGCAGGGAGCATCAGGTCCGCATCCGCCAGAGGTGCTACAAACGGGGCGAACAGATCGGTAAAGAAGCCCAGCAGCACAAAGCCCGTCGCGGTCTGCACCACGTAGAGCATGCCGCCCTCGCGCATAACGACCAACAACAGCAAGGCGTTCATCACGATCGTCTGAATACCAACGGGAAGCGATAGGCCGCGCGCCGCGCCGACCGCCTGGATAATGGTGGCAAGGCCCGTAACGCCACCGGCGGCAAGACCGTTGGGAATCAAAAACAAGTCGGTCGCGATGGCGGCCAAGGCACACCCCAACATGATCTGGGGCAGGTCGTGAAAGAAGTTCATCGAAAGAATGCGCTTGATGTCCAGACGATATGCCATGTTGCCTCCCTCAAAAAAGCGCACCCAAACGGATGCGCTTTGAACTTCTTCTTGTATTCGATTCTACCGATTCGCCGGACAAAAAACCACCCCTGCGCAGGGTTTATTCTGGATACAAACCCGTCCAACCGTTGGGCTTGGCATCGGCTTGAAGCCACCCGATGTTTTAGACCTCCGAGCCTTCTGCATCGGCGTTGCCGGTAGCCCAGCGATGGTAGCCAATAACAAACGGGTCCAGGTCGCCATCGTCAAGGACGGCCTCGACATTGCTGGTCTCCACGCCCGTGCGTAAGTCCTTGACCATCTGGTACGGGTAGAGCACGTAGCTGCGAATCTGGTTGCCAAAACCAATCGTGGTCTTGGGTCCGCGGATCTCATCGAGCGCCTCGGCGCGCTTCTCGAGCTCAATCTCGTACAGGCGAGCCTTGAGGATCTGCATGCACGCGGCCTTGTTCTGAATCTGGCTGCGCTCGTTTTGGCAGGTGACCACAATGCCGCTGGGAAAATGCGTCACGCGCACGGCGGAGTCGGTGGTGTTGACGCCCTGACCGCCCGGGCCGCTCGCGTGGTACACGTCCACGCGGATGTCATCGGGACTGATCTCGATGTCGATATCATCGGGTAGCACGGGGATGACCTCGACGCCGGCAAACGTGGTCTGGCGGCGCTTCTTGTCGTCGGTGGGGCTAATGCGAACCAAGCGGTGGACGCCGGCCTCGGCGCGCAGCATGCCAAATGCGTCCTTGCCCTCGACGGTAAAGGTCGCACGGTCAATGCCGATGACCTCGGCCGCGGGACAGTCGTTGATGGTGACCTTCCAGCCGCGACGCTGGCAGTACTTCATGTACATCTTAAAGAGCATGAAGGTCCAGTCCTGGGCCTCCAGACCACCCTGTCCGGGCTTGATGGTCACAATGGCATCGCCGTGATCGAACTCACCGGTAAACCAGCTCGAAAGCTCAAGCTCATCGATGGCACGGGCCAGGCGCTCAGCCGTGGCTGCAGCCTCCTCGCGAAGGGCGGCGGCGTCGGGGTCATCCCCCATCTCCTCGGCAAGCTCCAGCGCGGCGCGGGCATCGGAAAGCTCGCCGCGCGCGGTGTCCACGGCAGCGATATCTTCCTTGGTGCGCGCGATCTCCTCCATGGTGGCACGGGCGGCGTCGGCGTCATCCCAAAAGCCAGGGGCAACACTTTTGGCCTCGAGCTCGAACACGCGGGTACGCTTCTCGTCCAGGTGGAGATACGACTCGACCTCACCGAGCCGGTCCGCAAACGCGTCCAGCTCGGCGGGCGTTACCTCTAAAGCCTCAGCCATTAACGATTCCTGCCGTGGCAGTACTTAAACTTCTTGCCGCTACCGCAGGGGCACGGGTCGTTGCGGCCCACGTTGACGTACGGATCGTCGCTCTCGGACTTGCGATAGGTGGTCACCTTGCCACCGTTGTTGACGGCAGCCGGACCACCCTGGACAGCCGTGCGGGCCTGCACCTGCGCCTGCTTGCGCAGCACCGAGCCGCCGTTGTCACCATCGACCTCGGCAGGACCGGAGAAGTGCGCACCCTCGAGCGCGGGCTCCTCCTTGTGCTCCACGGCACGCGGGGCAGCCTTGATCTCGATGCGCAGAACCGTACGCAGATAATCCTCGTACATGGTATCGACGAGTATCTGGAACGCGCCGTAGGCCTCGGTCTTGTACTCAACCAGCGGGTCGCGCTGGCCAAAGCCGCGCAGGCCGATGCCGGTCTTGAGGTAGTCCATCTCCTGCAGGTAGTTCATCCAGCGGGTATCGATGACGCGCAGCATGACCTGGGTGTTGAGCTCGCGCATCAGGTCCTCGCCCAAGCGCTCGGCCTTCATGTTGTAGCACTTCTCTACGTAAGCCAGGACATCGGCAGCCAGGGCCTCATAATCCTCGTCGGGGAACTTCGGCGTATCGATGTGGCCGGTGAGCTCCACAACCCACTTGCGCAGGCCCTCCAGGTCGCGCTCGCCATCGTGACTGTCCTTGGTGCAGAACTCCTGCACGCAGCGGTACACGGTGTCGTGCATGACCTCGGTGATGTGGTCGGTCAGGTCCTTGCCGTCCAGAATCTTATTGCGCTCGGCGTAGATGACCTGGCGCTGCTTGTTCATGACGTCGTCGTACTCAAGGACGCTCTTACGCATGGAGAAGTTGATGCTCTCGACCTTGTGCTGGGCGCTCTCGACGGCCTTGGAGATGATCTTGTGCTGGATGGGCATGTCGTCGCCCATGTCGGCCGTGACCATCATCTTGGAGACGCGGTCCATCTTGTCGCCGCCGAACAAGCGCATGAGGTCGTCCTCGAGCGACAGGTAGAACTGGGTCTCGCCCGGATCGCCTTGACGGCCGGAGCGGCCGCGCAGCTGGTTGTCGATACGACGGGACTCGTGGCGCTCGGTGCCGATAACGGTCAGGCCGCCGGCGGCAAGCACGCGCTCACGCTCGGCCTTGCAGGTCTCCTTGGCCTCGGCGTTAAACTGCTCGAGCTGCTCGGGCGTCACGTCCTCCATGGTCAGGCCCTCGTACTCCAAGCGCTCGCGCACCAGCTCGTCGGGGTTGCCGCCCAGCAGGATGTCGGTACCACGACCGGCCATGTTGGTGGCGATGGTCACGGCACCGTAACGTCCGGCCTGGGCCACGATGTGGGCCTCGCGCTCGTGGTGCTTGGCGTTGAGGACCTCGTGCGCGATGCCGCGCTTGGTAAGAGCGGCCGACAGCTTCTCGGAGCTCTCGATGGAGACGGTACCCACCAGGACCGGCTGGCCCTTGGCGTGACGCTGCTCGACATCGTCGGCAACGGCGTTGTACTTGGCCTGGATGGTGCGGTACACCAGATCCTCGTGGTCAACGCGCTGCACGGGCTTGTTGGAGGGGATGACCTCGACGGGCAGTTTGTAGATCTCGCGGAACTCGGCGTCCTCGGTAAGCGCCGTACCGGTCATGCCGGAGAGCTTGTCATACAGGCGGAAGTAGTTCTGCAGGGTAATGGTGGCAAGGGTCTGGTTCTCCTCGCGCACGAGCACGCCCTCTTTGGCCTCGATGGCCTGGTGCAAGCCCTCGGAATAGCGGCGGCCTTCCATGATGCGACCAGTGAACTCGTCGACGATCTTGACCTCGCCATTAGTGACCACGTACTGCTTGTCGCGGTGGAACATGTACTGGGCCTTCAGCGCCTGCTGCAGGTGGTTGACCAGCTGGCCGGAGAGATCGGCATAGATGTCATCGATACCCAGGCGGCGCTCAATCTTCTTAAGGCCGCGCTCGGTGGCGGCGATGGTGTGCTTGGCCTCGTCCATGACGTAGTCGCCCGTGGGCTCGACGTCCTCGGTGGCGGTGAGCATGTCGTGCGACACGTCCTCGCCGCGCTCAAGGCCGCGCACGGCACGCGCGAAGTCCTTGTAGGTGCTGGCGGACTTGGTGCCGGCACCCGAGATGATGAGCGGCGTTCTGGCCTCATCGATCAGGATGGAGTCGACCTCGTCGACGATGGCGTAATGGTGGCCGCGCTGAACGCGCTGCTCGGGGCGGGTGACCATGTTGTCGCGCAGGTAGTCGAAACCGAACTCGGAGTTGGTGCCGTAGGTGACGTCTGCCTGGTAGGCCGGGCGCTTGAGTTCGAGCGGCATGTTGTTCTGGAGCAGACCAACGGTCATTCCCAGGTACTTGTAGATGCGGCCCATCCACTCGGAGTCGCGCTTTGCCAGGTAATCGTTGACGGTAACGACATGCACGCCCTTGCCGGCGATAGCGTTGAGGTAGCCGGCCAAGGTGGAGACGAGCGTCTTGCCCTCGCCGGTCTTCATCTCGGCAATATGACCCTCATGAAGCGCCATGGCGCCGATGAGCTGTACGTCAAAGTGACGCATGCCCGTGATGCGCTTGGAAGCCTCGCGCACAGTGGCAAAAGCCTCGGGAAGCATGTCGTCGAGCGACTCGCCGTTGGCGTAACGCTCGCGGAACTTATCGGTCTGGGCGCGGAGTTCCTCCTCGGTCATCTTCTCAAACTGGGGCTCAAGACCGTTGATCTGGTCAACGATCTTGTAGTAGCGCTTAAGGTCCTTATCGGATCCAAAGGACAGCAGCTTTGACATGAATCCCATGTGGTTTTCCTTTTTGGCCATCGCCCACGCCGTGCAGCTGCGGGCGAGTTAAACACAGATGATTGTACTTTAGCCAAACAAGGCGCGGCCTATACGGTCGACCTCAACCGCCACGTAATAACTACGACCAACCTGCCAAAAAGGGACAGGTTTATTTTGGCAGGTTTTATCTGGGAAAACGCTGCCTCTCTGCCATTTGGTGCAAGCTAACCCGTCCCCTTCGCACCAATCTGGTGCCATGGAGACAGGTTCGTTTGCACCAATAAAGGAAAAGGGCCGCGCACCCAAACGGATGCACGGCCCTTATGCCATGAATGCGAGCGATTCCGCGGCGAGCTATTTACTCAGCAGCCTCGGTGGTCTCGGCCTCGGCAGCGGCCTCCTCGACGGGAGCCTCTGCGGGAGCCTCGGCGGCCTGCTTAGCAGCCTCCTCGGCGAACTTAGCGGCACGCTTAGCCTTCTCGGCAGCCTTAGCCTCAGCGGCGGCCTTGCGAGCGGCCTCGGCCTCAGCAGCCTTGGCGGCCTTGGCAGCCTTGGCCTCCTCAGCCTTCTTGAGCTGGGCGGCAGCGGCGCCACCGAACTTGTCGGCGAAGCGCTGGACGCGTCCACCGGTGTCGACGAACTTCTGCTGGCCGGTGTAGAACGGGTGGCACTCGTTGCAAAGCTCGACCTTCATCTCGGACACGGTAGCGTGCGTCTTGAAGGTGTTGCCGCAGGAGCACGTCACCGTGCACTCGACATACTGGGGATGGATACCCTGCTTCATGGTAGGACTCCTTATTAGTCAGGCGCTGGTTACCGATCAGCGCATAAGGCGTCTTGGTTTCCGACCAAGACAACAAACTCGGCTATGGTACCACGGCACCGCGCGTCCCACAAAAGGTTCACGGTCTTTGTGCAACGCGGCGTGGCCAACC
>CAMQHB010000079.1:0-8232 GCA_947001545.1 uncultured Collinsella sp.
CGGGATTGGTCAATCTCGGCCGACTATATTTGGCTAAATTATTCCGGCGCTAACACAGGTCTGTAGAGCTCCTTGCATTCCTTCTTAAAGTCGAACGCCATGTTGGCCGCCTTTCTGCGTATTGGCCTGCTTAGATAGCGGAATCATATCATAGAAACGAACAGCTGTTCGAATGATTTGGCTGACAGATTGAGATGCGTGCGTTGTGTTTGGCGGTCGGCCTGACCCCATCGATGATTTCTCTGCCTCCCCGGCGCCTCATCTATAGCTGCCGTTTCCCCATATAGAACCTGCCAAAATAAACCCGTCCCTTTTTAGTCGGTGCGAAATGGGTAATACTAAAGAGTTATCCGACCAGATGGGAACCGATCGATGGCTTATATCGAATTCAAAGACGTCATCAAGGCATACGGCGAGGGCGACGCCCGCATTCACGCACTCGACGGCGCGAGCTTTACGGTCGAGCGCGGCGAGCTCGCCATCATTTTGGGTGCTTCGGGTGCCGGCAAGACCACGGCGCTCAACATTCTGGGCGGCATGGATACGGCGACTTCCGGCACCGTGACGGTGGACGGGCGCGATGTGAGCTCCGCTAACGAGGCGCAGCTCGTGGAATACCGCCGCGCCGACGTCGGCTTTGTCTTCCAGTTCTACAATCTGGTCCCCAACCTGACGGCGCTCGAAAATGTTGAGCTTGCGGCGCAAATCTGCCCTGATTCGCTCGATGCCGAGCAAACGCTTCGTCAGGTTGGCCTGGGCGAGCGCCTGGGCAACTTTCCGGCACAGCTTTCGGGCGGCGAGCAGCAGCGCGTGTCCATTGCCCGCGCACTGGCAAAGAACCCCAAGCTGCTTTTGTGCGACGAGCCCACGGGTGCACTTGACTATAAAACCGGCAAGCAGATCTTGCAGCTGCTGCAGGACACTTGCCGCAAGCAGGGCATTACGGTCATCATCATCACCCACAACTCCGCGCTGGCGCCCATGGCCGATCGCCTGATCCGCTTTAAGAACGGTCGCGTGGAGAGCGAGACGGTCCAGCAAAATCCCGTGCCTATCGAGACGATCGAGTGGTAGCGCCCATGGACCAAGACCGCCAAAACAGCCTACGCCGCGACGCGCAGAACACGGAGCGCGAGCAGGATTTTACGACCTACCGCACTGCCCAAAGCTCAAACGATATGGTGCCGACGGTTTTTCGCCGTGGCATCTACCGCACAATCCGAGGCAGTCTTAAGCGCTTTTTGTCAATCGTGGTCATCACCGCGCTTGGCGTGAGCGTGATGTGCGGCCTTAAGGCGGGTTGCGAGGACCTGTGTGATTCGGTTGATGCCTACTTCGACCAGCAAAATGTCTATGACATTAACGTGCAGTCGACCTATGGCCTGACTGACGATGATCTCGACGCCATACAAGAGGTCGATGGCGTCGAAACGGCCGAGGGCATCTACACCGAGACCGCCTACACCGCCGTGGGCACAACGCGCGAGCGCGTGGTCGTGCAGAGTCTCTCCAAGGAGAACATCGATCAGCCGGTGCTCGTGAACGGCGATTTGCCCGAGAGCGCCGATGAGGTCGCGGTGACTTCGAAGTTCCTGAAGGCTTCGGGTAAAAAGCTCGGCGATACGGTGAGTTTTGCCGCCAATGACGCGAGCTCGTCGAACCAAAGCGCCAAGGATCAGTTTGCCGCGGGCGATTACACCATTACGGCCGAGGTCCTCGATCCCACTGATGTGAGCTCCGACTCGACAGTCAACGCCTTTCGCGCTGCTTCGGCGGCGGACTATAAGTTCTATGTGAGCGAGGACGCCGCGACATCTTCTTTCTACTCCGCGGTCCACGTGATCGTCGAGGGAGCCAAGAGCCTCAACTCCTATTCGGATTCCTACGCGGCAAAGATCAATGAGGTCAAGAGCAATATCGAGAAGATCCGCGAGGAGCGTGAGAAAGCGCGCGCTCAGGAACTGACGGTCGACACGCCGGCAAGCTTGGATGCGGCCGAGCGCCAGGCGAATATGCTCTTTGGGATTGAGCAGGACAACATCAATCGCATGGCCGAGGGCAGCGACGAGCGTGCGCAGGCGCAAGCCGACCTGGACCAGCGCCGTGCCGCCGCCGACCAGCAGTTTGCCGATGCCCGCGCCGAGCTCTCTGACCTTGGTGAATGCACCTGGTACATCCAGGACCGCGGCAATATCGCAAGCTACTCGAGCGTGGAGAGCGATAGCTCGTCAATTGAGGCCATCGCCACGGTGTTCCCGTTCATCTTCTTTATCGTCGCCGTGCTCATCAGCCTTACCACCGCCACGCGTATGGTCGAGGAGGAGCGCACGCTCATCGGCCTGTATAAGGCACTCGGTTATTCGCGCGGACGCATCCTGTCCAAATACGTGGACTATGCGCTGTGGGCTTGTCTGATCGGCGGCGTGCTCGGCAACATCATCGGATTTGTGGGCCTGCCGCTGTTCCTGTTTACGGTGTTCGACGACATGTACTCGCTGCCCCAGATGCTACTTTCGTACGACATCGTGTCCTCGATCGTTTCGGTGGCGCTGTTTGCCGTGGGCGTGGTGGGCGCCACGATTATCGCCTGCCGCCACGAGATGGCCGAGACCCCTGCCTCGCTCATGCGCCCCAAGGCGCCGCGTGCCGGCTCACGCATTCTGCTCGAGCGTATCGGATTTATCTGGCGCCGCATGGGCTTTTTGAACAAGGTGGCAGCGCGTAACCTGTTCCGCTACAAAAAGCGCGCCTTTATGACCATCTTCGGCATCGCCGGCTGCACGGCGCTCGTGATCTGCGGCATGGGCATTCGTGATACGTCGGTCGCGCTTTCGCCCAAGCAGTACGGCCACATCACACGCTACGACCTGCTGGCGGTTGCCAATCCCGACGATTTTTCGCAGACGTGCGCGGCGCTCGACGAGCGAAGCGCGGTCAAGGATTCCGGTGTGACCGTAACTTCGACGCTGCCGATCATGACCGACAACGTCACCTTTACATTCGGCGGAAAGAGCGAGACCGTGCAGCTGATCGTGGTGCCCGATGACCGCACGAACGATCTGGACGACTATGTTCGCCTTGAGGATGAGTCCAAAGAGCCACTGTCTTTGCGTGACGGAGACGTGTATCTGAGTAAGAGTTCACAGCTGGTGCTGGGGATTCAACCGGGCGATACGGCGCACGTCCAGGATTCGTCACTCAACGTCGCCAAGGTCAAGGTCAGCGACATTTCGCTTAACTATCTGGGCAACACGCTTTACATGACGCAGAGCACCTATGAGCGCGCGTTTGGGCGCAGCGTTCGCCTCAATGGCATCTTTGCGCTGCTCAAGGGTTCGTCGGCCGACCAGATTGCGTTTAGCAAGAAGCTTAAGAGTGACGGCTGGCTTTCGATTTCGAGCACGGCCGAGCATTGGGAGAACTTTGAGGCGAACTTCACTATTATCAATTCCGTCGTGGTGCTCGTGACCTTTATGGCGGCGTGCCTGTCGTTTGTGGTGGTGTTTACGCTGTCCAACACGAATATCTCCGAGCGCGAGCGCGAGCTGGCGACCATCAAGGTGCTTGGTTTCCGCCGTGGCGAGGTGCACCATTACGTCAACAAGGAGACGTTGATCCTC
Source organism: uncultured Collinsella sp. (assembly GCA_947001545.1). Lineage (GTDB taxonomy): Bacteria > Actinomycetota > Coriobacteriia > Coriobacteriales > Coriobacteriaceae > Collinsella. The sequence continues at coordinate 3,621 of CAMQHB010000079.1, forward strand.
ACGGCAATTGGCGCCGCGCTGGGCGTGCCACTGGGCGGCTTGCTGGCCGAGAGTTTTACGTACATTTTGCAGATGCCGTCGCTGTACTTTGATGTTGAGGTCGAGCCGCTAAGCTACGTGCTCGCCGTGGTGCTTTCCTTTGGCTTTACGTTTATCGTCAACCTCGCCACCAATCGTACCCTCAACAAGATCGACATGGTCGGCGCCCTCAAAAGCGCCGAGTAACCTGCCCTGGGATTCAAGTTCTAGCGAGCTGCCGACGCGCCCGCAGCAGCATTTTTGCATAAACCGCCCCGCCAAATGCATACTTTGACGGGGCGGTTGCTTTTTGCCCACAGGTACCCCAGGGGGCGCCGTGCAAATTCCGGAGTATTCAGCATCCCGGGGTCCGCGGGCGCGGGGGCGGGGGTGCAAAACTGCGCTGAAAGCCCCGATTCTGAGTCCCAACGCCTCTAGAGCCGCTCGTTTTTTTACAGGATGCGGCCCATGGTGCCTGCCTTTCGCCCAAAATCCAGTATGCAGGTGCCTTCGGCTGCTGAATACTCCCAAAAATGCACGCCGCATCCCACCCTAGGCACCCGCAGCAAGAAGACGAATAGCCTCAGCCTCCTCAGTTGCCGCAGGAGGCCCCAGGGCTTACCTCCCAAATCTTTCCGCAGGACGGAAGGACCCCGCCGCGCGAAGCGCACGGCGGGGTCCTGACATGTCCGAGGACGATTTGGGAGGTAAGCCCTGGGGCCTCCGATGAGAGCGGTTCCAGCCGAGGCTATTCGTCGCCGAAGCTGATGCCCAACGCCTTGGCCTCGCGCACCAGATCGCTCTGGGGGTCGACATACTTGAGCTTGCCGGCAACATCCTCGAGCGGCATGTGACACATCTTGCCGTCACGCAGGGCAATCATGTAGCCAAACTCGCCGCGCAGGCAGCCAAGCGCGGCCTCGACGCCGCACTGGGTCGCAAAGATGCGGTCCTGAGCGTCGGGCTGGCCGCCGCGCTGCGTGTGACCGGGGATAGCGACACGGGTCTCGCGACCGGTCTTGGCCTCGATCTCCTTGGCGATGTCGTAGACGATCGACGGGCTCGTGCGCTCGGCGAGCTTCTTCTTGTACTCCTTCTTGGACAGCGCCGCGTCCTCCTTAGAGATGGCGCCCTCGGCGACGGCCACGATGGTAAAGCGGCTGCCGGTCTCCATGCGATGCTCGATGGTCTTGATAACCTGGTCCATGTCGTAGGGGATCTCGGGGATCAGGATGACGTCCGCACCGCCCGCGACGCCGGCGTACAGCGGGATCCAGCCAACCTTGTGGCCCATGATCTCGATGACGAACACGCGGCCGTGGCTCGAAGCGGTGGTGTGGATGTCGTCGATGCACTTGGTGGCGACGTCGATGGCGCTCGTAAAGCCAAACGTCATCTCGGTGCCCCAGGTGTCGTTATCGATGGTCTTGGGCAGAGCGATAACGTTGAGGCCCTCTTCGCGCAGGCGGTTGGCGGTCTTGGTGGAGCCGTTGCCGCCCAGCATAAACAGGCAGTCGAGCTGCAGCTTGTGATAGGTGTGGACCATCGCCGGCACCTTCTCGACGCCGTCGGCCTCGGGAGTGTCCAGACGCTTGAACGGCGTGCGGCTCGTGCCAAGGATGGTGCCGCCGCGGGTGAGGATGCCGCTAAAATCGGCGGGCGTCATGACGCGGAACCTGCTGTAGATAAGGCCTTGGTAGCCGTCCTCAAAACCGTAGATCTCGATAGGTTCTTCGCTATTGGTCATGAGCGTTTTGACGATGCCGCGCATGGTGGCGTTGAGCGCTTGGCAGTCGCCGCCACTAGTAAGAAGACCAATCCTAAGCATGATGAATCCTTCCGGGCAAGTTATAACATGCGCATAAGTTTACCCCCGCACACTGTTGATGCGGAGGTAAAACGTGTTAGCTCAGATGTATAGAAATGTAAGTAACGTCAGGCGAGCGTAAGGTCGATGGGCCTGGCTCCTTAAAGCGCGAAGGCGTCGACGTCGCCCCAGTGACGGCGCAGCGTGATGGCAGCAGCGGACTCGGTATTGTCAAAGACGACCGACCATTGCGTGTTGCTGGTGATGTCTTCCGGATTGGGCTCTTGCGCCGCAGCGCGTAGGGCTTTCCAAGCGACTGCCTCGTCTTGGGCGCCGGCATGGGCGTCGAGGACATCGGCGATGGCGACGGCGCGCTCTTTACCATGGCCCAGCTCGCCATTCTTTTGGTTGGGCAGCACTTCGTTACCATAGCAGGCGTAGAAGTTCGTAACCTGGCGTACGGGAGTCGCTTTGAAAGCGCGGTCCGGATCGTGCGGATCCCACTCTACTACGCGCGCGTCACCGGCGGCGTCGTTGATAAAGAAGTGATAATCGCGTCCGGCCATGGCGTGCATGTCGTAGGCGGAAAGCAGGTCGACAGCTTCTTGCGTGGTGGCGGCACGGTCGAGCACCAGGCGGATGACGAGCGAGGTATTGATGACGGGGCGCTGCGTGTCCTGGTCACAGGGCTTGGAGTCCAGAGTGAGTACGGCAATGGACACGCCGCATTCGTTAACACCGTCGAGCTGGGCAAACGGGCCCATGAGTGCGGCGGCGCGTCCGCCGACGGAGTCAAGCGGAGTGTTATCGCCCAGGTTGTTAAGGGCGGCAAACCCGATGGAGGCATAGCCGTCGCGTGGGTGATTGCGCACCAGCAGTGCCGAGGTGTCGTCCTTAAAGTCGTAATTGCGACCGGTGCGCACGCGGCCTTCGGCATCTACGGCGACAAAAGCGCTGCAGGCAAACTGGGGCGCCTGGACATGCGCCGGCACACCGGGCAGCACCTGCGCCACCACGGCATCGATGTAGCCCTGGTCGTCGCGCACGCCAGCGGCGATGATGCGATCAAGATCGTAGTCGTAGGCGATGTCGATTGCGTACAGGTCATAGCTATCCGCGTAGCCGGTCAAGCGTTTGAGCGACGCGGCGGACTTGATTTGCTTGCGGTAAACGATACCGGTGGCAGCGGCAAGGCCGACGGCGACTCCCGCGACACCGCAGGCGATGGCAATGTTACGTGGCTTCATGACGGCTCCTCTCGTCCTGTTAGCGTAATTGTCGCAAAAGGAGCGCGGGCATGATGGCTCAACTTGGTGAGCGGCGCGGGATTAAACATGGAATGAAGAGTGCGGCGCTGGCGTGGCGGGGTATGCTGGAGGGGACCATCAACCCAGCGAAAGGGGAGAGCATGACGGATCAGGAAACGCCCGAGCGCGCGCATGTGACGGCCGACGATATCGAGGCCGCCAACGACCTCATCGACTTTATCGAGGCATGTCCCAGCATGTTCCATACGGCGGCGACCATTATGGCCGAGCTCGACGAGGCGGGCTTTACCTACCTGCCCGAGAACGCGGCGTGGGACATCGAGCCGGGCGGGCGTTATTACACGCAGCGCAACACCTCGAGCGTTGTTGCCTTTAAGGTGGGCGAGGACCTGGCCGCGACGTGGGGCGAGGACGGCGTTGCCGGTGACTATCATTTTCAGCTCACGGCGTCGCACAGCGATTCTCCGACGTTTAAGGTCAAGGCCGTGCCCGAGCTCGACGGCGCAGGCGAGACGCTGCGCCTGAACACCGAGGCCTACGGCGGCATGATTGACTACACCTGGTTCGACCGTCCGCTGGCACTCGCGGGCCGCGTGCTGGTACGCGAGGGCGACCGTATTGAGAGCCGCCTGCTTGCCACCGAGCGCGAGGTCGCTATTATCCCGAGCCTTGCCATCCACATGAACCGCGGCGTTAACGAGGGCTTTGCGCCTAATCGTGCTGTCGACCTGTGCCCGCTCATCAGCGCCGGTGACCTTAAGCAGGGCGACTTCGATGCTCTGATCGCCGACGAACTGGACGTTGAGCCCGAGCAGATCCTGGGTCGCGACCTGTTCCTGGTCAATCGTCAGGATGCGCGCATTTGGGGCTGGGCCGACGAGTTTATCTCGACGCCCAAGCTTGACGACCTGGCCTGCGCCTACACCTCGCTACAGGCATTTTTGGGCGCCGAGAACGCGCGCGACGTCTCGGTCTTCTGCTGTTTTGATAACGAGGAGGTTGGTTCCGAGACCAAACAGGGCGCCATGTCAACGTTCTTGGCCGATGCATTGCGCCGCATTAATGGATCGCTGGGCTTTGACGACGAGTCGTATCATCGCGCCCTTGCCGCATCGATGCTCGTGAGCTGCGACAACGCGCATGCCGTGCACCCCAACCACGCCGAGAAGTGCGATGCGCGCAACCAGGTTGTGCTCAACGGCGGCATCGTCATCAAGGAAGCCGCCAACCAGCACTATTGTACCGATGCCTTTAGCCGCGCGGTGTTCCAAGCTATTTGCGATGACGCCGACGTGCCCACGCAGGCCTTCGCCAACAAGAGCGATATGGCCGGCGGATCCACGCTCGGCAATCTGTCCAATATGCAGGCGAGCATGCATGCCGTGGACGTGGGCCTGCCGCAGCTGGCCATGCACTCGAGCTACGAGACCGGCGGCGTGCGCGACGTTATGTACGCCATCCGCGCCCTCACCGCCTTCTACGAGCGAAACCTAACCATCAACGGCGCCGAAAGCGTGGA
>CAMQHB010000080.1:0-8046 GCA_947001545.1 uncultured Collinsella sp.
AGGCACTCGGTGACCGTGAGTCCGCCCGATTTGAGGATTGCCAGGTCGCAGCCGTGCATGAGGGCCGCCATATCGTCGACATAGTCCAACACTGTGACGTTTTCGAGCTTCATGGCATCGAAGAGCGTCTTCAGCCGGGTGGCATACTCCGCGTCTTTGCCGGGCAAAAAGACAAAGTGCATGTCTTCGAAGCTACGCAGGAAGGGGAGGGTGTGGTCCATCGCCGCGCGAAAGCGGACGTAAGGCTGGGGCAAGCTGGCGCCGGCCATTACCAGCACGACGGTCTTGTCGGTGGGGAGGTTGAACTTGGTTAGCTCTTCCTCGCGATCGTAATTCGTGTCGAATCCGGCGCGAATAGGGATGCCGGTAATGCGAATCTTTGCCTCGGGCACCTTGCGCGGACGCAGCGTTTCAGCCATGAATTCGTTGGCAACACAGAATAGATCGGTGTCCTTGTGGGGCCACCAGCCCTCGACTTCGTAGTCGGTCGGTACGCAGATGACCGGATAATCGATACCCGTAATTACGCGGGCGCCAACGGCAACATTGGCTGCCGTGATGTGCGTTGCGACCACGGCTATGGGCCTTCGACTACGAATATATTCGTTGAAGGCGGGGAACATAATTCGCGACCATGCCGTGCCGCCACCCCAGAGAAGATGCCCCGTAAGCGTATATCGCCAGGTCAGGTCGTAAATGGGGCGCGTGGCTCCCGTAAAAGAAGCCGCGGTCTTATTGCCGTCGAATTTAATGCGTCCAAAATCAAGGATATCGAGCACTTCAATCTCAACATCCTCGGGGATGCCATTGGTGCCGCGGATGAGGTCGAATGCCTGCGCAATCGCATTTGCGGCGGCCTTGTGGCCCGAGCCGACCGAGGCGTGCACGATGGTCACGAGGGGTTTTTGCTGAGCCAAGAGCGTGGTTTGCTCCGATTGGGGAGCGCTGTTCGTGAGCAGGGGAGCATCGTCGCTCGTCTGCGTCTGATCCATCGATAACTCCCCTTCGACGTTGTAACACGGATTTATCATTGTAGTGCATGAGTGTCACGTTCACGTAAATTTGGGTATGAGCGCAAAGAACGACAACGTTTCGACGAGAGGACTCTTCATGACTACCGATCAGACAATCGATGTTGCGATTATCGGCGGCGGCCCCGCGGGCTATGCTGCCGCCATTTATGCGGCGCGTGCCAACCTGACGACGACTGTCCTTGAGCAGGGCATGTCTGGCGGACAGATCGCCACGTCCAACGAGATCGAGAATTATCCTGGCATTCCGCTACTGAGCGGTGCCGAACTTGGTGAGCGGTTTCAACAGCATGCTGAAGGCCTGGGGGCTCAGGTTGAATGGAGTATGGTGACAGGCGTCGATTACGATGCCGATGCGGCACAATTTACCATCCATCATGATATGGGCGATACAGCAGCCAAGAGCGTTATTGCGTGCATGGGCGCCACGCCGCGTCCTGCGGGTTTTGTTGGCGAGGACACGTATCGCGGTCGTGGCGTTTCGTACTGCGCGACGTGTGACGGCATATTCTTCCGCGGCAAGCAGGTCTTTGTTATTGGAGGCGGCAATTCGGCATGCGAGGAGGCACTGTTCCTGTCCGACATTGCCAGCAGCGTGACTATCGTGCTGCGTCGCGATCAGTTCCGTGCACCCGAGGGCGTTGTGAATAAAGTGCTCGCTAAGGACAATATTTCAGTTAGGTACCAAACTAGTATTGTTCAGCTTTCTGGTGAAGCGATGCCCATGACAATTACGTTCAAGGACAATGCGAGCGGCAAAACGCAAGCCGAGACCTTTGAACCTGGCTCATTTGGCATTTTTGTCTTTACCGGCACGCAGCCACATACCGAACTTGTTGAGCATCTAGTCGATCTGGCTCCCGACGGCGGCATCCTTACCGACGATTCGATGGCTACCCGTACGCCCGGCTTATTCGCAGCCGGCGATATCCGTTCCAAGCGTTTACGCCAGGTTGTGACCGCCGTTTCGGACGGAGCCATAGCAGCAACCAGCGCATACGCTTTCCTACGCGGATAAGTACGATAATATATCTTATGTAAGGTTGCTATCAATTAACTAAATGGCGGGACGATGCATCTGTGCGCTGTTCCGCCAATTTTCTTGCTGGCTATGTGGTATGCAAAACTAGATAACCTAGAATACAATATAGAAAATGAATGGAGGACCTTTATGAACCACGTTAAACACGTTATTCCGATGTCCGATTCGTCGGTCAGCATTAAGCCCGAGGATATTCAGCCCACTGTGCTGCCTGATGCATTTATTCAGTCCGATATCGTTCGCAAACTCAATGCGTTGAGTCTGCCGCGCTATAACCAGTTGCCCAATGTGACGCTCTATCGCGACCAAGTTATTGAGTATGTTGCGTTGTGGATGGAGCCGCTGTCCATTTGCGTTGAACAGCCTGTCATTACGCCATCGATGATCAATAACTACGTAAAGGTCGGCCTAGTGCCTGCTCCGGTCAAAAAGCAATATGGCCGCGAGCAGATTGCCCGCCTGATCGCGATCTGCATCTTTAAGCAGGTGCTACCTATTGCTGCTGTGCAGGCACTCTTTAACATTCAGCGTTTGAGCTACGATGCCCCGACGGCCTTTGATTATGTGGTCGATCAGCTCGAGGCATCGATTCGTTCGGCGTTTTCCGTCGAGCAGACTCCCGTGCCCGATACGGCGCATCAGGTAACGCGTGAGTCGCTGCTTGTGCGTAGCGCGGTATCGTCCTTCGTTTCGAAGGCTTACTTGATGAGCTATCTCAAGTTCAATGGGTTTAATAGCTAGCCGACGTATAAAACGGGCGGGACAAAGAACCAGCTGTCACTTTGTCCCGCCCGTAATTTTGCTTGGTTGGACTTTATTGGCCCGAAGCCACGCCCATGCCGTAGCCGATAATCAGGCCGTGCATCTCGGCGTAATAGGAATCCAGGCCGTTGCAGGGCATGATGATGGTCTTGGAGCCGGGCCAATGCTCGACTATGCGGTCAGTAAGCGCCTGAGCTCCAGCTTCGTTCTCAACGTGATCGATGACGACCTCACCGCCCGTAAAGCCCTCGGCTTCCATAGTGTCGATGATCTTGTTGAGCATCTTCTTTTCGCCTCGCGTGTGCCCCACGAGTTCGATTTTACCGGCCTCACTCGCCGTGCCCAAAATGCGGATATTGAGCTTGTTGGCAATGACGCCAGCTGCCTTAGGGATACGTCCAGCTTTGGCGAGGTTTTCGTAATTGCACAAACTGAAGAGGATTTTGCTGTTCTGCTCAAGACTATCGAAGTATGCGCAAGCATCCTCGAATGAGATATTCGGATTGCTTGCAAGATAGCGGTCGAACAGCAAGAAAATGAGGTCCATTTTGCCGCCAGCTGCGCGTGAATTGACTAGATGAATCTGTCGGTCGGGCTCATCGGCAAGAACCATATCGCGAGCCGTGGCTGCTGCGTTGTAGCTGCCCGACACGCCCTCAGAGATCGGCATGCAGATGGTCTTGTCTGCCAATTTGAAGAGCTCGGCCCACTCCCCTACGCTGGGACAAGCGCTCGAAGAAGCGTTCGTCTCCGCCTGAACAGCGCAGTTGAGCTCATGAACATCGAGTGAAAGGTCATCGACAAATTCACGCTCCCCCACTCGAATTTTGAGGGGCGCAAATGCAAAGGTGGTATGGGGCGCGGTCGGTTGCCAATCGCGGAGGTTACAGCTTGAATCGGAGATAAGTGCCCAGCTCATAGAGGGTCCTTTCTAATTGTTCCAAAACAATTATAGCTTTCTTGCTGACCGATTGGGCCGCTATCTAGTATTCAAAACTAGATAGCGGCCTGCACGAAAGGCAAAAGAATGGACCCCATGACTCAAAAGTCACGAGGTCCATATCCGTTTGCTTTATTTGAATACTTAGTAACGCACGAAGATGTAGTTATTGTTCATGCCGGCGGCAACGGAGCTGATGATAACACCCGTGTTGTAGTCAGAAGCATGAATCATCTGACCACCACCGATGTAAATGCCGGTGTGGTACGAGTTGACCACAACGTCACCGGGCTGCGGATCGGACACACGCGTCCAGCCCATAAAGGTACCCGTGGTGCCCAGGCGGCAATAACGACCAGTGAGGCAATAGCTAACAAAACCAGAGCAGTCGAAGCTGTTCGGGCCAATTCCGCCCCAGGAATAAGCGCAACCAAGCTTACTGTATGCACGCGAGACAACAGAACCGCCGTCGACGGACTGGCTCGGAGCAGAAGGCGTCGGAGCCGGAGCAGGCGTGGAGGGCTGCGGCGTCGGAGCAGGTGCCGGCGTAGGAGCCGGAGTGTTGCCGCCCTGGTTGTTGTTATTGCTGGTCTGGCCACCGTTGTTGGTGTTCTCGGTCGTACCGGCAGTCTCGTTGCTCACCGTGGCCTTCTCGGCGGTGCTGGCGTTGATGCCGGCCTGCAGCGCGGCGTTGGCCTCGGCCTCGGCGGCAAGCTCGGCCTGCAGCTGCGAATCCAGGGAGTTTACGACGTTCTGGGCTTCAGCCTGCTGGGCGTTAAGCTCGTCGACCTTCTTTTGCGTGGCGGCGACGTTCTTCTCCTGCTCGGCCTGCTTATCGGTGAGCTGCTGCTTAAGTTCCTTGACCTCTTGAATGGTCTGAGCTTGCTTATCGGAAACTTTGCCGTAGTAGAACAGACGGTTGAGCATATCGCTCAGGTCATCGACACCCGTCAGAACCTGAAGCAGGCTCAGACCGCCGGTTTTGTACTCGCCGGCGACATAGGTCGAGAGCTTAGCCTGACCATCGGCGATCTCCTGCTGCTTTTGCGTGATCTCGCCGGCAGTCTGATCGAGCGCCTGCGTCTGCGTGGCGAGCTCATCGTAAATCTGCTGAGTTTGGGTACCGATCTGCTCGAGCTTCGTACGAGCAGCGGCAAGGTCGGATGCGGTATCGGCGTAGGCAGGAGCCGCGAGGCCCAAGCCCAAAACACAAGCGAGGGTTGCCGTAGCAGCGCAGCGTGCCATGTTTTTGTGCGTATTTGCTGTGCGCATGTAGCTTCCTTTCCAGTAACTAAGGGTAACGGCTAGTCCACCGTCACCAGGCTAAAGAGCTCCACATCGTCATCAGACGGCGTGAGCTTCTCGCGCGGGTTGAGAAACGCAAGCTCAAGGATACAACCGTAACCGACAAGCTTTGCGCCCATATCTCGCACCAGTTTACCTGTTGCCTCGACGGTTCCGCCCGTCGCGACCAAGTCGTCCAGAATCAACACGGTATCTTTAGAGCTGATAGCGTCGGCGTGGATCTCAATTGAATCGGTGCCGTACTCGAGCTCGTAGCTCTGGCTTACGGTCTCGCGCGGCAGCTTGCCCGGTTTACGTGCGGGAACAAAGCCGGCGCCAAGGGCTACAGCCACCGGTACGCCAACCATAAAGCCGCGGGCCTCGGGACCCACGACCTTGGTGATTCCCATGCCGGCAAAGTGCTCGGCGAGGGCATCGGTCATGGCTTTGAGCGCCTCGGGATTGCCAAAGAGCGGCGTGATATCTTTAAAGATGACTCCGGGCTCGGGATAGTCGGGGATGTCGACGATTTGAGATTCGAAGTCGTACATTGCATGACCTTTCAATGGGTTGCCGAAATTTCAGCTGAGGTTATTTGCCTGCGGTGGCGGTGCCGGATTGCGAAGGGGCGACGACCTTGAGCGGCTTTACGAGAGAATCCTCGTGCGAAGCCGGCATGGCTGTCTCTTCGTTTTTGGCCTTGGTGGACTCGGAGCGAGTGATTTCCTCATCGAGTGCATCGATGTCGGCGTCCTCGACCACGGCGTTGAGCGACTCAAAAACGCGGTTCTTGAGCAGCGCAGTGTGCACACCTTCCGTCAGGTCGTGAAGCTTCTTAAACGCACGCTCGAGCTTGGCGTCGCGCTCGTCATCGGAGGTATCCATGCCGAGCATGCTCACGAGCACCTGCTCAAACATCGAGGACTCGCGGTTGGCGGAAGACACGTACTGACGCAGGTTGCGCGGCTCGATATGGAAGCGCGACAGCTCGGAGCAGTAGCGGATGATCGGGAAATCGCGACCATCGACGAGCTCACGATTTTGCGGGCTCTTGATGATGCGAATGAGGTCGTTCTCGGCGAGCGAGCGGATAAACGAAATCTCGACGCCCAGCATATCGGGAATGGTCTCGATGGGATGCAGCTTTTGCTTTGTCTCCTTGGGCTCCGTCTTGAGTGGAACATCGGACAGCAAGCCCACCTCGTAGGCGAGCGTTGACAGGTCCGTGGCGTTTTCCAAGCGCTGCTTAATCACGTTGAGCGGCATGTAGCGAGTCTTCTGCAAGTGCAGAATGACCTCCAGGCGATCAACGTCCTCCTTGGAGTACTGACGGTATCCCTTAGGCGTACGATGAGGGGTAATGAGCCCCTCATCCTCTAGAAATCTAATTTTTGAGTTCGAAAGATCGGGGTATGCGCCTCGAAGTAAGTTGACGACTTGGCCGATACTCAGATAGTTGCGTTCGGCCATGCCCTACTCACCGGTTTCGATGCGCTCCGGCGTGCTCTCGTGGTAGATGAGCGTAAACGTACCGATCTGGACGGAAGAACCGTCGTGCAGCGGGGCTGCGTTGACAATGGCGCCGTCGACCCAGGTGCCATTGAGCGAGCCCAGGTCCTCGATGCGAGCGCCGAGGCCCTCGCGAATAATGCGCGCATGGCTGCGCGAAACGGTCATGTCGTTGAGGAAGATGCCGTTCGCGGGATCGCGACCGATGGTGGTCACGTCGTCCTCGAGCTCAAAGGCGGCACCAGTCTGCGGACCCTTGACGATGGACAGAACGGGGGCGGTGATGCGCACGTTGGCCATGAGGTCGGGAACGGTGACGTCGCTTGAAGGCACGCGGAATACGCAGGTAGCGTCAGCAGTCTTATCATTCTGAGGCATATTGTTAACCATGTTGTCCATGACAACCCCTAACTTATCGCGGACGTGCCGCAAATAATGAACCGTACGTAATCATACCCCAACGAATCAGTCTTCGATTTCAGGGTTCAGAAAGTCGATGTCCTCGTCCTCGGGATGCGCGAGAGCCTGTTTAATGGCCACTCCGCCCTTAATGGAGTAGATGACAGCCGTGAGCATGGAGAAGATCACGCCGCCGTACACAAAGAAGATGCCGAGGGGCACCGAGCTTCCGTTGAGGCCCGGGAAGGCCGTAAGGGTTGAAGATAAAAGGTGCAGGCCGTCAATAACGGGGAAACCGAGCAGCATAAGCGAGAAGCCGGTCATGAGCAGCGCTGTGGCAATCTTTCCGGGGAAGACGACATCGATGGGGCGACGGTGATAATGACGAACGATAAGCGTGCCGATGCCCAGATAGATGTCGCGGCCAATAATGAGCACGCAGACCCAGATGGGCAGTTCTCCGCGAACCACCAGTCCCAAGACGCCGGTGAACAGCAGCGCACGGTCGCAGATGGGATCCATGACCTTGCCGAGCCACGAGACCGTCTTGGTCATGCGGGCGATCTGACCGTCCATCCAGTCGGTGGAGGCGGCAACGGCGTAGATAACGATGGCGATGACGCGGTTGTTATCCGTCACAAACAGGTACAGAAATACCAGGGTGAGGATCAGGCGCGTAAAGGTGATGAAATTGGAGATCGTAAAGATCTTATTCGACGGGTAATCGGAAGTGCCGATAAGCTCCTTTTTGATCTTCTTTTTGATGCCCACAGGACTCCCCCGCTGGTTAACGACAAAACTTTCGATACTATACCCGTTCCGGCGATGTCTATCCAGCGTAAGCATAGAGAGTCCAGACATGTGGAGGGCGCTTTTAGGCGGCGGGGATTTCGCATTCGTGTACATCAGCCTCCAAATATGTCGAAAAATGTCGATTTTGGTGGCTGATGTACACGTTTTGATTCGGTGGTTACATCGAGCGGGAACGTTGTTGCTTTAAGCAAAATAATCATGGTGATTAAAACAAGACGATATGAGAAAGCCATTTGGGTCGCCTCCCCCGCGGCGCAGCTTCTTTC
>CAMQHB010000081.1:0-7922 GCA_947001545.1 uncultured Collinsella sp.
TCTCCCGGGGCCGGCCGGTCCGGCCCTCAGGGTATCGGGTTCCCACATTCATCCGTACATGTGCGGATGAATGTGGGAGGTGTTCGGATGAAGTCGATAATCAAGGGCGGCCAAGCGTTTTAAAAAATGCCAACTTTTCTGTTTGCACTTTGCGATTCCTCGTGTATACTGACTTTCGCATTTAACGGAGAGTTGTCCGAGTGGCCGAAGGAGCACGATTGGAAATCGTGTAGGCGTCAAAAGCGTCTCCAGGGTTCAAATCCCTGACTCTCCGCCAGTTAATTCCAAAGCAGGCCTTTGAGCCTGCTTTGTTTTTACCCCACGCGGAGGGGTGGCAGAGTGGTTGAATGCGGCGGTCTCGAAAACCGTTTGGCCTGTATAAGGTCACGAGGGTTCGAATCCCTCCTCCTCCGCCATTAGATGGTATGAGCCCCAGCAATGGGGCTTTTTTCTTTTTGGGCACATTTCAATTACGCGCAGGAGGAGGGATTCGAACCCGCCCCTCACCAAAAACATGTACGTCACCCTCCAAAACCGACAATTTTCGACATCTTTGGAGGCTGACGTACACGTTTGGATTGAGCTCACGGGAGCGGCGCTATTCGGAAGGTGCCTCCTCGTCTCGTATGCTCTTCCAGTTGCGGATAAGTGCCTTGCGCAGTTCATTTTGCTTTCGTTGGTACTCGGTATCGGTGCATCGAGGCATGCCGAGTGCTTCGCGAATGTTGTTCATGGCGCGGTGAAAGGCGAGCTGGCTGCCGAACTGAGCCGAAGTGAGCGTAACGATTCGATATCCCATTTGGGAGAGAACGGCCTCTCGTTCCGCATCTGCCCCCTTGCGCTCGAACTCATCGTGAAAACCTCCCTTATATTCGATACCGAGCTCCCCGCGCTTATAGGTAATGAGGGCATCGATTTTGAGTGTTCGGGCTTTTGTGCAATGCCAGAGACGTTGAGGGATCTCGAGCGGTTTGTTGAGTTCGATACCTCGGATACCAACGCCGCCTTCGCTTGTTGGGAGCGAGAGGGCGATTGCCGAAGCGGTCTCCATAGGCGAGGCCGAGTGATCGTAGATGTGCCTGAGCGCGAGCCGTGCACGTGTGGCACCGGGTTTGCCGGGGTGCCGATCGAGCAGTTTGGTTATTTCATCCTTGGAGGTAGTGGCTGGTTGCCCGGTATAAGGGTCGGCGGGATTGAGCCTCATGCGATAATCGCCGCAAACTTCATAGCCATATTCGAGATATTCGATCCTATCCATCCACTCGGCAGCGAGCACAAAGGTGAAGGCTTCGTCGGTGATGAAGATTCCGGGCGTCAACTCGTTAATATGCTCGTAGGGAAGATTTTGTCCAAGAATGTGACAAACGACGCCTTTGGTACGAATTCGCTCGAATTCGAATACAACCGCGATATCGATAGTCTTAAGCATATCGGACGGAATGCCGCAGTCGGTAAGGGCCTGTCGTATGCGCGCAACACGTTGCTGGGTGGAGATGCCTTGTGCGCCTATCTGGTAGTCGTGCCGCGCAAGAGACTGAACCAAATTCTGGGGTGCATGATGGACAAGCCATGCGGTTTTATGCGAAATGAGAACAGGGGTATCCATTGAGGGCCTCTCGCTCTGAGCCGGTATCCAACTCTTATGTCCGTTGAAGTGGGGAAATATACCGGATGTGAGTAAATCAACTCACTCATGCTGTGAGCTCAATCCAAACATGTACGTCAGCCTCCAAAGATGTCGGAAAATGTCGTTTTTGGAGGCTGACGTACATGTTTTGGACCCTTGGCATTCCAGTAACGCCACGCCCCCACCCAGTCCCGACCGTTTGCCGAGCAATAGGGTCGCCACGCCCGCCAACCATGTACTATGTACGGGCATTGTCTAAACCCACAATCCAAAGGACCCCATCTTGCCCGTCGTCGCCGCCATAACCATTACCTCACATGCCTCGGATGCCATGGTCGCTATTCCGTTTTGGCTCGAGATGTTCGCTGTTGTCGCTGCATCGATCTCGGGCGTGCTGGTTGCGCGCGAGCATAAGCTCGACCTGGTGGGTGCAGTTGCGCTCGCCGTGGTCTGCGGACTGGGCGGCGGTCTTTTACGCGATATGACGCTGCAGGTAGGCAACGTCTACATCCTCAACCAGCCGATGGCGCTCCCGCTTTCCATTGCCACGGCAGCCATCATCTATATCTTCCCGGCTATCGTCGACAAGCCCGAAAAACTCATCCCCTTGCTCGACATCATCTCGGTCGGCATCTATGCCGCCACCGGAGCGGACAAGGCGCTTGTCTACGGCTTTGCGCCGGCGGTGTGCATCATGATGGGCTTTTTTACCGCGGTGGGCGGCGGCATGCTGCGCGACGGTTTTATGGGCGTGGTTCCGGGCATTTTCCAACGCACTAACTTTTATGCCATCGCCGCCATCGCCGGATCGACAAGCTATGTGTGTCTCGTTATGAGCGGCATCATGAGCAATGTCGCCGCGCTGGTCGTATGCGTTGTCGTGACCATGGGCCTGCGCTGGCTCTCGCTGCGCTTTGACATCAAAAGCCCCACCGAGGAAGACATCGCACGCTTTTTGCACCGCAAAAAATAGGTGGCGCGGGCCCATCCTTCGAAATGCAACCGAGAGGTTCTTTTAGAGCGCCCGCGCGTTGGGTACCCTGTTAGGTATATGCCGAACACCTAACAAAAGGATCAACCATGGCTTTCAATCAAACCGCGGCGGCGCCGTCACACAAGATGCGTCGCTGCCTACTTATGGCATTCGCGCTCATCGCGCTGGCGATCACCGTGCTTCCCACGGCGTCGTTCGCCGGCACGGACACCGCAGGCAATGTACTTGCGACCGACAATGACGCCAATCCGTCCGGCGTCGATGGTGACCTGTACTGGGCCGGCCAGGCCCTCAACTTGGACGATGCCTCCATCGGCCGCGATATTATCGCGGCGGGCGAGAGCCTATCGATTCGCGACTGCACCGTAGGCGGCGCCATTCGCCTGGCGGCGCGCACCATCGACATCGCCAAGACCACGGTTGATGGCAGCGTCACGGTGGCCGGCCAGCACGTTGTGCTCAACACCGGTAGCACCGCCAACTGTTTCTATGCGATGGGCGAGACGGTTGCTCTGCGCGGCTCCGCCAGGTCGGCAGCGCTCGCGGGTGACACGGTGACCATCGATGGCACCGTCGATGGCGATGTCGAGGTTTGGGCCGACAAGCTCATCCTGGGCAAGAACGCCCACATCACCGGCACCGTGAACGCGCACGTCTCCGAGGACCCCGAGCGCGCCGCGGGAGCCGAGGTCGGCGCGCTCAAGATCGACCGCACCGAAAACGAGGATACTTCCACCGTTAACGATGTCATCGGCGGCACCGTCGCCGCGGCGCTTTCCACCTGCTTTGTCGCCCTGCTACTCGAGCTCGTCTTTCCGCGCGCGACCGCCAGCGCCGCCGGCATGCTCCACCAGCGCCCCACGCCCCTGTGGGTGAGCGGTCTTCTGGGCACGATTGCTATCGTCCCCGCCGTCCTACTGCTGATTATCTCCATCGCTGGTCTATCGCTTGCCGGAGCCCTCATGTGCGGCGTTATCGGCATCGCATTGGTGTCGAACGCCTTTGCGGGGTGCGCGATCGCCCGCATGGTCGGACACAGCCAAAACCGCTACGCCATGGCAGCCGTGGGTGGCATCGCCGCAGGCGCCCTCACAGGGCTTCCCCTCGTAGGCGGCTTCATCAGCGGCGTGGCCTTTGTCTTTATGCTCGGCTACATCATCCAGATCATCTGGCGCAACGCCCGCCTCAAGCCGCAGCAGCCGACTAACACGCCGGGACTCCCCACCGCTTAGCAGCTAACCGCCACAAAGATGCCAAGCACCTTTGTGGCGGCGCAAACGAACCTGCCCCCTGCACCAAAAAGGGCGCCGACCATCGCGGTCGACGCCCTTTCTTGTTAGACGCTATAAAGCCCAGCGCTTATTTGTTGACCTGACCGGCGCGGACGGCGGCCTTCTTGCGGTCGGTGGCGTTGAGCAGACGCTTGCGCAGACGAATGTTCTTGGGAGTAATCTCCACCAGCTCGTCGTCGGCGATGTACTCCAGCGCCTCCTCCAGCGAGAAGGTGCGAGGCGGCACCAGCTGGACGGAGATATCGGAGGTCGAGGAACGCTGGTTGCCCAGGTTCTTGGTACGCGCGATGTTGACGACCATGTCGCCGGCCTTGCTGCGCTCGCCCACGATCATGCCCTCGTAGCACTCGGTGCCCGGCTCAACAAACAGCTGGCCGCGCTCCTGCAGCGTGCCAAGAGCGTAGGCAACGGCTTTCTCGGTGGTCATGGAAATCATGGCGCCGTTCTGGCGGTTGCCGA
This sequence comes from uncultured Collinsella sp., assembly GCA_947001545.1. Taxonomy (GTDB): domain Bacteria; phylum Actinomycetota; class Coriobacteriia; order Coriobacteriales; family Coriobacteriaceae; genus Collinsella. The sequence continues at coordinate 4,373 of CAMQHB010000081.1, forward strand.
TCTCGCCGGCGTAAGGACCATACTCCAGGAAGGTGTGGTAGAACACGCCCTCGCCGTGGGTAACGTTCATGATGCGGTTCTTAAGACCCATGATGCCGCGGGTCGGGATCTTAAACTCGAGGTGCGTCACGATGCCCGAGGTATCCATGCTCGTCATGATGCCGCCGGAGGTACCGAAGACCTCAACGACCTTGCCCGAGTACTCGTCCGGGCACTCGACGACGGCCTGCTCGACAGGCTCCATCTTGTTGCCGTTCTCGTCCTTCTTAAACAGAACGCGGGGACGGCCGACCTGGAACTCAAAGCCCTCGCGGCGCATGGACTCCATCAGGACGGACAGGTGCAGAATGCCGCGACCCGAGACCTCGACGCCGCTCTTGTCCTCGAGCTCCTCGATCTTCATGGTCACGTTGTTCTCGGCCTCGTTGAACAGGCGCTCCTTGAGCTGACGGGCGCCCACGATGTCGCCGTCGCGACCGACGAGCGGGGAGGTCGAAGCCTCAAAGACGATGGACAGGGTCGGCGGGTCGATCTCGATGGGCTCGAGCTCAACGGGGTTCTCGGGGTCGGTGTAGACATCGCCGATATCGGTGCGGTCGATGCCCACGACGGCGGCGATGTCGCCGGCGCCGACTTCCTGGCACTCGGTGCGACCCAGGTAGTCGAAGGTAAAGAGCTGCTTGACGGTGGCGGTAGCGCTGGAGCCGTCGTTCTTGACAACCAGGATCTGATCGCCCTGATGGATGGCGCCGGAATACACGCGACCGATGCCGATACGGCCAACGAAGTTGGAGTGGTCGATGGTCACGCACTGCATGGCCAGCGGGGCGTTCTCGTCAACCTCGGGCGCGGGCATGTCGTCGATGATCATATCGAGCAGCGGATACATGTCCATGTTGCCGTCGTTGGGATCAAGGCGGGCAAAGCCATTCATAGCGCTGGCGTAGACCACGTGCTCCATGGCGAACTCAAGCTGGTCGTCAGTGGCGCCCAGGTCGGCCATAAGGTCGAGGCAGTCGTTGTAGGCCTTCTCGGGGTTAGCACCCGGACGGTCGATCTTGTTGATGACGATCATGATCTTAAGGCCGGTATCGATAGCGTGACGCAGCACGAAGCGGGTCTGGGGCATGGGGCCCTCAAAGGCGTCGACCAGCAGCAGGGCGCCGTCGGCCATACGCAGCACGCGCTCGACCTCGCCGCCAAAGTCGGCGTGGCCCGGGGTGTCGATGACGTTGATCTTAACGTCCTTGTACTCGATAGAGATGTTCTTGGCGAGAATCGTAATGCCGCGTTCGCGCTCCTGGTCGTTGGAATCCAGGACGCGGTCCTCGACCTGCTGGTTGGCACGGAAGGCGTCCGTGGCACGCAGGAGCTTGTCGACCATCGTCGTCTTGCCGTGGTCGACGTGAGCGATGATGGCGATGTTCCTCAGATTGTCTACGCGCATGTAGTTCCCCTATCTTCTATCCATATACAAACGGCACGCGTATGCGGCCCGCCCAGCGATACAACGCTCAGCGGGAATATTGAGCCTTTTACCGAAAACTCGTTTATTTTAGCGATTTTAGATGAGAGGGGTTTCCTCACCTGCAGGTTCAGGGTCGCTCCACATAAAACCATCGCCGGCGCCCATGCCCTCATACAGCACATATGCCGAAAAACCACTCTCGAGCGTCGTCTCAAAGAAGCTCACGAGCAGGGCATCATGGTAGCCGCCATCGATCTCGACGCAGCCGGTGTAGCCGATGGCATAGCGGGCGATACGGCCCAGGCCCTCGTCCTTAAGACCCATCTTGTGCTCGGAGATAAAGTTGGTAGCCGCCTCGAGGCACGCCTCTTCGCCATCCTCATCGAGCGCCGCTAGATAACGGTTGGAAGCGGCATCCTCAATTGCCACGACCACGCCAGGGTTTTCGCCGGCGGCAAGGTCGTCCAAGAACGCGCCGATCAGATCGCACACCATGGCGTCGAGCTCGGCGGAGACGTTACCGGCGTCCTGCATATCCTGTGCCATCTTTAGACCTTCCCATCGAGTCTGGCGTCGTTACAGTTCCTGTGCCTCGGCAGCGATCTTGGCGGCAGCGTCGCGGGCGCGCATCATATCCATCGCGCGCTTGTCGAGTACCTTGATCTGGTTGGTCAGCATGACCGCATCGACCACACCCCAGATTACCAAGCCTGTTGAAATCGAAAACCCAAGCGCACCAACTGTACCACGAAGGCGCGAGCAGATTACCGCGACAAGGGCGGAGACGACAACCATCTTGATAAACGAGCCGCGGCGCTCGCGAAGCGTGCGGGCCTGCGTCACATAGGCAATGCGAGCCGCCTCAGAAGCCTCCGAGCGCATCTGGGCTTCACGCGCGATGGCGGCCGCCTCAGCCGACATGCCGCCGGCCATCAGCGAACGCTCCGCAACCCTGCCGCCCCGCATTTAAAAATCATCGGGCGAGAGTGTGTGAACGAACTCATCGAACTTCTCGAACTCCTGCTCGTCGTCAACTTCCTCGGCGTGGGCAGAAACGGTACCCAGGCGATTCATGATGTCGTCCTCCACAAACATGGGAGCATTGCTGCGCACGGCAAGGGCAATGGCATCACTGGGGCGGGCGTCAATCTTGCGCTCGTCACCATCGGCCAGCACGACGATCGTCGCATAGAACACCGGCGGCTCGGCGCGAACGATCTCGACGCGCTCGAGCTTGGCGCCCAGGGCGTCGACGGTGTCGAGCAACAGGTCATGGGTAATCGGGCGCTCGGCGCGGCCGCTGTCGATGCCGCGGCTGATTGCCGCAGCTTCAAACGAACCAGTCTGAATGGAAAGCGAACGCAGTGGCGCGGGCGAGACCGATTTACTGCTGCGCTCACGAAGCACGATAAGCGATGGCACGGGACCGGCGGCCATGACGATGGTCTCTATGTCGACACGAACCATGGAACACCTCCGGTACGTAGCGGTTAACACGCGGCGGCGGCGCCGCATTGAATAGCTATACTACCCAATCTTTCGCCCAGCACACAAAACCAAAATGAGATTTATCGCAGACAAGAAAAAAGCCCCGAGGCAACGCCCCAGGGCTCTTCACAGTTTTGATGGTGGACCTGACAAGATTCGAACTTGTGACCTCCCGGTTATCAGCCGGACGCTCTAACCAACTGAGCTACAGGTCCATCATGGTGGAGGTTAGGGGGATCGAACCCCTGACCTCAGGCTTGCAAAGCCCGCGCTCTCCCAGCTGAGCTAAACCCCCACGGAGACAGTAATAAACACCCCAGCGGCGACTCGGCTCTCGCTGGGGTGTTTATTGCGAAAGAAAGTGGTGGACCTGACAAGATTCGAACTTGTGACCTCCCGGTTATCAGCCGGACGCTCTAACCAACTGAGCTACAGGTCCATCGCGCAAGGGATATATTAGACGAGTCGTTACGCGCGCGTCAACAACTTTTTTGAAAATCTTTGGAGGGGTTCGCCCCAGCCGCCCGGCGGCATATGAAGTCGCCTGCTCGGACAGTCCTGACTCGCACGGAGAGCACATTAAGTGCTCTCCGG
>CAMQHB010000082.1:0-7766 GCA_947001545.1 uncultured Collinsella sp.
ACCGCAGGAAGCTTGGATACGCCTAGGCGCGGTCCAAGAAATCGTCCGCACCCCCTTTTGCGGCCTGAAGCCATAAAACAGTCCGTATTTCACCGCAACTGCGGAGGAGGACCGGGCGGATGGTGGGGTAGCTAAAAGAGCCCCGTCCTAAATTAGCTACCTATGCGGGGTCGATGTCCATGCTGGCGATTAGGTTGATGTTGGTGTTTAGGAGGTTCTCTAGCACGACGTCGCCCATGCGGATGGGGGCGTTGACGACCAGGCCTCGGATGAGGTTCATGGCTTGGGCGTGGAGTTCTAGCGGGATGGCTTCGGCCGTGCGCACGGGCAGCAGCACCTCGTCGCTGCCGGATACGGCCACGGTGGTGGTGAGCACGCGCATGGGGCAGGTGAGCTCCTGATGTGCGAACTTATCACCGCGCGGGCATCTGTTGCCGGTCACGGAGCGCACCTCTGCCACGGCGCCGTCTGCGTCACGCTCCACCTCCACGGTCAGGAGGCACTCGGATGGGCAGATGGTGCAGTTGAACTTGAGCGTTTCGATCACGTTATCGCTCATAGTTTATGCCTCCTCGACGGGGTCGACGGATAGGACAATCTCGCTGGCACCCAGGTCGAGTGTGCGCTGAATCACCTTTGCCGGCAGCGGGAAGCTTTCCATGACGCTCGGCTTAAACGCGCGGACCTTACCGGCAAGCAGTTCCTCGCCGTCGGCCAAAATCCTCACGCAGGCGGCATCGACCGGTCGGCGCACGCGGAAGTTGAGCTTGGTGAATGCCGCGGCCGTAATGCGTCCCGGCAGCGCGTATCCCGCGATGCCAGCAGGGGAGACCGTGAGCTCGCAGCTCGTGTCCGTGACTGCGTCCGCCTCGGCTCCGCCACCCAACGCGCATGCTGCTGCAGCTGCGCCAGCCCTCTCGGACTCGGTCGTCACGTTGTCGGCCAGGTCGTGCACGTGCAGCACGTTTCCGCAGGCAAAGATGCCCGGCACGCCCGTCTGCAGACTCTGATCCACCACGGCTCCGCGCGTGCGTGGGTCAAGCTCCACGCCTGCGGCAACCGAAAGCTCGTTCTCGGGAATCAAGCCCACCGAAAGCAGCAGCGTGTCGCACGGAACAATGCGCTCGGTCCCCGGAATGGGCGCCAGACGCTCGTCTACTTGGCTCACCTCGACGGCTTCCACGCGGTCGTGGCCGATCACGCGTGTGACGGTGGTGGACAGGTGCAGCGGAATTCCAAAGTCGTCCAGGCAGTTCTTGACGTTGCGGCGCAGGCCGTTGGCGTACGGCATGAGCTCGTACACGCCCTCGACCGAAATTCCCTCGAGCGTGCAACGGCGTGCCATGATCAGCCCGATGTCGCCCGAGCCCAAGATGACGGCACGCGAGCCGGGTTTGAGGTTTTCGATATTGATGTATCGCTGCGCCAGGCCGGCCGTAAACACGCCGGCGGGACGACTGCCGGGTATCTTGATCTCGCTGCGGGTGCGCTCGCGGCAGCCCATGGCAAGGACGACCACGCGTCCGGTGAGTTGCAACATGCCGGCGGGGCTCATGAGCGTGACGGTGTGGGCTTCGGCGTCGTTCGCGTCCGGAGCGTCCGAGGCCTCATCAATCCCAAGCACCATACTGTCCAAGAACAGCGCAATGTCGGTTGCGTGCACCTGGTCGATAAAGCGCTGCGCGTATTCGGGACCGGTGAGCTCCTGTTTAAAGTGCGACAGGCCAAAGCCGGGGTGGATGCACTGGCGGAGGATTCCGCCCAGGTGCTGTTCGCGCTCCACGATGGCCACGCGCGCTCCGGCCTTATGCGCGGCCAGCGCGGCCGCCATGCCGGCAGGTCCGCCGCCGATAACGACTACTTCGAAGGCTTGCGTTTGTATGGCTTCTACGACGCCGCAATCAATCGCGCTCGATTTGAATTCCGCCATCCTAGCGCACCCCCTTCAACGGTCCCTCAACCAGCCAAGATCCGGTATCCTCCAACAGCACCTCGCTGGGGTCGCAGCCCAGCTCGCGGGCAAGAATCGTCACTACACGGCTCTGGCAAAAGCCGCTTTGGCACCGGCCCATGCCGGCGCGACAGCGGCGCTTGACGCCTTCGACCGAGACCGCGCCTGGCTGGCGTCGGATCGCGGCCACGATCTCGGCCTCGGGCACCGTCTCGCAGCGGCAGACAATCTGGCCCCACGCGGGATCGGACTCGATCAGCTCCTCCTTGCGCGCCAGCGATATGCGGTCAAAATCGTCCGGCGCGCGGCGAATTGGGTTCCAGTCCGTCCGCTCGTGCAGCTCCACGCCCGCCTCGCGCATCACAAGCTCCATGCGCTCGGCAATGGCCGGCGCGCTCGCCACACCCGGCGACTGAATGCCCGCCGCCTGGAACAGCCCCGGCACCACGGCTGACTGTCCAATAAAGAAGTCGTTCGTTTCCTGAATGACCGGACGCCCGCCGGCAAATGCGCGCACCACGCGTCGCGTATCAAGATCGGGCACCAGCTTGCGCGCGCCGGTCAGCAGCGCGCTCACATCGCTCGTATAGGTCTGCGTGTCGCCCGGCTCGCGCACGGCGGCTGTTGCAGTAATCACGGTGTTGCCGTGCACGCTGCCCGTCACGATAACGCCCTTCGACACCGGCGTCGGCACGGGGTAGAGCGGCATGAGCGTGCGTGGCTCCTTGTCCAGAACCACGATGTTGCCCTGACGCCAGACCATCTGGAACTCCTCGGCGCCCGCCATATGCGAGATGTCGGCGGCGACGTTGCCCGCGGCGTTGATCAGGTAGCGGCAGCGCACGTTGCCAGCGGGGGTCGCCAGCGTAAAGTGCGCGTCGTCGCCCGAGCCCGCGACTTCAATTGCTTCCACCGACGCGGACCGCATAAACGTCACCCCGTTGGCCACGGCGTTCTCCAGCGCGGCGATGGCAACCTCAAACGGGTCGACAAACCCAGTCGAGGGGCACCATAACGCGCACGTTGCATCGGCACTCGCGCGCGGCTCCAGCTCGAGGATGCGGTCGGGTCCGACGATTGACAGCTCGGGCACGCCGTTGGCAAGGCCGTTGCGCCGCAGCTTTTCCAAGTGCGCGCGGTCCTCGTCGTTAAAGCCCAGCACCATCGATCCGGTGCGGCGGAACAGAAAGCCCAGCTCCTGGGCCCACGTGCCGTAAAGCTCGCAACCTCGGGCATTGATCTGTGCCTTGACCGTGCCCGGTGCCGGATCGTAACCGGCGTGCACCAGGCCGCCATTGGCCTTCGATGCGCCCAGCGCAATATCATTAGCCGCCTCGACCACGCAAATGGACAGGTCAAACCGCGCGAGCTGCCGCGCGATGGCGCATCCGGTGATGCCCGCGCCGACAATCGCGATATCAAACGTTTCTGTCACAGTGCCTCCCAGACGAGTTGACAGGCCGTCAATAAGACTATCCTACGGTTCGCACACCCCCAGTGCGGCGGCAATGCGGCGAACAGCCCCGCAACACCCGCCAACGGCAGACGAGGGGAGACCCGGCAACGCCGACAAGCTCGTCTGAAGACAACTACGGCAACCGTTCGTCTCGATCTGTAACAATTAGATGAGGATTTGGGTTCCAGATGTTACAGATTGAGACGTTTGCCAGGCGGCCCCTCTGCTTGTCTCGATCTGTAACATCTAGACCCGGATTCCGCTCCCACCTGTTACAGATTGAGATGTTTGTGTCCGCGCCAGCCCCGCCCCTAGCCGTGGTCCCATATAAACAAACCCAGTGGTAAACTTGACCGGACTGTTAATATTCCGAAAGGTATCCGTAATGTCCAAGTACATCTCCGAGCTCATGTCGCCGCAGCTTATGGGCGTCGTCTATGCCTTCGTTGGCTTTATCATCGCCCTGTATGTGCTGTCGGTCGTCTATGTGTTCATCGACGCTCGCCGCCGCGGCGCCAGCGCCTACGTGGCATGGGGCATCATCGCCCTCATCCCGTTTGTAGGCCTCATTGCCTACCTGGTCCTGCGCCCGCACTCCTACGCGTCCGACCGCGAGGAGCAGGAGCTTGACATGGCCCTGCGCGAGCGCCAGCTTGCCCAGTACGGCACCTGCCCGCAGTGCGGCGCGCCCATCGAGAAGGACTTCGTCGTCTGCCCGGTGTGCGATACCCAGGTTCGCAACGTGTGCCCCAGCTGCCATCGCCCGCTTGATGCGCACTGGAAGGTCTGCCCCTACTGCCGAACTCGCATCCAGTAACGCATCCTTCGCCGGGCCGGCCGCAAGCCCCGGGCACCGCGCATCCCGCGCAAGCCGCACGCGCGCCCCACGCCCCGCCCCACACGATGAAGCGTGCGTAGAAAATCGCCCGCCGTGCCATTAAGGTGCGGCGGGCGCTTGTATACCAAGGCAACCTGCCTATAATGATGCAAGTCAAAAACGCCGAGCGCATCGCACGCACTTGCATCAGGCATCCGAGAGGAGAAAACATACCCATGAAGGCACTCTACAATGACGGTTCGGTGGCCGAGCTCCCGCAGGACGAGGTCACGCACGTCATCCGTCACTCCGCCGCGCACATCATGGCGCAGGCCATTAAGCGCCTGTACCCCCAGGCCGACTTTGCCTACGGTCCCGCGACCGACAACGGCTTCTACTACGACGTCGACCTGCCCGAGGGCGTCAAGATCAGCGAGGACGATTTCCCCGCGATCGAGGCCGAGATGAAAAAGATCGTCAAGGAGAACCTCAAGTTCACCGTCTTTGAGAAGCCCCGTGCCGAGGCCATCGCCCTTATGGAGGAGCGCGGCGAGAAGTACAAGGTCGAGCACATCGGCGACCTGGATGACGACGCCCGCATCACCTTCTACCAGCAGGGCGACTACATCGACATGTGCGTCGGCCCCCACATCTGCTACACCAAGGCGCTGAAGGCCTTCAAGCTCACCGGTGTCTCGGGCGCCTACTGGAAGGGCGACAAGGACAACAAGATGCTCACCCGCATCAACGGCGTCGCCTTTGCCACCAAGGAAGAGCTCGACGAGCACATGCACATGCTGGAGGAGGCCAAGAAGCGCGACCACCGCAAGATCGGCCGCGAGATGGACCTCTTTATGATGCGTGACGAGGCCCCTGGCTTCCCGTTCTTCCTGCCCAACGGCATGATTCTTAAGAACACGCTGCTGGACTACTGGCGCGAGATTCACCACAAGGCCGGCTACGTGGAGATCTCCACTCCGCTCATCATGAACAAGCAGCTGTGGAAGACCTCGGGCCACTGGGACCACTACAAGGACAACATGTACTCCACCGTCATCGACGACGAAGAGTACTGCATTAAGCCCATGAACTGCCCGGGCGGCGTGCTGGTGTACGCCTCCAAGCCGCACTCTTACCGCGAGCTGCCCATCCGCGCCGGCGAGATTGGCCTGGTGCACCGTCACGAGCTGCGCGGCGCCCTGCACGGCCTGTTCCGCGTGCGCTGCTTTAACCAGGACGACGCCCACCTGTTTGTGCGTCCCGACCAGCTGACCGACGAGATCGTGGGTGTGGTCAACCTCATCGACTCCGTGTACCAGAAGTTTGGCTTTAAGTACCACGTTGAGCTTTCCACCCGCCCCGAGGACTCCATGGGTTCGGACGAGGACTGGGCTCGCGCCGAGGAGGGCCTGCGCGCCGCTCTGGAGCAGCTGGGCATGGACTACGAGGTCAACGAGGGCGACGGCGCCTTCTACGGCCCCAAGATCGACTTCCACCTGGAGGACTCGCTCGGCCGTACCTGGCAGTGCGGTACCGTGCAGCTCGACTTCCAGATGCCGCTCAACTTTGACCTGGAGTACGTGGACGCCGACGGCACCAAGAAGCGCCCCATCATGCTGCATCGCGTGTGCTTTGGCTCCATCGAGCGCTTCATCGGTATTCTGATTGAGCACTTTGCGGGTAAGTTCCCCACCTGGCTGGCTCCCGTGCAGGTCAAGGCGCTTCCTGTCTCTGAGAAGAGCCGCGACTACGCCCACGAGGTGTGCGCCAAGCTGGAGGAGGCCGGCATTCGCGTTGTCTGCGACGACCGCGACGAGAAGATCGGCTACAAGATTCGCGAGGCCCGCAGCATCGACCGCGTGCCCTACATGCTCATCCTGGGCGAGAAGGAGGTCGAGGCCGGCAACATTTCCGTCCGCGATCGCTCCAACGAGACCGTTCAGATGAGCGTTGACGAGTTTGTTGCCAAGGTGACCGAGGAGATTAAGACTCGCGCCTAAGGCAAACTTCACAACAATTAACAAAGGCGACCGTCCACAAAGGGCGGTCGCCTTTTTTCATGCCCAAATAAGAAAAGCCGCAGGTTGAGCGGCTTTTTTTGTTGCACAAAAAGGTACAGGTTTTTGTAGAGGGGTATGGAGATGTACCTACTAGCAGTACATTTTGCGTAATCTGGGCAAACGCTGATTAATTGCTCGTATAATGTCGTCTGTCGAAAGATACAAAAACCTGTACTTTTGCGACTGCGCCTATCTGCGAGCGAGAAGCCTGTTCTAAACGCCCCTGCATTTGCGTGCATCGCAAAGCCAAAAGAGGGGGGGCGAGAACATGGAACAGACGGCACGGCGCCAAGAGCAGCTGCCGGGCGCATTTAACGGCGTCACCACCAACAGCCGACACGGCCGCGTCCGCTGGTATCTGGTCCACACCCCCAATGGAAAAGAGCGCGAGACCTGCGAAAAGGTCCGCCGCATAATCCCGCACAACCTTATGCAGGACGCTTTTGTGATGCAAAAGGAGTTCTGGTTTAAGCGGGACGGCGCATGGTCGCTCCAAACCAAACCCATGTACAAGGAATATTTCTTCGTCGCCACGCACGATGCTGCCGCGCTCGATAGGGCTTTGGCTCAGTTGAGCTTTGGCTGTCGCATCGCCGGCAGTAGGGAGCGGGCGTACATGCCCATGCCGGACGATGCGCAGGATTGGTACCGCAGCGTTCTGGATGACGACGGCGTGGTACGCAACAGCGTCGCACGCATAGAAGACGGCGTGTTGCACATAGAGCAGGGTCCCTTGGTGGGGCAAGAGGCTCGCGTTAAAAAGATCGACCGTCATAAACGCTGGTGCCTGGTAGACGTGGGCGATGGCGATTCCGTTTTTAGGGAGCTGCTACCGCTCGACGTTCCCAGCAAAACGTAAGGGAGACGTTGCATCAGCTATTCGTTCGCATTTTTGAATTTATCGATTGGGGGATCCCTGGGGAACGGGAACGTAAGTTTGACTGTGGCTGCTAAAGAAGTAACAAAGACAAATACGCCCGCGGGGGCGGCGCTGATTGCTCAGGCCATGGACCGGCGTGAGGGCGCCGGTCGCTACAAGGCCATGCAATCCGTCATGGACTGGAATAACTCGCGTCTGGCCTACAGGGCGGTGAAGCGCGCGTTTGACATCGTTTTCAGCGGTGTCGTGCTTGCGATCATCGCAATTCCCAGTCTGGTGCTCGCAGCCGCAATTCGCCTAGAAAGCGAAGGCAACCCGTTCTACAGCCAGATCCGAGTCGGTCAGACTCACCCTGACGGCAGCCTGTCTACCTTCCGCATGTGGAAGTTCCGCTCCATGTACAAAGACGCCGATGAGCGTCTCGCCGAGCTCAAGGAGCAAAACGAGATCGCTGGCGCCATGTTCAAGATGAGGGATGACCCCCGCGTCACCAAGATCGGCAAGTTCATTCGCAAGCACTCAATCGACGAGTTCCCGCAGTTCCTGAACGTGTTCCTGGGCCAGATGTCCGTCGTGGGCCCGCGCCCGCCGCTGCCCAACGA
>CAMQHB010000083.1:0-7561 GCA_947001545.1 uncultured Collinsella sp.
CGGGTGCCCTACCGGGAGTAGCCCCGACGGTTGACAAAACTATAGGAACACCCAACGACTACCTTCCTCTGGTGTAAAAGGTGCGCCATGTTCGGCGCTGGATTGTTATTCGTTTGTAAAGGCCGTGCTGCGCTTGCGGTAAGGGTCTATCAGATGCCCGTAAAAAACCGCAGTTGGCGCGGGCACTGCCCGATCGAGGCCGTATCTTTCCAAACAGCAAAGCGGGCAGGGTGCCCGCGAATCGCATGTATGAAAGGAAGATCATGCTCGATCAGGCTTATTCTCGTCGTCAGTTCCTCGGCCTCGCTGGTGGTCTTGCCAGCATCGTCGGTCTCGGTCTCGTTGGGTGCGGCGGCTCCGGCGCATCCGATGCCGCCGACAAGGGTAGCGCCGCTGCTGCCGAGTCCGTCTCCGGCGAGGTGACCTACGACGGTGCCTCTTCGTTCCAGGCTCTCGTCGAGGCCGCTGCCGAGAAGTTCATGGACGCCAACCCCGATGTCTCCGTCTCCGGCTCGGGTAACGGTTCGGGCAAGGGCCTGACCGCTGTCGCCGCCGGCACCGTCACCATCGGTAACTCCGACGTCTTCGCCGAGACCAAGCTCGAGGCCGACCAGGTCAAGAACCTCGTCGACCACGAGGTCGCCGTCGTGGGCATGGGCCCCGTCGTTTCCAAGAACGTGACGGTCGACGATCTGTCCCTCGAGCAGCTCAAGGGCATCTTCTCTGGCCAGATCACCAACTGGAAGGAGGTCGGCGGCGACGACGCTACTATCGTCGTTCTCAACCGCAAGGCCGGCTCCGGTACCCGCGCCACCTTCGAGGCTGCCGTCTTTGGCGACGAGGCTGTCGACTTTAAGGGCGACGCCGAGCTCGACAAGTCCGGCGACGTTCAGACTCAGATGGGCAGCACCGACAATGCCATCTCCTACCTCGACTTCTCGCACTTCGATGACTCCAAGTTCAACGCCATCAAGGTCGAGGGCGTGGAGCCCAAGAGCGCAAACGTCACCGACGACTCCTTCAAGATCTGGGCTACCGAGCACATGTACTGCTCCAAGGACGCCGACGAGGCCACCAAGGCCTTCCTAGAGTTCATGCTTTCCGACGACGTCCAGGGCAAGCTCGTCGAGGAGCAGGGCTTCATCCCCGTCTCTGCCATGAAGGTCGTCAAGGACGCCAGCGGCAAGGTCTCTGCTAAATAAGTAATCGCCCCGGAAAGGTTTGCAATGGCAAAACAGCTGCCAAAGCGCGACCTTGAGAACGTGGGCCTGGGCGTCACGGGCGCGTGCGTAGCGCTCGTGACGCTTGTCGTTGCCGCGCTCATCTTTATGGTCGCCCAAAAGGGCCTCTCGGCTTTTGTCAAGGACGGCGTCTCGGTCGTCGAGTTTTTCACCGGCACCAAGTGGGACCTGGCCAACACAGCCGAAAACGGCCTGCCCTATACCGGCGCCCTGCCCCTGATCGTCACCTCGTTTGCGGTCATGGTACTCTCCACGCTTATCGCGCTGCCCATCGCCATCGGCTCTGCCATCTTTGCGGTCGAGATTAGCCCTAAGTTTGGCTCTAAGATCTTTCAGCCGCTCATTGAGCTTTTGACCGGCATCCCCTCGGTCGTCTTTGGCCTGATCGGTTTTCACGTGGTCGTCGGTCTTATGAAGAGCGTTTTCCACGTGAGCACGGGCCTGGGCATCTTGCCCGGCGCCATCGTGCTGGCGGTCATGATTCTGCCGACGATGACCACGCTTTCGGTCGATGGCCTGCGCGCCGTGCCCGACGGCTACCGACAGGGCTCGCTCGCGCTGGGCTACACCCGCTGGCAGACCATCTGGCACGTGGTGCTCAAGTCCGCCATGCCGTCGCTCATGACCGCGGTTATCTTGGGCATGACCCGCGCCTTTGGCGAGACGCTCGCCGTGCGCATGGTCATCGGCGGCATCGAGGCCATGCCGACGTCGCTGCTGTCGCCGGCGTCCACCATCACCACCACGCTCACCACGTCCATGGCGGTCTACGCCGAGGGCTCGGCCCAGGACGACGTCCTGTGGGCACTCGGTCTGCTGCTGATGGGCATGAGCCTCATCTTCATCCTGATCATCCATCTCATTGGCCGCAAGGGGGCGAAGGCTCGTGGCTAGCACGCGCATCCACATCGACGAGGCGAGGCTCGGGCGTGTCCAAAAGCAGGATCGCATCGCCACGGGCGTGCTGACGGCGATCGTCGCCATCGTCATGCTCATCGTCATCTCCATGGTGGCCTATATCCTGTTCGAGGGCATCTCGACGCTGTTCCAGCCGGGCTTTCTCACAGAGCCGTCGCGCGCCAACGGAACGCAGGGCGGCGTGCTCTACCAGCTGTTCGACTCGTTCTACCTGCTGCTGATCACTCTGATCATCTCGGTGCCCATCAGCCTAGGCGGAGCGGTCTTCCTGGTTGAGTACGCGCCGAACGGCCCTATCCGCGACATCGCCTCTACCGCCATCGAGACGCTGTCCTCGCTGCCTTCCATCGTCGTCGGCATGTTTGGCTTCCTGGTGTTCTCGGTGCAGCTGGGCTGGAAGTACTCCACCATCTCCGGCGCCGTCGCGCTCACCATGTTCAATATCCCCATTCTGGTGCGCGTGATTCAGCAGGCGCTCGAGGACGTGCCACAGGCCCAGCGCGATGCATGCCTGGCCATGGGCCTTACCCGCTGGGAGGCCACGCTGCACATCCTGATTCCCGAGGCCATGCCCGCCATCGTGACCGGCATCGTGCTTTCGGCCGGCCGCGTCTTTGGCGAGGCCGCGGCGCTGCTCTTTACCTCGGGCATGAGCTCGCCGGTGCGTCTGAACTTCTTGAGCTTTAACCTGTCGAGCCCCACCTGCGCCTGGAACGTGTTCCGCCCCGGTGAGTCGCTCGCCGTGCACATCTACAAGATCTATGGCGAGGGCAGCCCCGAGGCCCAGCAGATCGTTTGGGGCACCGCGGCGCTGCTGATGATTTGCGTGCTGCTGTTTAACGTAGTCGCCCGTATCGTGGGCAAACAACTGGCAAGGAAGATGACGGCCGAATGAGCGAGATAAATGCAACGCCCGCAACTGAGGCGGCATCGTCCGAGACCCAGGACTTTTTGTCGAGCGTGGGGGAGAGCGAGAAGCGCGTGCGCGCGAGCGGCAAGGCCGTGAGCGACGAGGTCGTGCTCTCCACCAAGGACGTCAACGTGTACTATGGCGACCACCATGCACTGCACAATACGTCGCTCGACTTTCACAAGGGCGAGATCACGGCGCTCATCGGGCCTTCGGGCTGCGGTAAGTCGACCTTCTTGCGTAGCCTCAACCTCATGAATCGCGAGATTCGCGGCTGCCGCGTGGAGGGCGAGATCAACTATCGCGGGCGCAACGTGAACACCAAGACCGAAAACACCTACGAGCTGCGCCGTTCCATTGGCATGGTGTTCCAGCAGCCCAACCCGTTCCGCAAGTCCATTCGCGACAACATCACGTTTGCGCCTAAGCGCCACGGCATCACCGACCGCGACGAGCTCGACCGCATGGTCGAGGAAAGCCTGCGCGGCGCGGCGCTTTGGGACGAGGTCAAAGACAAGCTCGACAAGAGCGCCTACGCGCTTTCGGGCGGCCAGCAGCAGCGTCTGTGCATCGCGCGCACGCTGGCGCTCAACCCCGACGTGATTCTGTTCGACGAGCCCTGCTCGGCGCTCGACCCCATCTCGACGCTGGCGATCGAGGACCTCATGTCATCGATCGTGGCCGACCGCGCCATCGTTATCGTGACGCACAACATGGAGCAGGCGTCGCGCGTGTCCAACCGCACGGCGTTCTTCTACATGGGCGATATGGTCGAGTACGACGAGACTGACGAGATTTTCCAACGGCCCAAGGATAAGCGGCTGAATGATTACCTCACCGGCATGTTCTCCTAGTCCGGGACATGCTTGAGGCCCGCGGCGGCCACGGTTGCCACGGGACTGATTGGAGAGGCGGGTCATCTCTTTTGGGAGATGGCCAGCCTTTTTGTGTCGTGTGCGGCCCGCCTTTTCGCTGCTATTATGGACAACGTTGAATTTCTACGAAGGAGCAGGGCATATGGCGATTCTTTTGGGATGCGATTCCGTCAGCCTAGAGTTTCCCACCAAGCATATTTTCGATAGCGTGACGCTCGGCGTGGGCGAGGGCGACCGTATTGGTATTGTCGGTAAAAACGGCGACGGCAAGTCGACGCTGCTGAGCGTGCTCGCCGGCACGCTGGAGCCCGACGACGGCCGCGTGACGCATCGTCGCGGCACCACGATCGGCCTGCTCGGCCAAAAGGACCAGCTTGTCGACACCGACACCGTGCACCATGCCGTCGTGGGCGACACGCCCGAGTATGAGTGGGCGTCGAGCCCCCGCACGCGCCAGATCCTCGCCGGTCTCATTAGCGATGTGCCCTGGGAGGGCACGGTGGGCGAGCTTTCGGGTGGCCAGCGCCGCCGCGTGGACCTCGCGCGCCTGTTGATCGGCGACTACGACGTGCTCATGCTCGACGAGCCCACTAACCATCTGGACATGCGCACCATCAACTGGCTTGCACGCCATCTTAAGGCTCGCTGGCAGCGCGGTCAGGGCGCCATGCTCGTGGTCACGCACGATCGCTGGTTCTTGGACGAGGTCTGCACCAGCATGTGGGAGGTCCACGACGGCCAGGTCGATCCCTTCGAGGGCGGCTACTCCGCATATATCCTGCAGCGCGTGGAGCGCGACCGCATGGCCGCGGTTACCGAGGAACGCCGTCGCAACATGGCGCGCAAGGAGCTCGCGTGGCTGAGCCGCGGCGCCCAGGCGCGTTCCACCAAGCCCAAGTTTCGCGTTGATGCCGCTCGCGAGCTGATCGCCGACGTGCCGCCCGTGCGTGACGAGCTGGAGCTCAAGCGCCTCGCCGTGAGCCGCCTGGGCAAGCAGGTTATCGATGTGGTCGACGTGGACGCCGGCTATGCGGATACCGATGGCGCGCCCAAGCAGGTGCTCTCTGACGTGACCTGGCTCATTGGTGCGGGCGACCGCTATGGCCTTTTGGGCGAGAACGGTGCCGGCAAGTCGACGCTGCTCGACGTGATCCAGGGCAAGATTGAACCCACGCGCGGCCGCGTGAAGATTGGCCAGACAGTGCGCTTTGGCGTGCTGTCGCAGCAGCTCGAGGAGCTCGAACCCTACATGGGCGACACGATCCGCGAGGTGCTCGGCAACTATAAGAAGTACTACGTCATCGACGGCAAGGAGACTTCGCCCGAGAAGCTCTGCGAGCGTCTGGGCTTTACGACGCAGCAGCTCTGGAGCCGCATCGGCGATCTTTCGGGCGGCCAGCGCCGTCGCCTGTCGCTGTTGCTGACGATTCTGGACGAGCCCAACGTGCTCATCCTGGACGAGCCGGGCAACGACCTGGATACCGACATGCTCGCGATTGTCGAGGACCTGCTGGACGGCTGGCCCGGCACGCTGATCCTGGTGACACACGATCGCTTTTTGATGGAGCGCGTGACCGACCAACAGTGGGCACTGCTCGATGGCCATCTGACGCATATGCCCGGCGGCGTGGACCAGTACCTGCGCCTGTGCAACGCTACCGCCGAGGGCGAGCCCGTGGGCGCGCCGAGCGCTAAGACCGGCACGTTCGACACCGGTGCGGCGGCTGCTGCCGACAAGCCCAAGTCGAGCGGTCAGCCCAACGGCCTTTCCAACGCCGAGCGTCAGAAGCTCCGCCGCGAGGTGAGCTCGCTCGAGCGCAAGATGGAGACGCAGCGCGCCCGCGTTGAGGAGGCCGAGGCAGCAATGGCCCAAGTCGATCCCACCAACTACACGGCGCTCGGCGAGCAGCAGGCAAAGATCGACGAGGCTCACGCTGCCATGGACGAGCTGGAGATGGCGTGGCTCGAGGCGAGCGAAAAGCTCGAGGGCGAGGAGTAGGCGAGAATGATCAAAGCCGCGTTTTTCGATATCGACGGCACGCTGCTGAGCTTTAAGACCCACCGGATTCCGGCGTCGGCGCAGCAGGTGCTCGACAGCTTTCACGAGCAGGGGATTGCGTGCGTGATCGCCACGGGCCGTCCGACCTACCAGATGCCGGACTGGCTGTTCGACCTGGGCTGGGATGCGTACATTACGCTCTCGGGTCAGCACTGTTTTGATGCCGAGGGGGTTTACCGCAGCTGTCCGATCGATCCGGACGACGTTGCGGTGATTGTGGACCAGGTGGCGCAGGGGCGCTATGACTCGCTGTGCATGCAGGGCGAGAACTCGTTTGTGAACCGCCTGTCCGAGCGCGTGGTGACGGCTGGCAGCAACGCGGGAATCGTCTACCACGAGGAGCCGTTTGAGCACGCCTTTGACGCACCGGTCTACCAGTTCTGCGCCTTTGTGGACCCGGCCGACGAACATATCGTGACCGACGCCGTGTCGCATTCGCTCACCACGCGCTGGTGCGACCTGTTCTGCGACATTATTCCCGCTAACGGCGGCAAGGACCTGGGCGTGGCGGCGACGCTCGAGCGGCTTGGTATCGACGCGAGCGAGGCGATTGCCTTTGGCGACGGCGAGAACGACCTGTCGATGTTCTCGGCCGTGGGCACAAGTGTGGCCATGGGCAACGCACAGGACACGGTGAAAGCTGCGGCGACCTATGTGACGACAGCCGTGGACGACGACGGCATCTACAACGCCGCGAAGCACTTTGGACTGTTATAGCTGCGGCTCGGCACCTGGGGACGTTCCTTTTCTGCCGGCAGCTGGGGACACTCCTTGCGGGGCGTCCCCATTTTGTTTTCGTCCCGCACGTTTTGTGAAACACGGCTAACTTTTAGACAAAGTAGTAAGACATGGGCAACTTTTGCGGTAAAGTTAGCCGTGGAAAGTATCCAAAGGCTAACTAGCAATCATCGCGAAAGGCGGCCCATGGCCCTACGTGAATCCGGAGAAGACTATCTCGAATCGATCTACGTTCTGTCGGAACGTCAGGGCATCGTGCGCTCGATCGACGTTGCGGAGTACCTCGGCGTAACCAAGGCGAGCGTTTCCAAGGCCATGGCGACGCTGGAAAGCAACGGCTATGTCGAAATGGGCAAACGAGATGTTCATCTGACAGAGCGCGGTCTGGAGGTCGCGCGCCAAATGTGGGAGCGCCACTGCTTTTTCGTGGGGCTGCTAGAGGATGCGGGTGTTTCGGCTGAGGTCGCGTCGCAAGAGGGCTGCCACATGGAGCACTGCCTAAGCGAGGAAAGCTTCGAGAAGCTAAGGTCGATGCTGAGGCGGGAAGATGTAGCGGGTCCAAAAACAGAAGCCTAACTGACCCACAGTAGCGCGGAGTTCACGCAAAGCGCGAACCAGCGACCGGGACCAGCGGCCCTTTCGGCCAAGTCCATTTCAGCAAAGGAACCCCGCCAGCAAACGATGCCCAAGAACCGCCAGCTGTGTCAATGCAGGCCGGGGGGGGGGGGGGGGGGGTGGGGTTGGGGGGGGGGGGGGCCCCCCCCGCCCCCCCCCCCGGGGGGGGGGCCCGCGCCGCCGGGGCGCGGCGGGGGGGGGGGGT
>CAMQHB010000084.1:0-7445 GCA_947001545.1 uncultured Collinsella sp.
GCTGCGGAAACGCGGGGTCCGTTCAGGCTGTTGCGTTGAGATTGAAAATCAACCGAAAAGAGTTTTTCGAGCGCGTTTCGAGCAATTCCCACCGGTTCCATAGGAGTAAACTTGCCCCACTGCAAATCCTCGAAAGGACCGGCATGAAAGAACTCTCCAACCGCACGGCAACATTTACCGATTCGGTCATCCGCCGCATGACACGCATCTCCAATAAGTACGATGCCGTCAACCTGTCGCAGGGCTTCCCCGACTTCGATCCTCCGGCGCAGCTGCTCAACAGCCTGAGCACCATCGCCGCCGACCCCAAGCCGCTCTATCACCAGTACTCCATCACCTGGGGCTCCCAGGCCATGCGCGAGGCGCTCGCCGCCAAACAGGAGCACTTTATGGGCATGCCGGTGAACCCCAACGAGAATATCGTAGTCACCTGCGGCTCCACCGAGGCCATGATGGCCGCCATGATGACGGTCACAAACCCCGGAGACAAGGTCGTCATCTTCTCGCCGTTCTACGAGAACTACGGCGCTGACACCATTCTCTCGGGTGCCGAGCCTATCTATGTGCCGCTCAACCCGCCCACATTCGACTTTGATCGTGAGGTACTCGAGGCAGCCTTCCGCGACAACGACCCCAAGGCCATCGTCCTGTGCAACCCTTCCAACCCTTGCGGCAAGGTCTTCACGCGCGAGGAGCTCACCTTTATCGCCGACCTCTGCAAAAAGTACGACGCCTACTGCATTACCGACGAGGTATACGAGCACATCGTCTACGCGCCCCACGAGCACGTCTATATGGCCACGCTGCCCGGCATGTTCGAGCGAACCATCAGCTGCAGCTCGCTGTCTAAGACGTACTCCATCACCGGTTGGCGCTTGGGCTACACCATCGCCCCGGCCCAGATCACCGAGCGTATCAAGAAGGTCCACGACTTTCTCACCGTGGGTGCCGCCGCTCCCCTGCAGGAAGCCGTTGTCACCGCCCTCAACTTCGACGACAGCTATTACGATGAGGTCCTCGACCTCTACACCGCCAAACGCGACCTGTTCTGCCAGGGACTCGACAGCATCGGTCTTGAGCATAACGTGCCGCAGGGCGCCTATTACGTGATGATGGATATCTCGGAGTTTGGCTATGACAGCGACCTCGAATTCTGCGAGGACCTCGCATCTATAGTGGGTGTGGGCGCCGTGCCCGGCTCGAGCTTCTTCCGCGAGCCCGTCAACCATCTGATCCGCTTCCACTTTGCCAAGCGAGACGAAACGCTCAACGCCGCGCTGGAGAACCTCAAGTCGCTACGTGATAAAATCAAGCCGCGCGGGTAAGGACGGCCCGGCAACTAAAGCAACCAAAGAAGCCCCTCATCGCCCGCCGCGTTGAAGGGCTTCTTTTTATAGCGCTTTCTTAACTTGTTTAGAGCGCTATACTTTAGTCACGGAGCAACTCGTCCAAAAGGGAGGAATACCATGGCAGAACAACAGCTTATCGGAGCGCTCGAGGCCGGCGGCACCAAGATGGTGTGCGCCACGGGCTATGCGGACGGTACGGTCCTGGAGCGTGAGCAGATCGCGACCACGACCCCGCAGGAGACCGTTGAGGCCGTCAATGCATGGTTTGCGAACAAGGGCATCGCCGCGCTGGGCATCGGCGCCTTTGGACCCACCGCAGTTAACCCTGCCTCGCCCCAATACGGCAAGATCCTGGAGACGCCCAAAACGGCATGGCGCTACTTCGACCTGCTGGGCACCATCCAAAACGAGCTCAATATTCCCTGCGGCTACGACACCGACGTCAACGTTGCCTGCTTGGGCGAGGTCACCTTTGGTTGCGCCCAGGGCCTCACGGACGTGGTCTACCTGACCATCGGCACCGGTGTGGGCGCCGGCGTGCTCTCGGGCGGTAAGCTCGTACACGGCATGATGCATCCCGAGGCCGGCCACATCCTGGTCACGCGCGACCCGCGCGACACCATCGGCGAGCATAGCGCTTGCCCCTTCCATGACAACTGCCTCGAGGGCCTCATCGCCGGCCCCGGCGTTAAAAAGCGCTGGGATGGCAAGAGCGCCGGAGACATGGCCGATGACCCAGAGGCCATGGACCTGCTCGCAGGCTATCTAGCACAGGCGCTCATGACCTACACGCTGTGCTACGCGCCGCAAAAGATCATCATCGGCGGCGGTGTGGCCGACCACACCCCCATCGTGCCGCTCGCACGCAAAAAGTGTGCCGAGATGCTCAACGGCTATATCGTCACGCCCGAGGTCAACGACATCGATAACTACATCGTCAACAACAGCCTCGAGGGCAAGCAGGGCATTATGGGCTGCCTGGCCCTGGGCGCACAGGCGCTTCAGTAGCAGACGCACCCACAGGGCGTGGCGCGCCCGGCAAATCCGACCTACGGAACGACGCCACCACGCCTCATATAAGCCCTCAAATAAAAAAGGCCGCCTAGGACCAAACAATACGTCCTAGGCGGCCTTTTTAGCGCACATCAGCGACCGTAAGAGATATCGGAGCACAACGCCCGTTGCCGCTCCACAGCAGTCGATCATCACATCGGTGATCATGCCGGCGCGTCCCGGCACAAAGAGCTGAATCGTCTCGTCGATCGAGGGAATCAGCAGCAGGAACACCGCCGTGGGCAGCAGCACGTCAAAGGTGCGCCGGCCCTCAAAATCAAAGGCGTGCGTTGCCAAGATGCCGAGCACCATATACTCGGTAAAATGCGCGCACTTGCGAACAACAAAGTTGGTCACCCATTCATATGGAAGTCCCACGCCGTGCAGGAAACCGCGGATAGCTTCCATGACCGTCAGGCTCAGCGAGCCCGACCCCGAGCCGGGAACCAGCGAATTAGCCCAGATCAAGAGCGCCATCAGGCAGGTTACAACCGCCCATTTTCGATTGATCTTAACCATGCAGAAGTTATGCCTCCGCGCGGAGCGGCGCGAAGCTGGCGGTACCGCCCTCGATAACGCTCAGATAGGCACGGCCCGTACGCTTGGCGGTAGAGGACTGCAGGCGCTCGATCTCTTCCTCGAGGATCTGATTGACGCGCTCGTGACGACGGTTTTCCATAATGCCGGCGGCAATAGCCTCGGCCCGCTCGATGCTCTCGCGCGAGATACGGGCAGTATCCTCGGGGAACACAGCACTGTGACGGCCGACATAGGCGGGGGCAGCAGGCTGAGGGGCAGCGACAGGAGCGGGGGCTGCAACAGGAGCAGGCTCGTCAATCTCATCCAGAATCGCGGTGGCGGCGGCCCACATGCCCTCGTGGCCCGAGTAATCGGCCATGGGAACATCAACCTCGAGCGAGGCGTCCGGAAGGTCGCCGGTGTCGATGCGATCTTGGGCATCAATCGATGCGGTGATGGCTGCAGGCTCATCGAGGTCATCGAGATCGATGTCCGCGGCACCGGAGATGATAGGCATGCTGGCGAGGTTTGCATTGTACGGCGCAGCCTCAGCCGCCTGCTGCTGGGCAGGAGCGCCCCACAACGAGCTTTCGGCGGCACGGCGGGCGGCAACGGCCTCCTCGTCCGCAGTCATGGCTTCATCAACGTACGAATTGTCGGCAGAAGCGTTCGCGTCCGCCGAGGTAGCGTTGTAGGCGTTATTGGCTGCCGCGTTGGCAACGAGTGCCACGAAAGCCGCCGTGCTGCCCGCAGGGGCGGCCTGGGAACCAGACACGGCGCGTGCCGCGGCGGCGATGTCGTCGCGATTGAAGGAGCCGGTCTGCCCGCCGTTGGTGAGCTCGTCGATGGCGACTTGATAGACGTCGCGCGAGTGTGCAGGGTCGCAGCTCACCGGCGAATCGTCGTCGAGCATACTGTCGATCATGGACCAAGCCTCGGCCTCGTCCATAGCATCTGCGGCTCGAGCGATGGTAGGGACACCATCATCGGCATGACGGCGCTGGAACGCACCAGTCAGGCCGGAAAGGAATGCCGAGGTAGACTGCTCCGCCTGAGCCTGAGAAGCAGAAGCCGCAGCGTAAGGAGTCGCATCCTGCTGCTGAGCTGGAATCGAGGCGGTCTTGAACTCGCTTTGATGCTGATTGAGATTGGCGGCACCGCCCATGGCATCGGGCTGGAACAGACGCTCTTCACGCTGCGCACGATACTCGGAGATACCCAGCGAGGCGGCATAGATACCCACGCCCGCCACCGCGCCCACGGCGAAGGGAACCGCACCCGCCACGACCGTCTCGTTCACAGACGAAAACGGTAGCGTCGCGGCATACATAACCACGGGGCCGGCAAGGCCGATCCCGCACGAAAGTCCGGCAAGGACTGCTCGTTGTGTTGCATCAGAAGAAGCCATGAGCTCTCCCCATCTTCCAGCACCCAAATCGCATCATTCAGTTGGCTGCGCGAGAGAAGATGAAGCGGGGCTATGCCCCAAAGCAACGGTATATGGTTCGTTTCATCTGCGTTTTCCGTCGCGAAGCTTAAAAGCTATTATGCGAAACCGCCCTGTCGATTGCAAGCGACGATGTCGGATTGAAACGGGAAACCTGCTGCTCGTCGGTCTTATGGTTAAAAATAAGCGCGGAGCGGCGATATGGAAAAGGGCCGAGGCTCAAAGCCCCGACCCTTTATTGCATTGATGACTATCGCTGCGTGTGGATGACAACCTAGAACGTCTGCTCGTAGTCGCTGTGTTTTTTGGCCGAACGCACCAGGAACTCCTGGTTGGTGTTGGTGCCCTTAAGACCCTTGATAAACGACGCGGCTGCGCGCTCGGTGTTGTTCATGCCGGCAAGAATGCGACGCAGACCAAAGACAAACGGACGCATCTGCTCGTCGACCAACAGGTCCTCGTTACGCGTACCGGAAGCAACGGGGTCGATAGCCGGGAAGATACGGCGGTCGGCCAGGTCGCGGTCGAGCTTAAGCTCCATGTTGCCGGTGCCCTTGAACTCCTCAAAGATGACCTCGTCCATCTTGGAACCAGTGTCGATGAGGGCAGAGGCCAGGATGGTGAGCGAGCCACCGTTCTCGATATTACGGGCTGCGCCCAGGAAGCGCTTGGGAGGATACAGTGCCGCCGAATCGACGCCGCCCGAAAGGATGCGGCCTGAGGCGGGCGCCGCCAAGTTGTAGGCGCGGGCAAGACGCGTGATGGAGTCGAGCACCACCACAACATCGCCGCCCAGCTCCACGATGCGCTTGGCGCGCTCGATGACGAGCTCTGCCACGCGAGTGTGGTTGTCGGCGGGCATATCGAAGGTCGACGCCACAACCTCGCCCTTGATGGAACGCTGCATATCGGTGACCTCTTCGGGGCGCTCGTCGACGAGCAGGCAGATGAGGTGCACCTCGGGGTTGTTAATCGAGATAGACTGGCAGATCTTCTTGAGGATCGTGGTCTTGCCGGCCTTGGGCGGGGACACGATCAGGCCACGCTGACCCTTACCGATCGGCGACACGATGTCGATGGCGCGACCGGTGATGGAGTCCTTGCCGTGCTCCATGCGCAGCGGCTCGTTGGGATAGACCGGGGTGAGGTCGCCGAACTTGGGGCGATTGCGAATCTGCTCGGGGTCCAGACCGTTGACGGTCGTGATTTTGGCGAGGCCGGCGCGCTTGTCGCCGCCGCGCGAAGGACGAAGCGAGCCCTCGATGACGTCGCCCGTGCGCAGACGCGCGGAGCGGATGAGGTAGGCGGGGACGAAGGCGTCGTCGTTGGACTTCATGTAACCGTGGGCATGGATGATACCGGAGCTGTCCGGACGAATCTGCAGGATGCCCTTGATGTCGCGGAAGCCCTCGGCCTTCGCGGCGGTGACGTAGATCTCCTCGACGAGCTCGGCTTTCTTCTTGCCGGTCGTCTCAATCTCGAACTCCTTGGCCTTCTCGCGCAGTTCGGCGACCTTCATGGCCGCAAGTTCCTCACGCGAAAGCGTGGGCTCGGTGGGAGCGGCATTACGCTCCTTGTTGCGCTGCTTGCGATCGCGCTGACGGTTGCGGCGGTCGTTGTTGCGCTCGTCCTTGCGCTCGTTGCGCTCGTCGTTACGCTTGTGCTGGCGACGGTTGGGGCGAGCGCCGTCTTCGGCCTCGGCGGGCGCGGCGCCATCGATTGCGGCGGCGTCGGCATTGGCCGCAGCGGCGCCATTGGCCTCGGCGCCGGAATCGACCTGTACTTCGATATCAGCCTGCTGCTCGGACGCCTTGGCCTTAGCGGACTTCTTACGACCACGCTTGGGCTTTTCGGACGCAGGCTGTTCGACGTCCTGGGGCTCAGCGGCATCAATCGATGCATCGGCGGTCGTCTCGGCGGAATCCTCGGACGCACCCTTCTTGGCAGCCTTGGCCTTGGACGTGCGCTTAGCAGCAGTACGATGGCTGCGACCAGGACGGACGTCGGCGGGCTCGACATCGGCGGGAGCGGCCTCGGAAGTCGTAGTATCCTGGACGGGCGCGTCGGCGGCGGTTGCAGACTCGGCGGTCGCCGCAGCATCCCGAGCGGCTGCAGCTGCGGCTGCGGCCTTCTCTGCCTCGACGAAGGCCTTGGGCTTGCGACCGCGACGGTGCGGGCGCAAAGCCGGATCGACAACGGGAACTTCGCTGGCCTCGACAGGCGCAGCGGGCTCAACAGGCGATGTGCCCTCCCCTGCCGCGGAACGGACCGAAGCCTCAGTGAGCTCGGGGGTTACCCGATCGGCAACCTGCTCGGCCTTAGCAGCCGTGCGACGGCGTGTGCGCGGTACCGGCTTCTCGGTCGGCTGGTCGGCGACAGGGGTCTCGGTGGCGGCAGGCGTCTCGGGCACAGACGGAGC
Organism: uncultured Collinsella sp.; assembly: GCA_947001545.1. Lineage (GTDB taxonomy): Bacteria > Actinomycetota > Coriobacteriia > Coriobacteriales > Coriobacteriaceae > Collinsella. The sequence continues at coordinate 6,788 of CAMQHB010000084.1, forward strand.
TGCAAGCTCGGTCAGAGCCGCGGCCTCGCGCTCGGCAGCACGACGGCGGGCGCGCACCACCTGAGCCTCGCTAATCTGCGCCAACGCACGTGCCTGCGCGACCTCATCGGAAATCGGCGCCGAGGAGTCAGCTGCAACGGTGCGCTTGACGCGCGTCGTGCGCGTGGTACGGCGCTTGGGCTTGGTGACCTCCTCGCCGTCAGCAGCAGGCTTGGCCGTGCGGCGCGTACGCTTGGGCTTTGCCGGAGCAGCCTCCTCACCAGTTGCAGGCACGGCCTTCTCAGCCGTTGCAGGCGCAGGCGTCGAAGCAGCCTTAGGCGTCTCAGGAGCCGAGGCATGCGCGGGCGCCGCGACCTGGTCCGACGCAACCGGTGCAGCGGGAGCGGCTTGCGTCGTCGTTATTTCGTTTTCTTGCTGTTGATCAGACACAGTGTTTGCTCAACTTTCTTTTCAAGCCCTGTGATCACATGCTCCCTGCATAAACCTTCAGGGCGGCTAAACAGTCTAGCTCCGTCAAATACCGACGGACATCATTGATCTGTATCGAGATATTTGCGTCATATACGCAGCGTTAGTGTAACACAACCGCAACCACCTGCAACTTAGTCATTGGGTGTTCCTATAGTTTTGTCAACCGTCGGGGCTACTCCCGGTAGGG
>CAMQHB010000085.1:0-7413 GCA_947001545.1 uncultured Collinsella sp.
ATGCGAACCTCCAGTCCGGACCGCCCCGCGGTCCAACTTTCTGTCCGCACCCCCCATTAGCGTAGCTTTCTTCCAATATGAGCCGAGCATTGGCAAGTGGAATAAGAAGCCCGACCGTTCGCCACATGAAAGTGATCGGACGGGCTTCTCTATTTAACCCGGGCCGCCACCCATAGCGGCTTTCCAAGCGTATTCTCAGTGCAAAGCAATCGTCAGTTTAATCCTATGCGCTGATACCGCATTTCATTTGTTCGGCTCGAATTCTACGGCCTGGCAACCCTCGCACTCTCCGGCAAATGGATTGAACGCGAAGGCAGAGATGATGTGTGCGTGGACATCGAGGCTGCTGTAGGCAACATACTGGGACATGGACCCCCGCTGCGCGTGGTATGCGGCCCGGCATATTCATTGCCGTCCAACCCCGTGTAGTTGCAGCAAAGGGTGGAACCTCAATGCTCAGCTCATGTTGTCCGTGGGACACGAGAATCGTAAGTACACTTTGGTGCGATTCTCACGCTGATACTGAGCCACCTGGAATAAGATACGTCGCGACAACACTTCGCTTCACCTCTGTCTCGACAAGATGACGTAGACTAAAGTTTCCTTTAGTAAGAGAACGAGAACTATATCTGAAAGCGTTGCGATGGCGTGAAGGCACCGAGTCCGAACCGCCTGAATGCTACGTGCATCTGCATCGCCTTTTTGTTATCTCTGCCAGTTGGGTAGCACTACACTTGTCATCATTTACCCTGGTACATGCTGCCTAAATCCACTACCCCTTCTACCGCGCCGACCATCTCGTCATCGTGAGAGACAACGATGATCAGCTGGCTTTGCTTGTTGCGCTTAACATAGGCCGCAAGCTCGGCGCGGCTTACAGCGTCTAACCCAGTCGTGGGCTCGTCGAGTACCAAAACTGACGACTTGCGTGAAATCGCCGACCATAAGTACACTCGGCGCAGCTCACCGCCCGAAAGCGCGGAGCAACGTTTCCCGAGCAACTCCTTCACGCTGTTTTCCAGCGAAAGTAGGCCATCTACACCCCGGTGATAGGAAGAAAAGGGCGTGTCGAAATACTCTAACAGCTCTTTCACCGTTTCGTCCGGCGCGAAGCACGACTGTGGGCAGCACGATATCTCTCTCGCACGTATGTAATCCAAGTCGCATTCTTCGATTGGCACGCCGTTGTATTTTACTTTGCCTTTCGATGAGTATAGCCCGAGCATCAAGTAAAGAAGTGACGTCTTGCCTCTTCCGTTTTCCCCAACTATGCAATATGTACCAGGACCGGAAAACTTGAAAGAAAACCCGCCGAGGACCTCTCGGACAGATCCGTCTGGAAGGGCAACCGAGAATTCCAAATCAGATACCGAAATATCATTTATTTCATCGAGTTTAGCTAAATCGGTCCGATTCCACCCCGATCTCTCCTTTTCTCTCGTCGCGATAGCCGTCCTATCCCATGATGCTTTGGCATCTTGATAGGATTTGAACAATGACATCATACTTTTCAAAGTCTTAAAGAGAACCGCGAAGTATGTACCGATGATAGTGTACTCGCCTATTGACATAGTTCCGTTAATGATTCGTACTCCGGAAACAACAAGTATCACCGCTTGAAACAACGCTGCGAAAAGACCATCGAGCGATGTCAGAGAATATGATAGCTTTCCGGAGCGCAAAACTTTGGGAAAATAGCTCTTAAACCCAGCGTCGAGCGCTTGTTCGCTCTTGCCGTACGAAGATGTCAGTTGAATGTTGAGAATCTGATTAAGCTGCGATGCAATTGCGGCGTAAAAGGCGCTGTCCGCCTCTTTCTTCTCATACGTGACCCTATACAAAAGTTTCCTCAACCCAGTAATTACACAGAAATACACGATGAGGAGAATGATGGAAAACACCGCGAGAGTTGAATCAATTGACCATATGATAAGCAATACGATGGGAATGGCTACAATGGACAGCGGCGCACTGATAAAATTCGCCAAAACGAAGGATGAGACCACGCTGGAGTCGGAAATAATCCGTTGCGTTGTATAGGCTGGATCGATGGTCCGACTCACCAAGTAATCGTCTCTTTCAAAACGCAAGACGGCCTCCCTGAGAAGATCAAAGGAAAGTCTCGTGGTTATGCGAATGGAAAGTGTTCCTGCAAAATAAGTAAAGAGGGTGGAGAAAACTCCTATTGACGCAACCAGGAGCGCGAAGAGTACGGCGTCTCTTTCGCTGCGGTTACCGAGAAGAAAATCTAAGAATTTCCCGTTCACGTATGGCATGGCATAGGAGAGAGCGGTTCCAATCACCGTGATAGCAATGAAGACGAAAGCCCCTTTTGCTCTGATGAACCTCGAGAGAACGCATCGAATCAAGGAAGGCCCCAATCTACCCGCCACAAAACATCAATCACTGATACCTTACACCTCAACACAACAGGAGCGAAGATTTGCCAATGAGACTGCTTTAAGATTGCCTTGGGCCAATACGATCTCAAGCTCTTCCTACAAGAGAGTCGGAATCGGACATCTCCTCCGACGAACCTGGCAATCGGGCGGTTGAAATATCTTTTTCAACCGCCCGATTGCCACAATAGATTTGAGCATCCGCCAACAAACGTCCGCGTTTTATACCCATCAAATCCTTTGCCTTTTGTCGTCTAGACTAGAAAAATCGCTCGAAATAACGCAACCGGCCTGCTCGCTTGAAGAAACCTAAGCCCGTAACGTAGATGTGCAAACTTCCGAAACGCCTTGCGCGGCATAGTGCGTATAAACTTCGTCAACCGCCTCAGAAATATCTGAGTATCGCGCCGGGTCAAAAGCATACGATGTCGCAGCTATACCCTGCACCCATTCGGAACGCGGATTAATTGAATAGCCACACAGCATCATCATACATGCATCTAGACCTGATTTCCCAAGTATCCGACGTATTGATGAGAGCATCGCGGGTCGCCCCTGCACCATCGTCGTCACCCCTATTAGCAGTATTTACCGTTTTTCTCTAAATGCGTATCGCCACCCTTAAGAATACGAAGTGTTTTATCCAGACCCGATTGTCCTCCATCTCAAACGAAGGGATAAGGAATCTCATCCGGAATCGGCAGTAACGGAGGATTCACAACGACAAGCGAAAAACATGAGTCATCTCTCAGAGGGGAGTAAAGGCTCCCCTCAAGCACCCTAGTTTCGTCATCCAAAGAGTTGATGGCAGTGTTTTTCTTACAAAGGTCGACAACAAAAGGGTTGATTTCTACAGATGTTACATCCATGCCACAGTTGGTAAGTATCAGGCCCTGTATTCTGGGGCCAGAACACAAATCGAGAGCCTTCCGTGCGCTCTGCGGTGTAAGGCGCCAATCTCAGCAAATCTGTCCCACAATACTGCGCTGAAGAACAAGACGGAACCCCTGAGCCAAACTCCCCTATACCTTATTAAGGCTAAGACAGGCAAGTTCACGCACCCGGCATATTCCAGAATAACATCCTATTGTTTTAGATGCTCTACAAGCATGAACAGCCGCGAATCGGAAAGATCTTCTAGTTTCGCCCCGACTGACCGCCAAGGGCCAAAATGGTCCCTCCATCCCCGGGCGACTGGCTCTGGCGCGCCAAGGAGTGTCCCCAAGTGCCGGCAGAAAAGGAACGTCCCTATCTGCCGGCTAGAGGGCACCGAGGAGGATGGCGTAGGTAGTGGATTCGCCGAGCTTGAGCTCGTCGCCGGGATTGAGTTGGGCGGAACGGCCGGGCTCGACCTGAATGCAGACGCGCGTGGCCCCGTTTACCACCACGGTTCCGTTGGTGGACGACAAGTCCTCGACATGCCAGATATTTTGAGCATCGCACCAGATATGGGCATGGCGGGCCGAGACATCGTCGCCGACGTCGGTAATATCGCCCTCACCAGTGGCCAGCGCGCCAATCTCAACACCCTGCTCACTCGGCTGAATCCAGCGCGGGGCGCTCACGACAAAACTGTTTTGTACGCGTAGCAAGCCCAAGGGGTGCGCCGGGGCGGGTTCGCGTTCGCCCGCGGTCATCGACATGCCAAGCGAACGCGGCGTGGAGGTGCCTCCACCACAGGTCGCGTGCGCGTAGTCGATGGCATAGTTCACCGAGGACCGCACATCCGCCGAACAGCCGACGGCGACAAACAGCACCAGCACGGCCTCGGCGCGCTCGGCAGGCATGAGATCTGCCGCCTGGGACAGGCGATCGAGCGCGTTGCGATAGAGATTCGTGTCCTGGTGGCACTCTTCGAGCGCGCGTACCATCGGTTCACCTGCAGGACCGCACACCATATTGATCACAGCCGTGGAGTCCATGGGATTGCGCTGGCGCAGAGCCAGTTGTGACATAATACGCGCAGCCGAGGTACCGTATTCGGCAAAGTAGCGCTGCTGAAGCGTGCCGACCGGCGCGCGAACGATAAAGCGGGAAACCCAAGAGCGATCGGCGGCTCGGCTCTGCGGGCTGCGGCCGTCGGCGAGCGGACGGGACGAAAGCACCAAGCCGCACAGCTCGATATGGCTCAGATGCGCCGCGCGCTTAAAGATGTCAAACATGGCCCCGCATGGGGTGAGCTCAACTTGAGATGCCATGACCTAGGCCTCCTTGGTCATAGAAATAGAATCGGACGATACTTCGACAGGTCCGCCAAAAGTACGGGCAGCTGCGGCTCCACCGGCAAGCGGAGTCGCCATCTGGGCTTTTGTGCGTCGCGGTGCCGAAACGGGAAGTTCAAAGGCAAAGCCCATCGCAAGCAAAAACCACGTAAGCGTATAGGTTGCAACCAGAGCGGCAACAAGGCCGCCCATCACGGCGCGTTGGGAAAATACGCTACATGCAGCCACAACCAGCACCGGAACCTCGCAGGCAGAAAGCGCAAGCACACCCTGCAGGAAGCCCGAGCGCCGATCGCGCGCAAGTGCCCCCGCGGCAACGCCGGCTATGCCTGGCAGCGCCAACGCCAGTGCGGCAATAATACCCGGTAGCGACCCAGACCACACGAGCGATCCCAAAGTCGCCGTCACGCGAGCGCCCGACGCCAGCAGCGCGGCCGAAACCACGACCACAGCCCAAACCACGCCACAGACGACCGTCGCGCCGACCATCAGCGCGCGACGAACCGCGCGGCCAGACGCATCCATGGGGCACGGCGTGAGCGGCTCGCCGCGGAGCGAACGACCGACATTTTGCGCATAGTGGTCACAAAACGCCGAGAGCGCCGCCTCGACCGCCGCCGGCTCGGGACGATCTTTTTGATGGCTGGACAGACAGGCCATCACCACGTCGAACAGCTGGGCATCGACAAACGCCAGCGCATCGCGTAGCTCTTCGGAATCCGGCTCAAGCCCTAGCTGCTGGGCCTGCTCGGCCGCGGCGAGCGCCACATCGGGCTCACGACGAAGCAGCTGAGTCAAATCACAACCGGGCGCATGGGCACCAATGGGATAGTCGGGCCGCGTGTCCATCTTGAGACGGTAGGGGCTCGCGATGTCGCGCGTCTTTTTGCGCGAACCCGAGGTGCCCGAAGTGCTCGGCGCGGCTTCGTATGGCGCGACGCCGGCAATGAGCTCGTAAACCGTGCTTGCCGCGACATAGACGTCGATCGCCGGCGACATACGCAAAGCGCGCAGATCGGGAATATCGTCGGTGAGCATCTCGGGCGGGGCATAGGCAACCGTCGCGCGACGCAGCGTGGCATAGCGCTCGGTAAAGGATGCCTTGCCGCCGGTACCGGCCACGGCCGACGCAGGCTCAAGCGCCAGCGACGAGCCAAAGTCGATCAGGCACAGGTCAAAGGTGCCCTCGGCAAGCTGCCGGTCAAGCGGCAGACGCGCCGTGCGCACCATAATATTAGCGGGCGAGATATCGCGATGGACAAAGCCCTCACCCACCAGGCTCATACGGCAGAGCAGATCGAACAGGTCGCGACCCAGACGCGCCGCCACAAGCGGCGACAGGCGTCCGGCATCGTCCACGGCGAGTCGCGAACGCAAGCGGGCAAGCGTCTCGCCCTCGACCCATTCCATGACAATTGCAGGCACACCGTCGACCTCGCCCCAGCCATAGAGGCGGGGAAAGCCCTTAAGGCCCGAAAGGGCGCGATGGCATTCGTATTCCTCGCGAAACGCCGCCTTGAACTTGGCGACCAGCGCCTCGTGAGCGGCATCGTCGTCAAACTCATCGCGCGTCGGCAAGATGAGCTGCTTGAGTGCCACGGCCTCGCCTTGGGCGTTGACAGCACGCGTCACGCGGCCGATACCGCCACGGCGCATGGTGGCATCGTCGGCAAACAGCATCGTAAAACGACGCAGATAGGCAGGCAGTTCGTCCTGACCGAGCGCAATGGCCGGCTCAAACCCGTCGACACGCGCCAGGCGCAGGCCGACCATGGGATCGCGACCGAGCGATTGTGGTGTGGTGGATGCAAGATCGGTCATCATAGGGCAAGCGCCGCCACGTTATTGTTGAAGTTACCGAGCGCGACGTCATCATCGCCGTAATGGCCGACCCATTGACATAGGTTGGTGTAACAGCCCCACAGATTGGCATACTGCTGATACCACTTTGACCGGGGCGAGAATGTCTGACGACCGAACTCAGCTCGAATAACAAACATCTCCCCGACCAGGCTGTCGCACGGTCTGGGATCTCCCGTAGAGTTATAGGTCGAGACCACGTCATTGGCACGAGAAACATAGCCGTCGAGCATGTTGTACTTGGTCACAAGCCAACTGTGAATGCTCTCTTCCTCAGCAGCGGAAAGGCCACCGGAGTTTGCATCGTTGTCAGTGTTGCCGCCCGTCGAGCCGCCGTTTCCAGGCCCTCCGGTAGAGGAACCCGACCCAGAGCCGCCGCCCGAACTCGATGAATCCGAGCCGGAGCCAGAAGTATCCGAGCTACCGGGCTTTCCGGACTGCTGGGCGTCCTGCTCCTTTTGCTGCTCGACCTTATTCACCGTTGCCGCCACGCTATTGTTGGACAATCGATCGATGATCTTGGTGTTGGTGAGCACGATGGTTTTGCCATTGGCAAGCGTGACTTCGTTGTCCGGGGCCTCGGCGCCGTCCGCATCGTCGGTGCCAAACACAATATGCCCGACCACACTTGCCCAAGCATATCCAGTCGTGGTGCCCAGATCGCTTTTGACCTCATGCCCCACGCGCGGTTCGCGTGCGGCATGCGCCTGCATCATGGACGGCACGGTCATGCCATAGGCAGAAACGCCAGCTATGACCAGCACCAGCGAGCACGATAGCAGTGCGTACGCCCGCGACGCCAAGCCCAGTCGGCGTCGTATGCGCACCGCGGCGCCGCGCTTTGTCTGAGTGCCACCGGGCCGCATGCGTTCTCCTCCAATCAGAACCACCCTTAAAAAGGGTGGTTTGCTCTTAGGGTATAACCCACGGGC
>CAMQHB010000086.1:0-7167 GCA_947001545.1 uncultured Collinsella sp.
ACCTTCATTACTCCAACGACGAATTCTAGGCGGTGTCCCCTCCCTTTCAAGAAAGAGAAGAGGCGGGGCATGCCCCGCCTCTTACACCACATCTCTGCGCGCTACCCCCCCTCAGAGATGAAAAAGCAAAAAACAGCCCCCGTTTTAGCGTCGTCAGAGCCAAAACGGGGGCCGTTCCATGCTTCGGTCAACTGATAAAGACCTTTACCTTGCTGAATACTCTCAATTTTGCACGGCGCAGGCGGGGGTACCCTTGCTTACGGCAGGATATGGAAACCGAGCGCCGCGATATCCTTGGCAAAGCCGCGCACGGTGTCGAGCGAGACCTCGTACGGGTCGCGACCGATGTTCTTGCGCTTGGCCAGGATGCTGTTGGGCACTGTAATGATCTGGCAACCGCAGGCCTCGGCCTGGTAAATGTTGATGAGCTCGCGCGTGGACGCCCACAGGACCTCGCAGTTGGGCTTTGCGGCGGCCTTCTTGACCGACTCCGTCATAAACGGAATGGGATCGACACCGGTATCGGCGATGCGACCGGCAAAGAGCGAAATGATGGACGGCGCCTCGGTGTCAACGGCCTCGACCATCTCATCGACCTGCGTAGGCGTAAAGATAGTAGTGACGTTGACCTTGATGCCGTCGGCGGAAAGCTTGCGCACCAGCTCGGCAGTGGACTCGCCCTTGGTAGTCACGCACGGAATCTTGACGTAGACGTTCTCGGCCCAGGTAGCGATCTCGCGCGCCTCGACCTCCATGGTCTCGACGTCGTCGGCAAAGACCTCAAACGAGACGGACACATCGGTGATGTGGGTCAAGACCTCTTTGGCAAACGCGCGGTAATCCGTCACGCCGCCCTTCTTCATAAGGGACGGGTTGGTCGTGAAACCCTGAACGTTGCCGTTCTCGTACATGTCGAGCATGCCCTCGAGGTTTGCACCGTCAGCGAACACCTTGATTGCCATCTGCCTGATTCCTTTCGTTAGCATACGGCCGATAAACTGCTAAACACTTTACCTACGTTTATCAAGGCGTGAACTGCGGTTTTTTATCTTCTCGGCGAACGGTATAAACACCTCAGTGTTTGGATTGATAAATCGATTGAGCATGCAAAAGCAAAGAGTCGCAGTTTGAGCAAACGTCAGAACGCGGGATTCATTAGATGAGGCCGAAATGCTGCATCGCTGTGACGGTGCCGTCGTGTACGACATCGTCGGTCACGTAGTCGGCGACTGCTTTGACCTCGGGCATGGCGTTACCCATGGCCACGGCCGTCTCGACGGCGGCGAGCATGCCCAGGTCGTTGCCCGAATCGCCAAAGCCAAAGGTGCGCGCGTTGCCAGTGCGGCCCAGATACGCCAGCGCTCGCGCCACGCCCACGCCCTTGTCAATGCCCTTGGGGCTCAGCTCGCGATTCTGGCCACCGGTGTTGCACAGCTCAAACTCGCGATCGATAAAGCCGTCATCGTTGGCTACGCGAGCCAAACTGGGCACATTGAGGCATACCTTGCCCACGCGCAGACTGCCGTCGACGCGCATTTCCTCGGTGCTGTGCACCACAGAAGTGCCGATCAGAGACGACTGCTCAACACCCGCGGGTTCCAGGGCAAAAGTAGCCACGTTGGTCTCGAAAAAGGCCTCAATCCCTGCCGCGGCCATACGGCGCGCAAGCTCCTCAATAACGTCCTCGTCAAAGCAGTCCTCATGCACCACGCGGCCCTCGACCTCGAGCGTCGCCCCCGCCATGGCAACGACCCCCGCAGGCTCCAAAGCACGCAGGCCATCGGCAATCAGCCACAAGGGACGACCCGTGCAGATAAACGCCTTGTGCCCTGCGTCGCGCAGACGATGAAACGCCTCGATCACCGCCTGCGAGGGGCGAACCGCCGAAAAGTCCTTGTCGGTCATGTTGTCGGGATCGAACGACGTCAGCGTGCCGTCCACGTCAAAAAAGAGTACAGCGGGTTCGGGACACGCATCAATCATATGGGTTCCTTTCGAGGATAAGGGCAAACGAGGCATCCATCATATAATGGAGCGACGCAACCAGAGAGGTCACCCATGGAATTTTACGCAAGCTGCCCCGAGGGCTTTGAGCCCGCACTCGCCGATGAGCTTAAACGCCTCGGGCTTTCGCATGTTCGCCGGCTGAAGGGCCGCGCTACATTTGAGGGCGAGCTCGAAGAAGGCTACCGCGCCTGTCTGTGGTCGCGCCTGGCGAGCCGTGTGTTCGTGGTACTCGGGCGCTTTGAGGCGCAGGATGCCGATGAGTTGTACGATAGCGTTTACGACATCACCTGGGAGACTATCATCCGCCCCAGCGCCACCATCGCCATCACCGCCCGCGGCGTGACCGAGCAGCTGCGCAACACGCGCTTCTCGGCCCTGCGCGCCAAGGACGCGCTGTGCGACCGTCTGGCCGAGACCACGGGCCGTCGCGCCGATGTCGACGCCGCCGATCCCGACGTTCACCTGCTGCTTTCACTGCGTCAGCGCCGCGCGAGCATCAGCCTGGACCTTTCGGGCGACCCGCTGTTCAAACGTCTGCCGCCCGCAGCGACTCGTGCCGGCGAGGGCGCGCACGTGCTGCGCCCCGACTACGCCGCCCTGGTGCTGGCGCAGGTCGGCTGGACCGCACTGTGCGAGCGCGAGCTGACTGCCGATGATTACGAGAACGAAGCCCTGCCCACGCTGGTCGATGCCTCGTGCGCAGGCGGCGGTCTGCTGTTGGAGGCCGTGAACATTCTGACCGACCGCGCCCCGGGGGCCGCCCGCGAGCGCTGGGGCTTTGAGGGCTGGCAGCCGCACGACGCCGCCCTGTGGGAGCAGCTGCTTGCCGAGGCACGCGAGCGCGAGGCGGCAGCACGCGAGCGGCAGGCACGCATCGTGGCCGCGGATGTTGACCCCGCCGCCCGCAAGACCGCTGAGCGCATGGTCAAGTGCGCCGGCTACAAGCGCTTTGTCGATTTTTGCGCCGCCAAGTCCGCCACCGTGCTGGACCATGCGGGCGCCGTCGCCGGTGCCGCCGTGGTCGCGGATACGACCGAGACACCGCTTTCGCTCATGCACGACGCCATGACGCTGGTCGGCGAGCTGCGCCGCGCGCCCGAGCTTGCCGCGGCGCCGGTCGCCGCGCTCACCCGCGACGGATTGCTGGCCCGCGCGCTCCACGCCGAGCCCGAGCGCTCGATCGCCGTCATGCCCAACAACGAAGAGGCGACCGTCGAAGTCTGGCCTTCGCTCGACCACGCCGCCGCAGCGTTTGAGGCTTCGACCAGTGCGGATGCCGAGGCCGAGGTCACGGATGCCGACGAAGTCAACGACAACGCCGCCGGCACCCCTATGCCCGAGCCTGCCGCCACACTCGACCTGGGCGACGGCAAGCCGCTGCCCGTGCTCATCCCCGAGTCGGAGCAGTTCGCCAACCGCCTGCGCAAGAATGCCCGTCTGCGCCGCAAGTGGGCCAAGCGCGAGGGCGTGAGCTGCTACCGCGTCTACGATGCCGACCTGCCCGACTACTCCGCCGCCATTGACCTGTACGAGGGCTGCCCGCAGACGCCGGGCCGCTGGCTCGTCATCGCCGAGTACGCCGCGCCTAAGACCATCGATCCCGCGCTAGCCCAGGCCCGTATGCTCGACATCTTGGCCATCGCGCCGCGCATCCTGGATGTTCCGGCCGAGCACGTGCACGCCAAGGCCCGCATGCGTTCGCGCGGCGGCTCGCAGTACGGCAAGCAGGGCGCCGGCAAGGGTGGCTCGGGCGAGCGCGCCAACATCGCGCGCCGTCGCCTGCCGCTCATCGAAGAGGGCGGGCTCACCTTTGCCGTCAACTTTGACGACTACCTGGATGTGGGCATCTTCCTGGATCACCGCGTCACCCGCAACCTGGTGCGCGAGCACGCCAAGCAGGCGCGCCGCTTCCTCAACCTGTTCGCCTACACCGGCACCGCCACCTGCTATGCGGCCGATGGCGGCGTCGAGGAGACCGTGACGGTCGACCTCTCCAACACCTATCTGGACTGGGCCGAGCGCAATATGCGTCAGAACGGCTTTGTCGGGCCGCAGCATCACTTTGTGCGCGATGACGTGCTCGCCTGGATTCGTGACCAGCGCCAGACGCGCAACCGCTGGGACCTGATCTTTGTCGACCCGCCCACGTTCTCGAACTCGTCCAAGATGGGCCGCCGCACCTGGGATGTCCAGCGCGACCATGTTGAGCTTTTGGCCGGCGTATCCCGCCTGCTCGCACAGGGCGGGCATGCCATCTTTAGCTGCAACCTGCGCGGCTTCCGTCCCGAGACGCGCAAGCTCGCACGCGCGGGCGTGGTGCTGGAGGACATTACGGCGCAGACCATCCCCGAGGACTTCGCGCGCAACCAGAAGGTGCATCATTGCTATATCGTGCGCCGCCTGCCCATCGAGGACGCCATGGCAGAAGTCGGCTTTAGCGCCGAGGAAATTGCCGAGCGAACCGAGGAGCTGCGCAACCCCGAGGCCCGCAAGCCCCGTGCGTCAGTACCCGCGCACGCGCAGGCCGGCAACGGCAAGTCGAACTTTGCCGGCAAACCCTCCCCCGCCGGCAAGCCCAAAAAGAAGAAGTTCTACGCCAGCAAGCCCAAGGGCAAATAACAAAGTTGCGGTGGAATACGGACTGTTTTGCCTGGAATTAGGCAAATTTAGACCGTATTTCACCGCAACTCATATTGGGATGGTGGTTGGCAATCTAGCCTTGAGTGACCAGGCGATAGCCGATACCCACGTGCGTTTGAATATAGCGCGGATGCGCGGGGTCGGACTCGATCTTCTTGCGCAGCGTGCCCATAAAGACACGCAGGCTCGCCAGGTCGCTCTTAGTCGCCGTGCCCCAAATCTCGTGCAAAATAAACTGGTGTGTCAGCACCTTGTCGGCGTTGTGCGCAAGCAGGCACAAGAGCTTGTACTCGATCGGCGTCAGATGCAGTTCCTCGCCATCCATCGTGGCGATGCCGGCGTCAAAGTCGATATGCAGTTCACCGGTATCGAACGAGCCCTCGGAGGCAACGCCGCCCGTCTGTGCATACGAAAGGCGCCTGAGCGTCGTGCGAATGCGCGCGAGCAACTCCTCGACCGAAAACGGCTTGGTCAGGTAGTCGTCGGCGCCGGCATCGAGTGCGCGAATCTTGTCCGCATCCTCGCTGCGCGCCGAGACCACGATGATCGGCATGCCCGACCATGCGCGCACCGACTCCACCACCTTGACGCCGTCCATATCGGGCAGGCCCAGATCGAGCAGCACAATGCTCGGTGCCTGCGACGAGGCGGCGGCGATGGCGGCATGGGCGGTCTCCACAGCCATATGGCGCAAGCCGTGCGCCTCGAGCGCGGCAACGATAAGGTTGTGAACGGCGGGGTCGTCCTCAACGACCAAGATGAGCGGTTTTACGGCAGAGTTCGGCACGGCGCTACTCCTTATCAAACGAAACGTCAGCGACGGGAAGCTCAATCGTAAAGACCGAGCCGTGCGGGTCCGCCGCGGCAACCTCTATGCTACCGCCATGCGCCAACGCAATGGAGCGGCAGAGCGAAAGACCTAGGCCCACGCTGCGGTGGCTATCGGCAAGACCATGGTTGGCGGTGTAGAACGACTCAAAGATCCGCTCGCGGTCCTCGGGCGCAATGCCCGGGCCGTCATCGGCCACCGAGCACGCCACGCGTCCATCGTCGACGCCAATCGAAATCACGATATGCGAGCCTGCGGGCGTATAGGTGATGGCGTTGTTCACCAGATTGACCACCAGCTGCACCATCAGACGCGCATCGACGTTGACGAGCGCCGGCTCATCGCACGCCACCACTTTAAGGTCATGCTCGCGCACGGCCGGATTTACGTGGCGCAGCGCCTCCTCGACGATATCGTCCATGAGCTCGAGCGTGGTCGACAGGCGCATACCGCCGCCCTCGAGCTTGGTGATGGCGAGCAGGTTCTCGACGGTGGCGTTGAGCCATTGCGCATCCGAGCGAATGGATAGGAGCAAGCCGCGGCGCGTCTGGGCGTCGAGCACGGCCGTGCCGGTCGAGCCCTGGTCGAGCAGCACGTCGGCATTGCCCGAAATACTGGTAAGCGGCGTGCGCAGATCGTGCGAGATGGAGCGCAGCAGGTTGGCGCGCAGCTGCTCGTTTTTGGCGAGCACCGCCGCCTCCTCGCGGGCCTCCATGGCGCGGGCGCGGTCGAGCGCCAGCTCGCCTTCGCTCACGATGGCGTCGGCAAGTGTCCGCTCCTCGTGCGTCAGCACGTCGGGCTCGGCAACGATGGCCAGCACGCCCACCACCGAGGCGGGGTCGCCCGAGCGCACGAAGCCGTCGCCTGTGCGAACCGTCAGGTAGATACCATAAAACGCCGAGCCGCCATAGGTGGCATCGAGCGGCGTACCCACATAGGCGGACGCCGAGAGTCGCGGCGGCATCTGCGGCGCCAGTTCGTGCACCGGTGCCGCATCGCCCACAGCCGTGTACGTCGCACGCGGCAGCAGGTCATCGCCCTCGGCGTCGGCGCTGTACCACACAACCGGACAGCCCGAAAGACGCGCCAGCTGCGTGGCCATGGCGTGAACGATCTGATGCTGATCGGCGCACCGCTGCAGCATGCGGTTGGTCTCGAGCACCATATGCGTGCGGCGGTCGCTGGCGGCAGCCTGTGCCAAGGCGCGGCGCAGGGCCAACGCAATCGAGCTCGACACAAGCGAAACCACGAACATGATGAAGAACATGCCGGGATAGCCGCGGTCGATAAGCGACAGCGAGTAGCGCGGGTCGACAAACAAAAAGTTGTAGAGCGCCACGGCGGCAGCCGAGCTCAGCAAGCAATACAGGCGACTCCAGGTAAAGAATGCGCACAGCTGAACGGCGAACACATAGACGATCATGATGCTCGGCGCGAGACCCGGATGGTCGAGCAGCGCGCCCACAATCGTCGCCGCGACCAGCAGCCCCACCGATACGCAGGCGTCATACAGAGGAGTGCGGCGCGTCAGCGTTGTGCGCCGCCACCAAAAACTATCGGCAATATCGCCGTCCGTACGGACGTCCATCAGCGCCCCGCCCCTCTCTCAAAAACAAAAACCACCACAAAGGGGACAGTGAACTGCGCCCCGAAACTTGGACTGAATAAATAGCGACTACGCCGCAAGGGCC
>CAMQHB010000087.1:0-7066 GCA_947001545.1 uncultured Collinsella sp.
CCCCCCCCCCCCCCCCCCCCCCCCCCCCCCCCCCCCCCCCCCCCCCCCCCCCGCGTTTTGTTTTTGTGCCGTATAATGACCACTACCTATGACGCGATACAAAAGAAAGGTGTTTGCCCATGCAGGCACAGAAGGCGGAGGGAACCCGCGACCTTATCGGCGCCGAGATGCGCGCCTGGCAAAAGATGCAGCAGATTGCGGCCGGCGTGTTCGAGCCGTTTGGTTTTAAACCCATCGAGACGCCCGCGATCGAGCAGGTTGACGTGTTTGTCCACGGTATCGGCCAGTCGACCGACGTCGTGCGCAAGGAAATGTTCCGCGTGTTCAGCGGTGCCAACCTGGAGCGCGTCTTTACCGAGGGCACCGACACCAAACTCAAGCCCAAGCAGCGCCTGGCACTTCGCCCCGAGGGCACGGCCGGCGTGGTGCGCGCCGTCGTCGAGAACAATCTGGTGCCCCAGGGCTCCACGCCGTTTAAGGCTTACTACGCCGAGGCCATGTTCCGCGGCGAGCGTCCCCAGAAGGGCCGCCTGCGCCAGTTCCACCAGGTGGGCATCGAGTGGCTCGGCGCTCCCGATCCGGCGGCAGACGCCGAGTGCATCATCATGCTCATGGAGTTCTACAAGCGCCTGGGCTTCGATCTTTCCAAGCTTCGTCTGCTCATCAACTCGATGGGTGACGCCCAGTGCCGTCCGGCTTATCGCGAGCAGGTTAAGCAGTTCATCCTCGATCACGCCGACGAGATGTGCGATGAGTGCCGCGAGCGCGCCGAGCTCAACCCGCTGCGTGCCTTCGACTGCAAGAACGACCACTGCCGCGAGATCATGGCCGAGGCTCCGCTGATGGGTGACAACCTGTGCGATGAGTGCCGCGAGCACTACGAGCAGGTCAAGCGCTATCTGGATGCCGCCGGTATCGAGTATGTCGAGGATCCCACCTTGGTGCGCGGCCTGGACTACTACACCCGTACTGTCTTTGAGGTCGAGGCCCCTGGCGCCGGCGTCGGCTCCATCGGCGGCGGCGGCCGCTACGATGGCCTGGTCGAGCTCGAGGGTGGCAAGCCCACGGCGGGCGTCGGCTTTGCTGTCGGTTTTGAGCGCGCCCTGCTGGCCCTGCAGGCCTTTGGCAGCGATTTGGGTGCCGATGAGGCCCCGTGCGTCTATGTCGCCAACGCCGGCAAGGAGCTGCGTCAGAACGTCTTTGCCATTACGCAGGAGCTTCGCGCCGCAGGTATCGTGACCGAGGCCGACTATCAGGGTCGTTCGCTCAAGGCCCAGTTTAAGCAAGCCGATAAGGTAGGCGCCAAGCTCATCTTGGTCCTGGGTGGCGACGAGCTTGCCGCCGGCAAGGTCAAAGTGCGCGACATGCAGAGCCATGACGAGGTGCTCGCCGATCTGGACAACGTCGTCGAGGCGGTTCGCGAGCGCCTGTAGCGCATCTTTTTGAGCTTCGGGCCTGCTAACGTGCCCTGCTCATGGAGAGCGATTGTTACGGGGGTGTTTCGCTTTTATGCGGAATGCCCCCGTTTACGTATGCCGCCCACCGAGAAATACGACCATTTAGGGCAAAAACCTTTGCAATGCAGAAAATACTTTTGTGTGGTAAAGCGCAATCAGTGTCGAAAGTATTTCTCAAGCGCCTATAATGAATACCGCATGTTACGTGCATAGAAGGAGGAATGGGAGGAAACGTGGCTGAGAACCTAAGCAACCAGTCTGTACCCGAAGCCGCGGCGCGCGTCGCTGCCGTGGTCAACCGCCTCGTTAACCGAATCGGCTCGAATGCCGAGTCCAGGGAGCGTCTCGCCGAGATCGAGATCCCCGAGGAGCTGCGCGACAATCTGGCGCTGTTCTTGCGCCTGGAGCGCCGTGTGCTTAGCGAGTATGATCCCGAGATCGCGGACCTGTTCGACAAGATTTTGACAGCCGAGATTGTGGTCAATGCCGGCAACCCCGGTACCTGCGCTGCCGACGAAGCCGTCGACGAGCAGGGCGTGCCCACCGCCGACGAGCCCACTGCCGTGGCATTTCGTGAGGTCGTCGATTTGATCGACAGCCTGCCGCTCGATAAGCAGCAGGTCATCGTTCGCGCCTTTACGAGCTTTTTCCATCTGGCAAACCTGTCGGAGGAGAACTACCGTGTGGCGCAGCTGCGCGAGCGCGAGGCCGGTGCGTCGACCGATACCGAGGTCGATCCTGCCAACGAGCTTACCGTTGCCTATCACCAGCTGGTGAATGAGCTGGGTGTCGAGGGTGCCAACGAGCTGCTCGACAAGCTCGAGTTCCACCCTGTCTTTACCGCACATCCCACCGAGGCCCGTCGTAAGGCCGTCGAGGGCAAGATCCGCCGTATCTCCAACCTGCTGGAGGAGCGTCCGCGTCTGGGCGGCTCCGACCTGGTGGAGAACGAGCGCCATATGCTGCAGGAGATCGACGCCCTGGTGCGTACGAGTCCCATCGCGCTCAAGAAGCCCACGCCGGTCGAGGAAGCCGATACCATCATCGACATCTTCGATAACACGCTGTTCGACGTTATCCCCGTTATCTATCGTCGTTTTGACGATTGGGTGCTGGGCGACAAGGCCGGTACTGTGCCGCCGCTGTGCCCGGCGTTCTTCCATCCCGGCAGCTGGATCGGTTCCGACCGCGACGGTAACCCCAACGTCACCGCCAAGGTGAGCCGTGAGGTCGCCGCCAAGTACTTTACGCACATGGTGCTCAAGCTCGAGGACAAGTGCCGCCACATCGGCCGCAACCTCACGCTCGAGGCTACCTACAGCAAGCCGTCGGCCGAGCTCATTAACCTGTGGAACCATCAGGTCGAGATGAGCCCTCGTTACACGGCCCGCGCCGAGCTGATCTCCGAGCACGAGCCGCATCGCGCCGTCATGCTCGTCATGGCCGACCGCCTGAACGCCACCGTCCGTCGTATCACCGACACCATGTACCACAGCGCCGACGAGTTCCTGGATGACCTGCGCGTCGTCCAGCGTTCGCTGGCCGCCTGCGGTGCCGTCCGTGCTGCCTACGGCCCGGTCCAAACCATCATCTGGCAGGTCGAGTCCTTCGGCTTCCATATGGTCGAGATGGAGTTCCGTCAGCACTCCGTGGTGCATGCCCGCGCCCTTAAGGATATCCACGAGAACGGTATCCATGGCGACCTGCAGCCCATGACGCGCGAGGTCATCGATACCTTCCGCGCTATCGGCTCCATCCAAAAGCGCTACGGCAAGAAGATGGCGCACCGCTACATCATCTCGTTTACCAAGAGCGCTCAGCATGTGGCCGACGTCTTTGAGCTGGCGCACCTGTCCTTTGCACACGAGGAGGATGTCCCCGAGCTCGACGTGATCCCGTTGTTCGAGCAGCTCGAGGACCTCGAGGGCTGCGTCGACGTGCTCGATCAGATGCTTACGCTGCCCGTGGTGCAAAAGCGCCTTGCCCAGACCAACCGCCGCATGGAGGTCATGCTGGGCTATTCCGACTCTTCCAAGGATGCCGGTCCTACCACGGCCATGCTCGCGCTGCACTCAGCGCAGGAGCGCATCGCCAAGTGGGCAGAGAAGAACGATATCGACCTGGTGCTCATGCACGGTCGCGGCGGTGCCGTGGGCCGTGGCGGCGGCCCGGCCAACAAGGCCGTGCTGGCGCAGCCCAAGGGTTCGGTCAACTGCTTCTTTAAGCTTACCGAGCAGGGCGAAGTCATCTTTGCCCGTTACGGCAACCGCACGCTGGCTCAGCGCCATGTTGAGTCCGTTGCCGCCGCAACGCTTTTGCAGTCGGCCCCGAGTGTCGAGAAGACCAACACCGAGACCACGCAGAAGTTCTGGGATATGGCCGAGAAGCTCAACACCGCAAGCCACGAACGCTATCTGGACCTGCTGAACACCGAGGACTTTACACCGTGGTTCTCGACCGTGACGCCGCTGACCGAGGTCGGTCTGCTGCCGATCGGCTCGCGTCCCGCCAAGCGCGGTCTGGGCGCCAAGTCGCTCGATGACCTGCGTACCATCCCGTGGATCTTCAGCTGGAGCCAGGCGCGCATTAACCTGGCCGCTTGGTACGGTCTGGGCACCGCCTGCGAGCAGCTTGGCGATCTTGACCAGCTCAAGGCTGCCTACCAGGAGTGGCCGTTCTTCCGCACCTTTATCGACAACATCGAGATGTCGATCGCCAAGACCGACCAGCGCATCGCCAAGATGTATCTGCACCTGGGCGACCGCCAGGATCTGTCCGAGAAGGTCTTTACCGAGATGCAGCTCACGCGTAAGTGGGTCCTTGCCATCGTCGGTGACGAGTGGCCGCTGCAGCGCCGTCGCGTGCTCGGCTGCGCCGTCCGTGTACGTAACCCCTACGTCGACGCCCTGTCCATCGCCCAGGTCCGCGCCCTTCGCGAGGTGCGTATGAACCAGGACGAGATGGCCGAGGAGAAGAAGGCCGAGTACATGAGCCTGATTCTTTCGACTGTGACCGGCGTCTCGGCAGGTTTGCAGAACACGGGGTAATCGATAGCCCTGTAGTCGTCCGGGCCCGCCATTAGTTTACTTTTAGGCACGTCCTCGGACATGCAAGAAGCCCTCGCTGCGCACTTCGTGCGGCGAGGGCTTCTTGCGTCCTGCGGAGTGTGCCTAAAAGTAAACTAATGGCGGGCCCTGCGATGTCCGGTCTTCGGCGGATTACTGGCTGGGAAAAGCTGGCGCGCTTCGCGCCTCGCGTCTTATCGATCGGGATTGAGATGCATTTGGCGCTTCTCGCCTTACGACTGTAGCGGCTGCGGTTCCGTTTGGGATTGCGGCCGTTTTGTTGTGGGTCAAATATGAACGTTGTGTTAATGAGTCGGTGGACGGTGGTGTTTTTCGGTGAGCGGCGTATCCTTCCAACGGTTTATCTAGTGTGTCAGTTGAAAGGAAGAGGGCGCTCGTCATTGTTTGAATGTGAACTGCCGTTTGACCACAAGACGTTGCAGCTGGAGCTCGAGGATAAGAACTTCGCGGGTGTGATGGAAGGTCATCAAAACGAGTTTAAGACTTCAAAATCGCAGGAAGAGCTGGTAGAGGAGTCGCTTGCCAATCCTTATGGCTCGCCTTCGCTCGAGGAGCTTTGTGCTGGCAAGAAGGATATCGTCATTATTAGCTCCGATCATACGCGTCCCGTTCCCTCGCGTGTGACGATGCCTATTCTGCTGCATCACATCCACTCCGCTGCGCCTGAGGCACGAGTGCGTATTTTGGTTGCTACGGGTATGCATCGTCCGTCGACGCACGAGGAGCTCGTCAACAAGTACGGCGAGGAGATCGTTGCCAACGAGGAAATCGTTATGCACGTCGCGACCGATGACAGCATGATGAAAAAGATCGGCACCCTGCCTTCTGGCGGCGAGTGCATCATCAACAAGATTGCTGCCGATTGCGATCTGCTGCTTGCCGAGGGCTTTATTGAGCCGCACTTCTTTGCCGGTTTCTCTGGTAGCCGCAAGTCCGTCCTGCCTGGTATCGCCAGCTACAAGACCATCATGTACAACCACAACGGTCAGTTTGTGAACGATTCCCATTCGCGTGCCGGCAACCTGTGCCACAACCACGTGAGCGAGGACATGTTTGCCGCTGCCGAGATGGCTCACCTTGCCTTTGTGCTCAACGTGGTGCTCAACGGCAAGCACGAGGTCATCGGCTCCTTTGCCGGCGACATCCACAAGGCGCACGAGGCTGGCTGCGAGTTCGTGAAGAGCCTTGCCGGCGTTGAGCCCGTCGAGTGCGAGATTGCCATTACCACCAACGGCGGCTACCCGCTCGACCAGAACATCTATCAGGCCGTGAAGGGCATGTGCTCTGCAGAGGCCACACTTCCCGAGGGCGGCGTGATCATCGATGTCGCCGGTTGTGCCGACGGTCACGGTGGCGAGGGCTTCTATCACAACATCGCCGACAATGATCCGGCAGAGTTTGAGCGCGCCTGCATCGACCGTCCTAAGGACGAGACCCTGCCCGACCAGTGGACGAGCCAGATCTTTGCCCGCATCCTGGCGCATCACCCTGTGATCATGGTTACCGACCTGTGCGATCACCAGATGATCAAGGATATGCACATGACGCCGGTCAACACTATCGAGGAGGCGCTCAAGCTCGCCTTTGAGATGAAGGGTGCCGATGCCAAGGTGGCCGTCATTCCTGATGGCCTGGGCGTTGTCGTCGCTCAGCACTAGTACGCGGCCTAAACGAATCGTTTATAACCGACAAGAAAGATAAGGTTTTATGCTTACCAAACTCCTCTGCGAATTCGGCGCAACGGCCCTCATGATCATCTTTGGCGTGGGCGTGCACTGCGATACCGTGCTTAAGGGCACCAAGTATCAGGGCTCCGGCCACATGTTTGCCATCACCACCTGGTCTTTTGGCATCTCGGTTGCTCTGTTTATCTTTGGCGGCGCCGTGTGCATGAACCCCGCCATGGTGCTTGCCCAGTGCATCGTCGGCCTGGTGCCGTGGAGCAGCTGCATCCCCTTCATGATTGCCGATATGCTCGGCGGCTTTGCGGGTGCCGTGATCGCGTGGCTTATGTATGCCGATGAGTTCAAGGCTTCCGATGGTGTCGTCGATCCCATTGCCCAGCGCAATATCTTCTCGACCAACCCCACCACCGAGGGTACGAACTATGCCCGCAACTTCTTCTGCGAGGCTATCTGCACTTTTGTGTTCATCAGCGCCATCCTTGCTGCTGCTAACCGTGCTGGCGAGAACGTCCTGATGCTCGCCATCTGCGTCGGTCTGATCGTTTGGGCTGTTGGCATGGGCATGGGCGGCATCACCGGCTTCGCCATGAACCAGGCTCGTGACCTTGGTCCTCGCATGGCCTATCAGGTGCTGCCGATCAAGAACAAGGCTGACAACAACTGGAAGTATGGCCTGCTTGTTCCTGGCATCGCTCCGTTTGTCGGTGCCGCTCTGGCCGCGCTGTTTGTGCATGGTTTCTTGGGTATGTTCTAGTTCAAGGCTACATAGTTGTCCGCTGGCCGCATGGGGTAACTTCCCAGCGCGTCCTCGGACATGAAAGAACCCCCGCTGCGCACT
>CAMQHB010000088.1:0-6888 GCA_947001545.1 uncultured Collinsella sp.
GCGCAACGCGTTGCGCTGAGTCCTGAGGCTGTTGCAATGAAAATGAGAATCAAGGTTTGTTCGGTAAGCGGTTTTGATTGACAGAAGTTTTCATGTTGTGGTATATGGCTCGGGTATCATGAGCACGTTATCAATGTATGTACGATGCGCCATGGGCGCGGGGAATAGTTGGGAAGCAGGTTAGCGTGGAAGGCATGGATCAGCAGACAAGGAATGGTCGTTCGGCGAGCGCGGCAGAGGTTGCGGCGCTCGCTGGCGTGAGCCGCCAGACTGTGTCTCGCGTGGTCAACGGTATGCCCAACGTGACGGAAAAGACGCGCAAGCGTGTGCTGGCCGCCATGGAAGAGCTGGGCTTTCGTCCCAATTTTGCTGGAGCGGCGTTGCGCGGCGGGTCGTATCGTTCTATTGGCCTGTGCATGTACAACATCACACGTGTCGGTAACCTGGCGACGCTCGAGGGTATCATGCAAGCGGCGCGCGAGCACGATTTTGCCGTCACTATGATCGAGATGGGCGGCGACAAGCCCTATGCACTTGCCGATGCCTCGCGCCGCATGGTCGAGCGACCCGTCGACGGCATGATTCTCAACATGAACCGCATGGCTCCCGATTTTGAGGAGTTTGTTCCCCAGCCGGGAGTGCGAACGGTCATCCTGTCTATGTATGCGCATCCGCGCTGCACGACGATCGACTCCGACCAGTATGGTTCGTGCGAGCTGTTGACCAATTATCTGCTGGAACATGGTCACTCGAATATGCGGTTTGTGGCGGGTCCGGAAAACTCGATTTCCTCGCGTTTTCGTGAGGCCGGTTGGCGCGATACGCTGGGTCGTGCTCATGTCGATGCCGCTCCGATGCTGCGTGGCGATTGGAGTGCGGACAGTGGGTACGCCATGGGCGAGCGGATTGCGGCCGAGGTGCTTGCCGGCGGGTCGCAGGCGCCGACTGCCGTGCTTGCGGCAAATGACCAGATGGCGCTGGGCGTTATCGCCGCGCTCGAGAACGCGGGCCTGTCCGTGCCCGACGACGTGAGCGTGGTTGGTATCGACGACGCACTCGGGGGACTTGTTCCTCACAATCGGCTGACGACGCTGCGATTTGATTTGCGCGGTGTCGGTAAGCTTGCGTTTGAGGCGGCGATTGGAGAGAGCTCGTCTATCGAGGCGATTCATGTGCCGAGTACGCTGGTCGAACGCTCGACTGTTAGGGACATACGGGGTTAGGTCCTACTCCGTTTGTCTCGATTTGTAACAGGTAGACGGTCAAAAGCGGGCTACGTGTTACAGATTTAGATTCTTCGGAAAGAGCAATCCTGTTCGTCTCAATCTGTAACAGCTAGGACCCAAAAACTCGGCTAGATGTTACAGATTGAGACGAACGGCTTCCGACCTGCACAAAAAGGCCGGGGGCGGCGCGCCGTGTGACGTGCCGCCCCCGGCTGAGAAATGGGGACAGGTTATGTGAGCGGGGCAATTCCGCCAACCGCTAGTTGAAAGCCGCTAGTCCAGACGACGGGTCTGCGCCACGTGCTTATACCAGTATGCGCTTGCCTTGGGCGTGCGCTTCTGGGTTTCAAAGTCAACGTAGAAGAAGCCGTAACGCTTGTTGTAGCCATTGGTCCAGGAGAACTGATCCTGCAGGCTCCACAGGAAGTAGCCGCCCACGTTGACGCCCACCTCCATGGCCTTGAGCAACCAGCGCAGGTGCTGCTCGATATAGTCGATGCGCGGCTGGTCGTCCACAAAACCGTCCTTGTAGGGGTCCTTGTAGCCCATGCCGTTCTCGGTGATGAAGATCTGCTTGTAGTTGGGGTAGCGCTGCTTAATGTAGACGAGCAGATCGAACAGACCCTCGGGATAGATGATCCAGTCCCAGTCGGTGGTGGGGATGCCGGGCTTGTTCACGTGCTCGCCAATGCCCTTGACGCGCCAGCGGCCAGTGCCCTTCTCGCCCGTACCGTTGTGGTGCAGGTCGTTCTCGCCGTCGTAAGCCTTCAAGAAGCGGCACTGGTAGTTGTTAACGCCCAGGTAGTCGTTGTAGAGCGCGGCCTCGCGCATGATTTCCAGATCCTCGTCCAGGATCTCGATGGCGCCGCCCGAGACGGCAGCCAGGCGGTTGGCGCACTCGAGGGTGTCGGGGGCATAGTCGCCGCGGAAGGTGGCGTCGAGCAGAAACTGGTTCTGCAGCACGTGCTCGTTGTTGGCGGCTTTGATGTCGGCGGGGTCGTTCTCATTGAGCGGATACTTAAACTCCAACGACTGAATGACGCCGATCTTGCCCTTAAAACCGCCGTTGTGGAAGGCCAGTACTGCCTTGGCGTGGGCGAGCATCATGTTGTGCTCGCACTGGAAAGCCTCGGCCAGATGCGCCTTGACGCCACCGGGGAAGGTGCCCTCAATGTAGGTGTTGGAGGCGTCGGCCCAGATCTCGTTAAAGGTGAACCAGTAGGTCACCTGGTCGGCGTACTCCTTAAAGCAGAAGGTGGCAAAGTCCACAAAGGCGTCGATGGTCTCGCGGTTGAGGAAGTCGCCCTTCTCAAAGAGGGGCAGCGGCGTGTCAAAGTGATGCAGCGTGACAAACGGCTCAACGTGGTGCTTGTGGCACTCGGCGAAGAGATCGTGGTAGAACTGCACGCCCTCGGGGTTCATCTCGCCGGTGCCGTTGGGGAAGATGCGGCTCCAGGCGATGGAGAGGCGAATGCCGTTGATGCCGAACTCCTCGCACAGCTCCAGATCGACGGGGTACTGGTTGTAGAAGTCCGAAGCGGGATCGGGGGAGAAGCGCCCCTGGGCCTCCAAGAAGTCGTCCCAGGCAACCTTGCCCTTACCGTGGGTGCGGGTCTCGCCCTCTACCTGGTAGGCAGCAGTGGCGCCGCCAAAGACAAAGTCCTCGGGAAACTGCGCGGGCGGGTTGGTGACGCTAGCGGGGTTAACGGACATGATGATCCAATCGTCTAAATCGAAGGGCCAGCCGGCTGTAGATGGTCGGCTGGCCCTGAGCGTTACTTACTTCGAAAGTTGTTCGGCGACGAAGGCGAGAGACTTGTCGCCGTTCTGGGAGAGCTCGATGTACTGCTTACCACGGCAGGCGACGCACTTGTTGCCCACGCGCTCGCAGTCCTTCTGCAGGTCGGCCAGGTAGCTGGCGGCCTGCGGGGCCAGGACGACCAGGTCAAAGTCGGGGAGCATGTCAACGTGGTTGCCATAGGCCTCGGCAGCGGTTTCGAGGTCAATGCCGCGCTCCTTGGCAGCCTTGGCCAGCGCGTTGGCGAGCAGGCCCGAGGTTCCGCCGCCCTGGCAGAGCACGAGCACACGCTTGCCGTTGAGGTCGCTGGCGGCCGTAGCCTCGGTGGCGGCGGGCGCGTCGAACTTCACGGCCTCGGCAGCAGCGCCGGCGGCAACGCTCTTGGCGTCAGCCTTGCCCTGGAAGGCGTCGTTGAGCTTGGCGCCCTTCTCGGCGTTCTTGGCGGCGAGTTCCTCCTGGGAGATCTCGGCCTCCTCGGCGCACTTCTGGGCGTCATAGGCACGGAAGAACGGATAGTACAGGGCAAAGTCGACAACCAGGATGATGGCGAGCATCACAAAGGCGAGCGGCTGGAAGCCCAGGCCCATGATGGTGCCGATGGGGCCGGGGACGGTCCAAGGCAGGGTGTACATAAAGCCGTTCATGCCCAAGAAGTCGATAAAGATCTTGAGAATCCAGATGTTGGCGATCGGGGCAAAGACAAACGGGACAAAGAAGACGGGGTTGAGCACGATGGGCGCGGCGAACAGCAGCGGCTCGTTGACGGCAAAGCAGACGGGGACGATGGCGGCCTTACCGACGGCGCGCATCTCCTGAGACTTGGCCAGGAAGCAGAACATAAAGACCAGGACGAGCGTGGCGCCGGTGCCGCCCATGCAGACGACGAAGTACTGGGCACCCTGGGTCAGGACAGCAGAAGCGTGCTGACCAGCCTGGAACGCAGCCAGGTTGTCGGTCATGTTGGCAACGAGGGCGGCGGCGATGGCGGGCTCGACGATTGAGGGGCCGTGGACGCCCACGAACCAGAACAGGCTCATGGCGCCGTAGATCACAGCGAGGCCGATGTAGCCATCGGCAGCGGTGAACAGGGGCTGGAACACCTGGATGACGCCTTGGGCAAAGCAGAAGCCAAAAGCAGCGCGGAAGACGATGTCAAAGACCCAAAAGACGGTGATGCAGACGGAGAAGGGGATGATGTCCTTGAAGGTCTGCGAGATGTTGGGCGGAACCTGCTCGGGCATCTTGACGGTGATGTTGCGCTTAATGAAGAACTTGTAGATGATGCCGGTCACAAACGCAGCGATGAAGGCGGTCAGCAGGCCCTTGGAACCAAGGTAGGTGGTGTTGAAGCCGCTGGCGGCGTCCGTGGCGATGGTGTCGCTCGAAAGGAGCAAGAAGCCGATGATGGCCGCGCACATGCATGAGATAAAGTTAATCTGGTTATTCTTGGGCAGGTCGCGGTTCTGAGCGTCGGCGAAGTGCTTGGCCGTGGTGGCGGCGCAGGCGATGGCCAGGATGCCCATGGAGTAGTTGTAGCACTTCCACAGAGCGTTGTTGATGTCATCGGGCCAGTAGAAACCCCAGATGTTGGGGACCGAGGCTACCAGGCAGAAGATGGACGAGAAGATGATGATGGGGATGACGGAGATAAAGCCGTCGCGGATCGCCTTGAGGTACTTGTTGCGGGCGATCGCGTTGAAAAAGGGCTGGCCCTTTTCGATAGTGGCGATGAGTTGCTCCATGCAATGCTCCTAAGAGTCGGTGGGTTAGCAACGATGGTAGCTTTTGACGTTCGGTTGCCAAAATGTTGACGTTGCCATTTTGTGACACAAAAAAAGACGCGAACCGGTGGTTCCTGTGCCTGCGAACCGTCGATTCCTTACGCGTAAACGTTTGAGCCGCCCGGTGGCTCTGTGTTTGCACAATGGCAACGTTAACATTTGGGCGACAAAAGCCGTTCGGGGAAGCAAAAATGTCGGTGAACGGTAGGTTTTGGGTGGTGAGCGTATGGTGGGGGAGGCGTTAGATATACTTGAAGACGTTTCATTTGACTGCGCAAGGTGCCACCAATGGCATCGTTGACATAGAAAGATCGACCTATGGCCGCTGTTAAAAAATCGGTATCCGTCAAAGACGTGGCGCGCCTCGCGGGCGTCTCGGAGCAGACGGTCTCGCGCACCGTGCACGATTCGCCCAGCGTGCGCCCCGAGACCAAGGAGCGCGTGCGTGCCGCCATGCGCGAGCTGGGGTATCGTCCCAATTTTGCCGGTCGATCGTTGCGCCGTGGCAAGTTTAAGACCGTTGGCGTCGCCATGTTCAACATTACCGGTACCGGCAACCTCGACCGTATGGAGGGCTTTGCTGCCGCGGCCGACAAACATGGCTATGCCATCACCCTCACTAAAGTAGATGGACATCCCTATACCCTCGAGAGCGCATCGTCGCGTATGAGCGCGCTGCCGGTAGACGGCATGGTCGTGATCATGAATCGCATGCCGGCGGACTTTGGCACCTTCGAGCCGCTGCCCGGCATGCAGACGGTGCTCGTTACGATGCTGGAGCACCCGCTCTGTTCAACGGTCGATAACGACCAGTTCGATTGCTCGCGCCAGGTGGTCGAGTACTTGCTGGGGCGGGGGCACAAAACCGTGCACTTTATCTCGTGTCCCGAGCGCTCGCTTTCGGGCATGCGGCGCGAGGAGGGCTGGCGCGAGACATTGCGCGCGCATGGTATTGAACCGCCGCGACTCGTCCGTGGGGATTGGACGGCACAGAGCGGATATGCTGCCGGTCAGGCTCTGGCGGAAGATCCGACCTGTACGGCCATTTATGCTTCCAACGATGCCATGGCCTACGGCTGCATTCGCGGGCTCGAGTCGTGCGGAAGGCGTGTGCCCGAGGACGTGAGCGTGGTGGGTGTTGATGACAGCCTGGGCGATATCGTGCCCGACCGTCGCCTGACCACGGTGCGCTTTGACAACAAGCGCGTCGGCATGTGGGCGGTCGACAAGATTGCCGGCGCCGATGGGGGTGCGTCTGGCGTGGAGCACATGCTGATTCCCGGTGTGCTCGTAGAGGGCGATACGGTGCGCGATTTGCGTTAGGGTGCGGCCCTGTTTGGGTTGCCGCTAATTGTGTTCGATATTGTTCAGATTGGTTTATAAACCGTTCACGGGCGAAAAGTGACCGTTCATAGTTCGAAATTACGTTTTGAGCTGTTTTTTTTTGTTTGAATGTTATCGTTTCTGTCATACACAACGCAGCGCGTATGCCCGGACGCGATGCTCTCCATTGGTTCATATGTGAAAGGAACGCAATATGGCAACCAAAGAAGAAATCTCGATGGTTGGATTCGAGATCGTCGCATACGCAGGTGACGCCCAGACCGATCTGCTTGCAGCGCTCGATGCTGCTCGCGAGGGTGACTTTGAGAAGGCCGAACAGCTGCACAAGGATGCCAGCGATGCGCTCATCGGTGCCCACGACACGCAGACCAAACTGCTTTCGCAGGAGGCCGGCGGTGGCGAGATGGAGATGACCTTCATCATGGCTCACGCTCAGGACACTCTCATGACCACTATGATCCTGGAGAAGCAGACCCGCTTTACCATCGATGCCTACAAGCGCATCGCCGAGCTCGAGGCCAAGCTCGCCTAACGAGCCCTCACAGCCAAGTCCCCTTCCAAAAGCTCTGCCGCTACCCGCGGCAGGGCTTTTTCTGTCCTCCTCCAAGTTGCGGTGAAATGGGGACTGAATAGGGGCCGGCGGGCGCAAAACAATCCCTATTCCACCGCAACTCATCCCGAGACAGTCATTGGGTGTTCCTATAGTTTTGTCAACCGTCGGGGCTACTCCCGGTAGGGC
>CAMQHB010000089.1:0-6820 GCA_947001545.1 uncultured Collinsella sp.
CGTAGCCCGAGACGGGCCCGGGCTGACAATTTCGACTGTAATGGACGTTCTTAAACGACTAGTTAGGCGAGGGGCGTGGATTCCCATTCGCCGGTGGCGTGGGGGATGCCGAAGGTTCGGTAGCCGCAGTCGTAGGCGTGTGCCTGGGCTTCACGGATGTTCCAGCAGATGTCGCAGGCGCGGTGTGCGTCTGAGCCAAAAGTGATCGGCACCTCGGCGTGGGCAAAGCAACGCAGCAATCCGGTCGTGGGATAGTAGTCGTCGAGGCCCTTGCGCGGTGCGGCGGTCGAGACCTCAATGCGGCGGCCCGTATCGTGGGCGCATTCGGCCATCTGCTGCCAAAACGGTGCGGGGTCAAAGTCGGGCGCAAAGCCTTCCTTCGAAAAGCGCATGACCAGGTCGGGGTGAGCCATTACATCAAAGTTGAGCGGGCTCTCGCAGGCGCGGCACCAGTCATCGACATAGCGCTCCCACACGCCGCGCACGCCTAAGTTTTCCCAAACATGCGGGTCGGTATCATCGTCGATCCAACCGCAGCGCGAATCGGGCGTATCGGGACGAGCGACGTCCTCCGTCCCCGCCGTGCCCGCAGCACCTGCCGCAATATCGCCTGGGTTGCCAATCCAATGCACACTGCCCAGGCGCACGACGGCGCCCTGGGACCAGCGCTCAACCAAAGGCTCGCAGCCCTCGTACCAATCGCATTCAAAGCCATAGATAAAGCTGAGCTCCGGCGCAATCTGCGCGGCAAGCTTGCGAGCATCCTCAAAAGCCAGACGATGTGCCGGCAGGTCGCCCTCAGTAACCTGCACTTCGCAGTTGGCGTCCATGCTGGCGGGCAGGGTGAGATGGTCGGTCGAGACCATGACGCGGCAGCTGGCCGCAGCAGCGGCACGGACGTTGTCCTCAAACGAGGCATGCCCGTCCGAAAACGAGGTGTGGGTATGGCAATCGACCAGCGGGCACATGGGCATAGCGGCTCCTTTGCGTCAAGCGAATCCGCTTCATTGTAATGGCGCAGCTCTCAACACGCCGGGCACGCCGGGGGTCGAAATCGATTGGAAAGGGTGCGCGGCGCGTGATGCGGCCTCGCTTGCGCTTTCAAAACATGTACATTAGCCTCCAAAAGCTGCAAAAAATGACATGTTTGGAGGCTGACGTACACGTTTGAGTGGAGCGGGCCGGCGTTGGAGCGCGCCAGCACTTGCGCCCAGCAAAAGTCGCACCTATCCCATGACGCCGCCCCTGCGCCGCCCGCGATGTGCTAGCGTTTGGATGAACAAAACGAGCCCGTGCGGAAAGGATCCGGACCGTATGCAACGTGGAAGTACATCTCCGCTGTCTCGCGAGACCGATGCGCCCGAGACCATCGTCAAGCTGGAGTGCGACATCGACGATGCGTCGCCCGAGGTGCTCGCCTATGCCGCCGACCGCTTGCGCGAGGCGGGCGCTCGCGAAGTGCACTGGCTGCCTCTCTACTGCAAAAAAGGTCGTCCCGGCTGGCAGCTGCAGGTAATCTGCGCCCGCGAGGACATTGACCGTCTGCAGATGATCATCTTTTTGGAAACCACGACCAACGGCATCCGCCGCCAGGTTATGGAGCGCGTCTGTCTGCCGCGTCGTTTTGAGCAGGTGGCGACGCCTTGGGGCGAGGTGGCCGTTAAAGTAGCCATCCTGCCCGACGGCAGTGAGCGTGCGGCGCCCGAGTACGAGGACTGCTCCCGCCTCGCTCGCGAGCACAACGTGCCGCTCCAACGCGTGATGCAGGCGGCCCAGAGCGCGGCACTGCGATTTGAATAGCGCGGCCGGCGACATCCCGCGCCCAGTCATATCAACCCCACCCGAAAGGACTCCCCATGAAATACCTCATCGCTTCCGACATTCACGGCTCGGCATATTGGACCGAACGCCTGGTCGCCGCCATCGAGTCCGAGCAGCCCGACCGCATCGTGCTGCTGGGCGACCTGCTCTACCACGGCCCGCGCAACGACCTGCCGCGCGACTACGCCCCCAAGCGTGTGATTCCGCTGCTCAACGCCCTGGCCGACCGCATCATCGCGGTGCGCGGCAACTGCGACGCCGAGGTCGACCAGATGGTGCTCGACTTCCCTGTCATGGCCGACTACGCCACCCTGTTTGACGAGACCGGCCGCGAGTTGTTCCTGACGCACGGCCACGTCTTTGGCGCCGGCATGCACAACAGCATCGACCACGCGCCCGCGCTGCCCGAGGGGTCCGCGCTCGTCTACGGCCACACGCACATCAAGGTTAACGAGGCAAGCGAGGCGCACCCGGGCCTGTGGCTCTTCAACCCCGGCAGCGTGAGCATTCCCAAGGACGGTGCGCACAGCTACGGCATCTACGAGGGCGGCGCGTTCAGTCACGTGATCCTGGAGGAGGAATAACCATGGCGCAGCACATGGCTCAGCAAAATGCCGAGGGCTCGCGCGATCTGTCCACGCTGGTCGACGCGTCGGCTGAGCTGCAGCATCTGGTGCAGACCATCTGGCGTTTGCGTCAGCCCGATGGCTGCCCGTGGGATCGCGAGCAGACGCATCAGAGCATCGGCAAGAACATGATCGAGGAGGCCTACGAGGCGCTCGATTGCATCGAGGCGGACGACGTGGCGCATCTGCGCGAGGAGCTCGGCGACGTGCTCATGCAGGTGGTGCTGCATGCACAGATTGCGGCGGACGCCGGCGAGTTTACACTGGCCGACGTGGCGCGCGATATCGACGCCAAGCTCATCCGTCGCCACCCGCACGTGTTCGGCGATGCGGATGCCGAGAGCTCCGACGAGGTGCTCAAGATTTGGGACGAGGTCAAGCTTGCCGAGAAAGCCGCCAAGGACAAGGTCGTGGCGGCGGGCGAGGCCGCGCCCGAGGGCCTGCTCGACGGCGTGCCCACGCACCTGCCGGCGCTGATGCAAGCTCAGAAGGTGTCGCGCAAGGCGGCGGCCGTGGGCTTTGAGTGGGAGACGGTCCAGGATGTGTGGGACGAGGTCGCCGAGGAGCGTGCCGAGTTTGAGGCCGAGGCGCCCGGCTCGCCCGAGCGCGAGATGGAATTTGGCGACCTGCTCTTTGCCCTAGTCAACGTTGCGCGCAAAGAGGGGATTGACGCCGAGAGCGCCCTGCGCGCGAGCACGGCCAAGTTCCGCCGTCGCTGGGCCGCGATGGAGCAGATGGCGGCCGATGCTCACGTGGATCTTGCCGAGCTTTCGACCCACGGCCTCAACGACCTGTGGGATGCCGCAAAGGCGGAGGAGTAAGACTGCGGGAACGACGGGCTGACACGCCTCATCGTTCTCACTAAATTTTTCGAAAATCAAGTGTATCCCTCGGCTAACTTATGGCATAATGCAAAAAGTGCGACATGGCTAACTTACGGAGGCGCACCGATGGTGCACGGTCAGCCGGTCGCTTGCATCCACTACGTTTCCAGGTGAGAGGGAGACAACATGAGCGATATTTTGGACGTCTACGGTCGCGAGGTGCTCGACAGCCGCGGCAATCCCACCGTCGAGGTCGAGGTCGTGCTCGAGGACGGCAGCTTTGGCCGCGCAATGGTGCCTTCGGGTGCTTCGACCGGTGCCTTTGAGGCCTGCGAGCTGCGCGATGGCGACAAGGGTCGCTACCTGGGCAAGGGCGTTTCGCAGGCCGTCGAGCACGTCAACAACGAGTGCGCTAACGCCGTCGTGGGCCTCGACGCCTTCGACCAGCGCGCCGTCGATGCCGCGCTGATTGCCGCGGACGGTACCCCCAACAAGACCAAGCTCGGTGCCAACGCCATCCTGGGCGTGTCGCTGGCCGTTGCCCGCGCCGCCGCCGAGTCGGCGGGCCTGTCGCTGTACCAGTACCTGGGCGGCGTCAACGCCCACCTGTTGCCCACGCCCATGATGAACATCCTCAACGGCGGCGTGCATGCTGACAATAACGTTGACTTCCAGGAGTTCATGATCATGCCGGTGGGCGCCCCGAGCTTTGCCGAGGGCCTGCGTTGGTGCGCCGAGGTCTACCATACCCTCAAGGGCGTGCTGCACGAGGCCGGCCTGGGCGGCGGTGTGGGCGACGAGGGCGGCTTTGCCCCCAACCTTAAGACCAATGCCGAGCCGTTCGAGTACATCACCAAGGCCGTTGAGAAGGCTGGCTTTAAGCCCGGCGTCGACTTCATGTACGCCATGGACCCGGCCTCGACCGAGTTCTACAACGCCGAGACCGGCATGTATGAGCTCAAGGGCGAGGGCGTGGAGTACACGAGTGCCCAGATGGTTGATTACTGGGAGAAGCTCGTCGACACCTATCCCATCATTTCTATCGAGGACGGCATGGCCGAGGAAGACTGGGACGGCTGGGTCGAGCTTACCCGCCGCATTGGCAACAAGGTGCAGCTGGTGGGCGACGACCTGTTCGTCACCAACACCGAGCGCCTCAAGAAGGGCATCGAGCTGGGTGCCGCCAACGCGATCCTGGTCAAGGTCAACCAGATCGGCACGCTCACCGAGTCACTCGAGGCCATCGAGACCGCCAAGGAGGCCGGCTACGCTTGCATCGTGAGCCACCGTTCCGGCGAGACCGAGGACTCCACGATCGCCGACCTGGTCGTGGGCGTCAACGCCGGCCAGATCAAGTCGGGCGCCCCGTGCCGCAGCGACCGCATCGCCAAGTACAACCAGCTCATCCGCATCGAGGACGAGCTCGAGGGCAGCGCGCGCTACGCCGGCAAGGCCGCGTTCTACAACATTCGCTAAACGGGCGAATTTGGCGAGGGGGAGGCTGACTCGGTTCCGCCTCGCCTTGGCAGGATACCGCAAAGCGCTATGGGCGCTGGGCCATACGGCTCAGCGCCTTTTTTATGTCGAGCAAAGGCTGGCGAAGGCGGTGCGGGCGCTCGTGCTATAACTAGAATACTTAGCGCAAACAAACCTCAACCGCACAAGGCGCACATGGATCAGATTTACGACAACAGGTACTATTCCGCCGGTTCGCGTGAGCCGTCGCCTCGCCGTGCGCGCACGGTGCAGCTCGGTGGGTCCGCCTACGCCGGCGCCGACCGCTCCATGCAGCGCCCGACAAGTACCTCGCGCCCCAATGCTCAAGTGAATACTTCGACAGATGGACCAGTGCGCCCGGCACGTTCGTCGCATGCTCAGCGCTCGTCGGCTCAAACGCACGATAGGTCGAGCAGGCCCTCGAACCGTTTTTCGGGCTCGGACTTTATGCACTACGCCAACGACAACGCGGTGGTCAAGGCGATCTACGACTTTACCCACGGTCCTCAGCGAGGGCTATTCATCGGCATCGTCGTTGCCCTGGTGCTCGTGAGCCTGTATTTCCCCGTGCGCGACCTGTACGTGGCAAAGCGTTCGAGCGATATCTTGACCAAGCAGGTCGAGATTCGCCAGCAGTACAACGACGAGCTGCAGAAAAGCGTCGACAAGCTGCTCTCGGAGGAGGGTATCAAGGACGCGGCATCCGAGGACTTGGGCCTGGTGATGCCCGGCGAGAAGAGGATTGAAGTGCAGGGCCTGGACGACGATTCGGATTCGTCTTCGAGCAATAAGTCGTCGAACGCCAAGAAGGCCAGCGAAGTTGCCAAGGAAATCGAAGAAGTCGGTAAGGACGCCCCGTGGTACATCCAGGCGCTCGACATGCTGTTTGGGTTTAACGGTGTCGAGGGCCAGACGGTCGTGTCCAACGGCAAATAGCGCCCGGAGGGGAGCCGGCAATGGCAGATTGCAAACGATATAAGGTGGCGGCGATCGATCTAGGAACGGTGTCGTCGCGACTGGTGTTGGCCCAGGTCGAGGGCGGGGCGATCGTGGAATCGTCCAAGCATACCGAGATT
Organism: uncultured Collinsella sp.; assembly: GCA_947001545.1. Classification (GTDB taxonomy): domain Bacteria; phylum Actinomycetota; class Coriobacteriia; order Coriobacteriales; family Coriobacteriaceae; genus Collinsella. The sequence goes on from CAMQHB010000089.1 coordinate 5,845, forward strand.
ACCGATCTGGGCGAGGGCGTCGACGCGACAGGTCGCTTTTGCGAGGCGGCTGTCGAGCGTGTGCTCGCCGCGTGTCGCATGTTTGTGGACGAGGCGCATGCCTTTGGGGCCGTGTGCATCTGCACCACGTGCACGAGTGCCGCGCGCGATGCGTCCAATGCCGCCCTGCTGCTGGACGGCCTGCGCGAGCTGGGGCTCGAACCGCAGGTGATTCCGGGCGAGGTCGAGGCACGCCTGACGTTTTTTGGCGTGGCGCACGACTTTGCCGGCGAGCGCATTATTGTTGCCGATTCGGGTGGCGGATCCACGGAGCTCGCGACGGGCGTCTATGCGCCGGAGCGTGGCGTCTTTGCGCTAGAAGGGACGCGCTCGCTGGACATTGGCTGCCGCCGTGTGACGGAGCGGTTTTTCTCGGCGCTGCCGCCTGCGGACGGCGAGCTTGCTGCCGCTGCCGCATGGGCAAACGAGCAGTTTGCGGGCTACTTTGAGAGTCTGCCTGTCGACTTTGAGCGCGCCGAACGCTTGGTCGCAGTGGGCGGCACGGTGACTACGCTGGTGGCTCTGGTCCACGAGCTGGAGCCGTATGATTCGAGCTTCGTGCACCTGCGCGAGCTTTCGCTGGAGCAGGTCTCGGCCGCTATCGAGCGCATGTCCACGCTGGACGCGGACAGCATCGCCGCGCTACCGGGTGTGCAGCCCAAACGCGCGGGCGTGATCTTGGCTGGCGCCGTGGTAATCCGCGAGCTCATGCGAGCCGGCGGCTACAGGGCGCTTACCGTGAGCGAGAACAGCCTGCTCGCCGGCATGGCCGCCACCATCAACGAGACTCTCGACGGCGCCGCCCCCACCATCGGCTGGACCCCGAGCCTGAGCGCCCTCTAAATAAGTTGCGGTGAAATAGTTCCTAAATGGGCCGGTAAACGGGGGTGCGGACAGAAAGTTGGACCGCGGGGCGGTCCGGACTGGAGGTTCGCAT
>CAMQHB010000090.1:0-6771 GCA_947001545.1 uncultured Collinsella sp.
CGCAGGAAGCTTGGATACGCCTAGGCGCGGTCCAAGAAATCGTCCGCACCCCCAACGGTATAAACAGGATCTATTCCACCGCAGCTTAGAGTCCCACCGGCATCTAAAAGAAACGAGCCCGCATCCCTGGGGGACACGGGCTCGTAAGCGTCATATGGTAGGGGCGGTGGGACGTCCGCGTATTTGCTGCGCAAATCCGCACCGGCTTCGGTCGCCTGCCGGCGCCCTCGCCGGCTCGCTGCGGACGCTGCGCGTCCGCTTGACGCTCGCCCCCTCGCGGGTTCGAGTCCCACCGGCGTCCAAAAGAAACGAGCCCGCATCCCTGGGGAACACGGGCTCGAAAGCTCCATATGGTAGGGGCGGTGGGACTCGAACCCACAATCCTTGCGGCGAGAGATTTTAAGTCTCCTGCGTATGCCAATTCCGCCACGCCCCCGTGAGACTAGAAGTCTAGCACAAGCCGTCCGTTACGCGTTGACGGCCATCGAGTGTTGCCCCGACTTCTCCAGGAACTCCTGGAACTTGGCTTCGTCGCCCTTGTTCTTGTACTGCAGGGCTAGCAGGTATTCCAGGCGGCAGCTCTTGACCTTGTCGTCACCGGCCTCCTTGAGCATGCGCTCCAGCTCGGGAATGTCGTTGTGGCGCTTCAAGATCATCGTGTCGTACATCAGCTGGCATTCGTGTGCGACTGCCTCGGCCTGACCGCCCTCAAAGCCCTTGATCTCGTGCAGGAGCTCCTTGGACTTTTTGCGGTCCTCCTGGCCAACGTAGTAGTTAAAGGCCTTAATCACCAGGTCGACGCGCTGCATTTTGGGCAGGTTGAGCCCCAGCAGCAAATCGAACATCTCGTCGGCACGCTTGTGGTCCTCGCGCAGCAGATAGGAGTTCAGGCGCAGGTAGTCGCGGTTATAGCGCGGGTACAGCATGCTGGTGAGTTTGCCATCGAGCAAACGATCGAACTCGTCCCACTGCTTGGCAGCCATAAGCTGTTGCAGGCGCTTAAAAGTGGTGCGTTTTTTGACGCTAAAGAATACCGACACGGCGATACAGATGATGACGACGGCGGTCCAGAGGGTGCGGGAATCGGGCATATTAGGGTCCTTAGTCGCTCATAAAGCGAGCGGTATGACAACACGTACTAGATGTATTATACGCAGCGCGCAAGCAAACTGGCATAAAAGCTCATCGAGGCTGAGTGCCATCGCTCGCTGCGGTACACTTACCTAAAGTAAACCACGAAGGGAGACATTACCTATGAAGAAGATCGTTTTGGCTTGCGGTGCTGGCGCTGCTACTTCCACGCTCGTTGCCCAGAAGGTCGCTACCCTGCTCGACGCCAACGGTTACGCCGACAAGTACGAGATCGTGCAGTGCGCCATCTCCGAGGCCAAGGACGTTTGCGACGAGGGCGCCGACCTGCTGATCGCCACCACCGTTGCCCCCGAGGGCCTCACCTGCCCGTATGTGAGCGGCGTGCCCTTCATGACCGGCATGAACCGCGTCGCCGCCGAGAAGGCCGTCCTCGACGTCATGGCTCAGTAGGCGCTGACTGTATGAGTGAGCAGAACGCCAACCCGGTAGAGCTCTTTGGCATGCGCGTTGCCCATGTGGGCATTAACGCCACCGACCCGGCAGACGCCCTGGAGATCGCGGAGCTGTTCTCGACGATGATGGGCCTGCCCGTCATCGAGACCCCGGTTTCGTACTTTAACGATTCGCTGGTCGAGGTCATGAAGCAGAACGGTCGTGGCACCAAGGGCCACATCGGCTTTGCCGTTAACGACATCGATGCAGCTGAGAAGTGGTTTGCCGAGCGCGGGCTCGAGGTCAACGAAGAGTCGCGCGCGCTGCTGCCCGACGGTGGTACCAAGCTCGTGTACTTTAAGCGCGAGTTCGCCGGTTTCGCCGTGCACCTGTGCCGCGAATAGCGCACAAGCTGCCATAGCTAGCAAAAAGGGATAGGGCCGCGTGGCCCTATCCCTTTATTTATGCCGAGGGGCTTCCTACCGCGGCAGGCGAATCGTAAAGCGGCTGCCGACGCCCTCGACTGAGGTCACGCCAATGACACCGCCATGGCTATCGACGATCCACTTGGCAATGGCAAGCCCCAGGCCCGAGCCCTGCGCGCCGGCATTGCGTGCGTTGTCGGCGCGGTAGAACCGTTCAAACGCGTGAGCTGCGGATTCCTGGTTCATGCCGATGCCCTCGTCCTCAACGCTTATGTCGATTGTGCCCGCGCCCGCATCCGGCGTTATGCCAAATGTGACGGTCGTTCCCGCGTCCGAATACTTGGCGGCGTTTTGCACGATCACGCGTAGCGCCTGCTTCACGAGTGCCACGTCGACGGGCGCGTCGCAGCGCGAATCGCTGACAAGCGCGGTGTCGTACGCCAGCCGATACGTGTGCGCGGTATCGATCATCTGCGATTCCTCGCATACCTCGCCGACCAGTGCGGCCAGGTTGGTATCCGCACGCCGCAGGACCGTGCGCCCGGCATCGCCGCGTGCCAAAAACAGCAGCTGCTCCACGAGCTCTTGCATGTGCTCGCTTTCGGCCTTGAGGGACGCGATGGATTCTGCCAGCACGTCCGGGTCGTCTTTGCCCCAGCGATCGAGCATGTTTACGTAACCCTGAATCACCGCGATGGGCGTGCGCAGCTCGTGGCTCGCATCGTTGACAAAGCGCATCTGTTGCAGTTTGGCCTCTTGCATCTGGCGCAGTAGGCGGTTGAGTGCAACCTCGATGCTTGCCAGGTCGGCGTCGCCGGTAGTGACGCTCGGCGAGTCGACGCTTGCGCGCTCGATGGCTTGCTCCAGTGTTTCCATCTTGCCGCCGGCGAGTTGCATGCGGCCGAGTTCGTCCACGCGCAGGGCCAGATCGTTGAGCGGCGCCATGGTGCGGCGCACGCGGCGGGCGCCGCCGAGCATGTTGAGCACGCTGATGACCTGCCAACCCACAACGACAAGGTAGAGAGGCCATAGCGTGACGAGGTCCTGCGCGAGGGGGAAGGTCTTGGTGGTACGCGCAAGCTCGACGGTATAGGTGAGCGTTGTCAGGTCCCAGCCGCGCGCAGGCGCCAGCGACATGCCGTGAACGGCGGCGCCGGGGATCCATCCTGCGGTAAACGCGCCGTCGGGCAGCGTCTGGTTGTATCCATAGACGAGGATCGCCGCCGCAATCACCATCAGCAGCAGATCGAGCCAGACATAGCTCATCAGACGGCGCCACATATAGCTCCAGTTGATGGCGCGGGCGATGGAGGTGACGCGCTTGGCCTCGGCGTTACGCACGGCAGACATAGCCCACCCCGCGCACGGTCTGGATGATGCGGGCGCCGCCGGCGTCCTCGATCTTGGCGCGCAGGTGCGCGATGTGCACGTCGACGTTGTTGGTGTCGCCCACGTATTCGTAGCCCAGCGCCTCGTGCGCGATGCGCTCGCGCGTGAGCACGGTCTCGGCATGCGCCATAAGCAGGGCGAGGACATCGAACTCGCGGGCCGTGAGCGCGATGGGCGAGCTGCCGACCGTGACTTCGCGGCGGTCGGGATCGAGCACGACTGAGCCCACAGTGAGCGTGGCGGGGGAGAGCGAGGCGGAAACCTGGGTTGAGTCGCTGACCGGGGGTATCGTAGCGGCGCTCCCGCCCGCGTCGCTCGCCGCGCCCGTCCCGATGCCGCCAACGCCCGAAGCCGTCCGCACGGCCTCCGAGCGCTTCAGCGCAACGCGGATCCGTGCGAACAGCTCCTCAATGGCAAACGGCTTGGTTAGGTAATCGTCGGCGCCGGCATCGAGCCCGGCAACCTTATCCATCACGGCATCGCGCGCGGTGACCATGATCACCGGCACGTCCTTGTGCTTGCGGACACGCCGCAGGACCTCCATGCCGTTGAGCTGCGGCAACAGCACATCGAGCAGAATCAGATCGTAGTCGCGCTCCAGCGCCAGATCCACGGCGGTGCGGCCGTCGGAGGCGTGCTCCACCTGGTAGCCCTCGTGCTCCAGTTCGAGCGTCACAAAGCGGGCGATTTTCTCCTCGTCCTCTACGATCAAGATCCGTGTCATGCGTGCCCCCGTCTGCGATTACTTGTCGTCGTTCAGATTTTGCTTGATGTCGTCCGCGGCATCGGCAGCGTGATTCATAAGGTTGTTGATGCTGCCGGGCACGTCGCCGTCGCTGTCGATGCGGTAGCGCATGCCAAAGAACAGGCCAATCAGCATCAGCCATATCGTGGCGCCCCAGGCAAACAGCGCGACGATGGGGACCAGGATGGGAATGTTGAGGATGATCGCATCGCGGCGCGTGGCGATAAACTTGGTGTCCAGGCTCAGACGGAAGAGCTTTTTGAGGTACTCCCACACGCTGTCCATCTTCTTGGAGAAGTCGGTCTTTTCGCTTGACTTCTCGTAGGCGGCCTGCGCGGCGACCATCTCGGCCGAGGGCTCGTCGACCGGCGCGGACTCGGTGGCGGCGTGCGCCGACGTGGTCTGGGTCTTGCCCTGCGACTCGAGCCAAATGATGGCATTCAGGACGTTGCCGTCGGCGGCGTCGAGCGCGGCCTTGGCATCGGTGTAGCTCACGTTGCACTTGGTGCGGATGGTTTCAACTTTTTCGAGGTCGTCCATGACCTGTCCTTTCGTTCGATGGGCACGACGCCGGGCGATCTGCCCGGGCGCGAGCGTTGCGTTCGGCGGTCTGCGTTGCGCCGCCCCGCCCTTGGTCGAACTCTATAGTGCAGGTTATAGATTAAGCGATTCTTGAGCCAAGATTAATGTTGGATGAGTTTTTGGGTGGCGGTGGGGAAGGGAGAGGTGTCTTTTTGGATAGCTAGCAGCGAGGCCTAATACTTTTCCCGAAAAGTGAACGAGCTAAAACGGACCCTCCGAAGCATCGACACTTTAGGAGTGCCGTTTCCTGCGGTTTCGATACTGAAATCCTGCGATTTTGCCGCCGAAAAAATGCCGATGTTTTAGGGGTCCAAAAACAGCCGTTCACTTTTCGGGAAAAGTATTAGACCTCGATAGCGGGGGATGGGGTGCCGGTGCAAAACGGCGTCAAGGGTTGGTTGAGCAGGCGGTTTTCAGGCGACTGGGACATGGCGGGCGGTCGATCGCCTATACTGGTTGGGCTCAACTGGAGAGGTGATGACTAGTTATGAAATCAATCAATGTTGCAGCAGCGATTATTCAGAAGGACGGGAAAATCTTGAGCTGCCAGCGCGGCTATGGCGAGTTTAAAGACGGCTGGGAATTTCCGGGCGGCAAGCTCGAGCCGGGCGAGACCGGCGAGCAGGCGATCGTGCGCGAGATTCAAGAAGAGCTCGAGGTCACGATTGGCAATCTCGACTATTTGTGCACGGTCGAACACGATTACGAGACGTTCCACCTGTCGATGCAGTGTTACCTGGCTAATATCCTTTCGGGGGAGTTCAAAGAGCACGCCCACGAGGACATGAAATGGCTCGCTACCAATAACCTGTGGGATGTCGATTGGCTTCCGGCGGACGTTAAAGTCGTTAAGGAGCTCGAAAAGAAGCTCGGGCTTAAGTAAGAAAGGGGCGGGCGCCACATGGCGGCCCGCTCCTTTCTGTTACTCGGCTTCGCTCAAATCGCTGAGCATAAACTCGTAAATGTCCTGCCTCACGGGCGTATTGAGCTCATATTCGATTTCGACGGCGTTGTCACCGCTCTTAGTTTTAATAGCTTCGAACTCGCCGGTCGGATGCATTTCGCCTAAGAAATAGAACTCCTTACCGCCCTTATCGTCCTTGTTCTTTCGCATAAACAAATACGTCTTCAGGCCGTTTCCCGGCCATGTCTTCAGGCGCTGGATCTCGGGGGAGTTGAGCGTGCGGTTGTTCTTAGAGATTGCGATGAGCTTGCTCGGCGAAACAAAGCGGTCTTCATACTGAATGGACTCGCTAATGTCGGGTGCCTTGTCATAGTTAATAAACACGGGGAATGTATTGGTCTTCTCGTCGTAGAAGTAGCCGCCAAGATTTTGGCCGTTGATGTTCTTTTCCCAGTTCATCAAGCGGCAAACCTCTTCGTACGTGTACTTGGCGTTGAGAACGAAATTTGTGTTTTCGTACGTCTCGGCATAGTCGAGTCGGTTGCGCGCAATACCAAAATCCAGCACCTCGAGAATCTGACGCTTGAACTCTGCGTTGCGCAGGGCGGTCGCAAACGCTTCGGTCAGACGAGGTCCGCATCCATCGTCAATAAGCAGGGAAACGAAATCCTTGGGAGTGGCAAAGTCGCCCTTAAGGACAGCGATTGCCGACCTAACGGCGCTGTCCTTAAGCTGTGCACGGTAGTTCCTAAGCGCGGCCTCGCGCATATGTCGATAGCCCTCGTGTCCGGCTTCGACGAGCGTTTGAAGCAAATAGAGGTCTTCGAATCGCTTGCCCGCGGCGAGCTTTTGCGAAATAAATTTGAGAATCTTGGTTTGATCAGAGGAAAAATGGACTGTGTAGCCCGGCTCGTATTTGGAAAGAAATTCATGGTAGGACCCCAGGCCGCTGTTCTTGAAGATAAGCAGCGGATCGATGGAGCCATTACGATCAAATTCGAGCAGCGATGGAATCTTGCCGAGTTTCTGGCGCAAGTCGAGATATTCGTTCTTCAAAAATCTGACGGAGGTAAAGTCGCCGCCGTCGATGGCCTTATAGATGCGAGCTTCGGAAATACGATCGAAGCTTACCGTTGAGCATCCGGGGATCGGATCGCGTGCCGAATGTTGGTGTAAGGGCCGCTTCCCTGGCCGTAGAAAGC
>CAMQHB010000091.1:0-6626 GCA_947001545.1 uncultured Collinsella sp.
AGACGGGCCCGGGCTGACAATTTCGACTGTAATGGACGTTCTTAAACGACTAGTCGTTGGGGGGCAGTCTTGGTGCGCTCCGTTCGTCCTCCCGTTCGATTTTTGCTCGGTGGGTATACTTCCTTTCGCATTAAACGCCGGACTGAGGAGGTATCCAAATGCCGGATAACGGGTCAATACAAAAAAGAGACGCGCACGAGATGGCTCATGGGCGTCCTGTCCAGATAGCCGAGCACACGACGGTAACCGAGCTGCAGCCCAGTCTGTCCGATGTCGTGTGCACAAACAAAAAGCTGCAGATTGGCTTTATCGTTGCGCTCGTGGTCCTGGCACTGCTGTCGGGCTTTGTAGCTCGTCCGCATTTCGCCGATACCAAAACTTGGGACTCCACCATCGAGGTCATCGATCAAAAGAAGGGCAATGTTTTGGCGCTCACGACCTCGTGTGTGGCGCTGTCTGCGGGCATTACCGCGCTGCCGGGTGATACGGGAACGCCGGTTGCCGAGCAGCTCGCGCAGCTTTCAGGCAACCTTGGTATCGTGCTTGCCGTGCTCTACCTAGAGAAATATTTGCTCACAATTTTGTGGTCGGTTGGCTTGGGCATCTTAATCCCGTTTGCGTTGGTACTCTTTGCGGTGTCGCTCGGCATTCACGGGCGCTGGAGCACGAGCGCTGTCCTGCGCCGTGTGGCGACGCGCGTGCTGGTGGTTGCCGTGATTGGCATGGCCTTGGTGCCTGCAAGCGTATGGGTGTCGCAAAAGGTCGACGAAACGTATCGAGTGAGCATCGAGCAAGCCGAGCAAAAGGCGGCCGACGCTGCGAGTGCGGCAGATGGTGACAGCTCCAAAGCAAGCAAGAAAAAGACCGAGTCCACAGAGTCCAAGAATGTGCTTGAGCAGCTTGCCGACGGCGCCTCGGGTCTCGTCACATCGGTAACCAGTGGTGCCAAACAGATGACCGACGAGATCGTGCAGCAGGTGACCGATCTGATCGAAGGTGTCATCGTGATGATCGTGACCTCGTGCGTGATTCCACTTCTGGTGCTCGCGGCGTTTTTGTGGCTGGGGCACGTGCTACTGGGGGTTGATATTTCCGGCCCGGCGAACTATTTGACGGGTCGCTTCTTGAGCGCTCCGTCCAAACATGCCAAGAAGAGCGGACGGTCTGAGTAGCTAAAGCAGCTGTATATACCGGGGAATACCGCCGAAGGGCGGCTGAGACACGTTCTCGGCCGCCCTTTTTGTTTACTGAACGCATGGTCGCTACGTCCGTGCCGTGCCCAAACGGTCAGCAATCATCATTGAACGGTATTTGTTCAAAAAAGAACAAAGATAAACAAATAGTTGTTGCATTTACTGTTCGAATGTGTTCAAATAAACATGAACAGTGAAGAACCGCACATTCAGATGCCCGGACCTGAACGCGATTCAACACTTCCAAACAGAAACTACGCACCTGCGTATCTCTCAAGGAGGATGTCATGAGGGTTGTAATCGCTTCCGATGCCGACGGTATGTCGATGAAGGAGTCCATCAAGGAGATGCTCATCGCCGACGGTCACGAGGTCGTCGACTATTCCGAGACCCCTGCCGCGGACTTTGTCGATTCCGCGACCGCCGTTGCCAAGGACCTGCTGGAGCACAAGGATTCCCAGGGCTTCGCATTCGATAAGTACGGCGTCGGCTCCTATATGGCCGCCGTCAAGATCAAGGGCATGGTCGTCGCCAACATTTCCGACGAGCGTTCCGCCTACATGACCCGCGAGCACAACGGCTCGCGCATGGTCACCATGGGCCCGGGCGTTGTGGGCACCGAGGTCGCTAAGAAGATCGCCCGTGAGTTCCTGCGTGCCCAGTACGCCGGCGGCCGTCACCAGATCCGTGTCGACATGCTCAACAAGATGGCCTAACGAGAGCCACCGAGAACTCGAACTTCTACCTCAACTTGTGAATTCAGACGAAAGGACGTTCTGATGAAGAAGACCATCGCAATCGGTTGCGACCATATCGTTACGGACGAGAAGATCTATCTGGCCGACCGCCTGGAGCAGGCTGGCTACAAGGTGCTCGACTGCGGCACCTACAGCCACACCCGTACGCACTACCCCATCTACGGTAAGGCCGTGGGCGATGCTGTTGCCAGCGGCAAGGCCGACTTTGGCGTGGCCCTTTGCGGCACCGGCATCGGCATCACCAACGCCGTCAACAAGGTTCCCGGCGCCCGCTGCGCCCTGGTTCGCGACATGACCTCTGCCCTGTATGCCCGTCGCGAGCTCAACGCCAACATCGTGGGCTTTGGCGGCAAGATCACCGGCGAGTTCCTGATGGCCGACATCATGCTTGCCTTCCTGGAGGAGCCCTACGAGAAGACCCCCGAGCACGATGCCCTGATTGCCAAGATCGATGCCTGCAACAAGGCCGACGCCGAGGCTCAGGCTGACCCGCACTTCTTTGACGAGTTCCTCGAGAAGTGGGACCGCGGCGAGTACCACGACTAAGGGGTTCCGGCGTTCTCCCGACCGCCGGACCGGCCGACGCTGCGAAGCCATCTGGCGGGCAATCTGCCGTTCAGCTTCGGCGGCATGACCAGAAGGTCAATGCCGCCTCGCTTCACGGCACCTTGCCTCGCCAGCTGACTTCCCGCTGACGTTGGGGGTACCTGTGGGGTTACCGCTGTTGTTGCGAAGCTTTCTGGTTCAGTAAGCTGCTCCGATAACACGTTTGCTTGCTGAGCTTGTGGGCTTCGTTTTGGCGGGACCCAGTATTCTGCAGCTTTTCAATTGACGGCTCGCGTTTCTGTGAGGGGGCGCGGGCCGGTTTTCTATCAGCCCTATTGACTTGGCGGGCTGTCGTAAGAAAGGGAAGGCTCCTATGGAGTTTGTTCTTGATAACGGTTCTATCCGCGTAGCACTGAGCACGGCGGGCGGGTCGTTCACTTCTATTGCGGCCAACGGCCGTGAGTACCTGTGGCAGGGTGACCCGGCGGTCTGGTCGGGCCAGGCACCCATTTGTTTCCCGATCTGCGGCGGCCTTCGTGACGGTCGCGCAATGACCATGGGCGGCCGCGAGGTCAAGCTCGCCCGTCACGGCTTTGCGCGCAAACAGGAGTGGAAGCTCGAGGAGCAGAGCGACAACATGGTTGCGCTGAGCTTAAGCTCTGCCGACCATGCCGAGTTGCTCGAGCAGTACCCGTATCCGTTTAAGATCGTTGCTCGTTACACGATCGATTCGGAAAAGGTGGCCGTGTCGTACGAGGTGACCAATGAGGGCACCGAGGACATGCCGTTTTTTGTGGGCGGCCACCCCGGCTTTAAGTGCCCGCTCGACGAGGGCGAGTCCTATGACGATTATGAGCTTCGTTTTGAGCAGCGTGAGGTCACCGAGCTCTGTACTGCCGTTCCCTCGACGGGCCTGATTGATGTTGAGCATCGCAGCAAGAACCCCATGATCGGCCATGACCTGCCGCTTACCCACGAACTCTTCGACTTCGCGGAGACCATCTTTGACGTGCTCGAGAGCCGCGTGGTTACGTTGACCAAGAAAACCGAGGACAAGGGCGTGCGCCTGACGTTCCCCGATATGCCGTACCTGATTGTGTGGAGCAAGCCCGAGGGTGACTTTGTGGCCGTGGAACCGTGGGGCGGCCTGTCTACCTGCTCCGACGAGGACGATATCCTGGAGCACAAGCGTGGCTGCCTGGTGGCCAAGCCGGGGGAGACCGTTACCCGCGGCTTTGAGATCGAGATCCTTTAACGAGCTATCGTATGTTTGGGGCCGCGCGTGTCGTGCCCCGGAAACAGGAGTTCAATATGATTCTGACCGTTACCATGAACCCGTCGATTGATACGCGCTATCAGCTCGACAAGCTGATCATCGACGACGTGAACCGTGTGACGCCCGAAAAGACCGCTGGCGGCAAGGGCCTCAACGTGAGCCGTGTGCTGCTGCAGTTGGGCGACGATGTGCTCGCGACCGGTCTGCTCGGCGGACACATGGGTGCCTATATGGCCGAGCTTATGGATGCCGACGGCGTCAAGAACGACTTTGTGCCCATCGCCGGTGAGACGCGCATTTGCCTGAATATTCTGCACGAGGGTAATCAGACCGAGCTGCTGGAGAGCGGCCCGCAGATCGCTCCGGCCGAGCTCGAGGCCTTTACGGCCAAGTTTGCCGAGCTTGCAGCGAAGGCGGACGTTGTGACGCTTTCGGGCTCGCTGCCGCGTGGCGTCGATGCCGGCTACTATGCCGAGCTCGTCAAGATCGCCGAGGAGGCGGGCGCCAAGGTGCTGCTCGACACTTCGGGTGCATCGCTGGAGGCCGCGCTGGAGTCCGACGCTAAGCCTGAGCTCGTAAAGCCCAACCTGACCGAGATTAACGGCCTACTGGGTACGTCCTTTACGACCGATGATGTCGATGCCCTGCGCGAGGCGCTTGCCGCCGATGACCGTTTTGCCGGTATCCCCTGGGTTGTCGTTTCGATGGGCGCTGCCGGTTCGGTTGGCTTCCATGAGGGTCGCGCGTTCCGCGCCAAGACGCCTGCGATTGCGGCTGTGAACGCGACGGGTTCCGGTGACTCGACCATCGCCGGCTTTGCACATGCCATTGCTGCTGGTGCCGACGACGTCACGGTGCTCAAGACCGCCAATACCTGCGGCAAGCTCAACGCCATGGATCCCAAGACCGGCCACCTGGTCATGGACCGCTGGGATGAGATCTTCAACAACGTTGAAGTAACGGAGCTTTAGAGTTACGCTGTTTTACCAAACCGCGTAACGGCTCGACGCTGCGCGGGCCGCATTTGGACAATCTGACGTTCAACTTCAAGGGCGCGACCAGAAGGTCAGCGCCCTTTCGTTTCACGTCACCTTGTCTCAAATGCGGCCCGCTCGCTGCCGTTGCCAAAACATCGGCGTTGCCTTGCTTCGGGAATGCGGCAGATAGAGACGTTCCTTTTTTGCCGGCAGTTTGGGACACTCCTTACGGGGCACCCCCTCCACAGCGCCTATGCCAGCTTGTCGATTTGCCCAATCTCCCAGAGCGGAATATTGACGAGCGTGCCTTCGTCTCTATATGCCGCTAACGATGTTCTCACGCAGCGCTCGAGCTTGAACTTCTCGCAGGCAATCCTCAGACTCTTTGCTTTGAGATTCTCTGCCGCCTTGACCTCGAGCGGAAGCACGGTCCCCGCATGGTCGACGGCAAAGTCAGTCTCTGCATTGCCGGAGGAGGATGACCAATACGCGGGAGTATTGCCTTGGAGCAAAAGCTCCTGTGCGACGTATTGCTCGGTCAGCGAGCCTTTGAACTCCGTAAAAACAGCGGGCCCGTTCAGAACAATGGCTGGCGTGAGGCCGGAGAGTGCTCCGAGGATGCCGGTGTCGATGCAGAACAGCTTGAAGCCCGAGAGATCCTCGTAGCTTGTGAGCGGTGCTCTTAGGGCGGAAACACGTGGTACCTTATGAACGATTCCATAGTCCATGAGCCACTGGAGGCTTTCCTCAAAATCGCGTGCGCGCGCCCCGGGACGAAGCGCGCCGTAGACGAACTTCTTGTTTTCCTTTGCGAGCTGGCCGGGAAGGGATTTCCAAACCAGCCTCATGCGCTCGACGATGCGGGCTGGCGCATGCTTGCCAAAATCGGATTCATAAGCTTCGATGATTTGCTGCTGAAGCCTGCGGGCCTCGATGAAATCGTGGGAGGCGGCGAAAGCGGAGACAACTTCTGGCATGCCACCGACAACGAGGTATTCCTTGAGCAGGCGCTCGAGCTTTTCGGAAACATTCGCCAGCAGGTCCATGTCTGCGGCAAGGATGGCATCTGCGAGCGGATCGCCATCGACGGCACGAACGAACTCGACAAACCCCATGGGGCGCATGGTAAGCTGGTCGATCTTGCCGACGGGGAACGACTCGTTTTCGCGTCGGAGCGCGAGCCCCATATAGGAGCCGGCTGCCATGATATGGTATTCCGGCGCCAGCTCGTTGAAGTATTTGAGCGAGGTGATGCCACGCGGTGCCTCTTGGATTTCGTCGAAGATGATGAGCGTGTCTGTCGGCGTTATGGTCTGGCCGCGCAGGAGCTCTATCTGGGAGATGATGCGTTTGGGGTCAAGGCTTCCGTCGAACAGCGAACGTGCGCCCGGTTCGAGCATAAAGTCAAAACGGATGACGTTTTGATACTGCTGGCCTGCGAATTCGTTGAGAAGCCAGGTTTTTCCCGTCTGGCGGGCCCCCTTAAGCAGGAGGGGCTTGCGGTTTGCCCTAGATTTCCAAGCGATGAGTTCGTCCATTAGCTGTCGCTGCATACTGCCTCCTAACGATCATGGTTAGTATAAGACCGTCTTGGTCTTTCCATCGAAAAATGTGGGAGTAAACCACGTTTTTCCATCGAATAATGTGTGAGGCAACCACGTTTTTCCATCGAATAATGTGGTGGTTTAGGTCGGCACCTGGGGACGTTCCTTCTCTGCCGGCAGTTTGGAACACTCCTTGTTTTGGTGCAAATTAGCTACCCTTGCATCAGAAAACGGCGCCCCCCCGCGCGGTTTGCGGCGGGGCCCCCCGGGGGGGTTGGGGGGTTTTTTTATTTGGTGGGGCCGCGCCGGCGGGGGAAAACCCGGTCGTAAAA
>CAMQHB010000092.1:0-6614 GCA_947001545.1 uncultured Collinsella sp.
AGACGGGCCCGGGCTGACAATTTCGACTGTAATGGACGTTCTTGATTGGCTAGTCGTTTAAGAACGTCCCCAAGGACTACCTTGGAAACCCCACAGGTTGAGCATAAGTCAGCGAAAACGCCCCTAAGCGAGCAAGGTGACGTGAAAGAGGAGGGAAGCGTACTTTTGTACGCGACCGACGATTGAACGTCAGATTGCCGCTTGGGGGCGTTTGCAGCGTCGAGCTGTTACGCGGTTTGGTAAAACCGCGTAACCCTAAAGCTCTAATTCATTCAAACGGAGGATCGCAACAATATAGATCTTGAGCGCCTGCTTGAGCTGTTCCTCGTTGGCGCACTCGTTGGGGCCGTGCATCTGGCCGCCCCATGCGGGCAGCTCCAGGCCGGTCTCCTCGGGGCCAAACGAGACGGCGCGGGCAAAGTTGCGCGCGTACGTGCCGCCGCCCATGGCAAAGGGCTCGGCATGCTTGCCGGTGAACTCGTTATAGGTATCGATAAGCGCCTTCACGGCCGGATCGTCGGCAGACACCGAGAACGGCACCTTAGCGCGACCCAGCTGGCACGTCACGCCAAAACGGCCCACGAGCGGGTCGAGCTGCTCGCGGATAGTATCGGCACTGGTGCTATCGGGGAAGCGCACGTCGATGACCTGCTCAATATGGCCATCCGCCACGCGGATGACGCCAGCGTTGCAGGTAAGCGGGCCAAACGCCGGACTCGTCGCATCGATACCCAGGCCGCGGCCATAGGCATCCGCATGCACAAAGGCCAGGAACTTGACGAACTCGTGCTCGGCAGGCGTCAGCAGGCGCTCGTCGCGTGCACCAAACGCGTCCTCGGCCTCGCGCAGATACGACACAATCAGGCCGACGGCGTTGATGGTGCCCTCAGGCATCGAAGCGTGGCCGCCAATACCGTGGGCGAAAATCTGCGCATGGCCATTGTCGAGCGCCGTGATCTCCAGGCGGTCGGCGTTCTCAACGGGCGCCGGCAGCTCATCGGCGGCAATCGCAAGCTCGCAGATGGACTGCGACGGAATGGCATTGCTCGCCTCGGAGCCGCTCCACGACACGATGCGCCCGCCGTCGATCTTGGGGCTCACGAACGTCGCCCCAAACTGGCCCTTCTCGGCATTGCAGACCGGGAACTCGGCATCGGGCGTAAACAAAAAGTCGGGGTCTGCGTGATTCTCCAGATAATGGTGAACGTCGGACATGCCCACTTCCTCATCGCAGCCCAGCAGCGCGCGGAAGGTATAGCGCGGCACAATGCCGTGCTTGAGCAGGTAGGCACCGGCGTAGAGCGACAACACCGCCGGACCCTTGTCATCAATCACGCCACGGCCGAGCAGCCAGCCCTCGCGACGCTCCATCGCAAACGGGTCGGTGTTCCAGCCGGGGCCGGCGGGCACCACGTCCACGTGGCAGATGGTCGCGAGCTGCTTGTCGCCGCGACCCGGGATATCGGCAATGCCCACATAGCCCTCGTCGTCGCTCGTCTGGTAGCCGAGCTTTTGCGCAATGCCGAGCGCGCAATCGAGCGCATCACGAACCGGGCGGCCAAACGGCGCGCTAGGCTCCGCATCGGCAGCAACGGCTACGGACGGATAACTCACCAGCTGCTCGATATCGGCGACGACGTCCTCCCAGACCTCGTCGACATACTCGGTAACGCTCTGCTCCACCTGATTCATGGACGACCTCCTTACCAATGAGCGACGGGTACGCCCGCCCCTCACATCAAATACTTATATAGCGAAAAGTTTAGCAAGCTCGGCCACCGAGTGCACCACTGCATCGGCACCCGCCGCCTCGTGCTCGCCCGGCGCCGCCGCGCCCGAATAGATACCAATGCACGGTACGCCCATTGCGTGCGCGCCATCCACATCGTTAAAGCGATCGCCGATCATCACGGCATCGTCGGCCGTCGCGCCGAGCGCCGCCAGGGCATCGCGGACCGAATCGGCCTTGGTCTCGCGCCCCTGCGGTGGATTCATGCCAACCACCGCCTCAAACTGCGAAAGCCCCAGCTCGCCCACCATGTCAATGCACTTTGCCTCCATGCGTGACGTCGCCACGGCCAAGCGCTTGCCCTGGGCGACCAACCCATCCAGCAGCTCGGGGATTCCATCGAACACGGGATACTCTTCCGGTCCCAGCTCATCAAAAAAGGCACGGTACTCGTCAGCCACCACAAGCGACTCCTCGCGGAAGAAGCCATAAAAGTCGTGAAAGCTCTTCCACAGGGGCGGCCCGATCATGCGGCGCAGGTCACCCATCTGCGCCTCCGAAAACCCGCGCGCGGCAAGCGTCTTGCGCGTCGAGGTCATCACCGCCCGACCCGTATCTGCCACCGTACCGTCAAAATCAAACAGCACAACCGGCCGCTTGCATATCTCCAGCGCTGCCATCGGCACTCCTCTTCCCCAGTTGATGATTTCCACACCGACACTTCAAACTGTTGACTATTCAACAATTGAACCTAGAAATGTGGAACGACTCCACTATACTTGTCGCACTTTGCTCTCAGAAGGCGGCGCGCAAGCGCCCCAACGAAAGGTGCAATTATGTCTTTTGCCATCATAACCGACTCCACGTCGGACATCTCCCCCGCCCGTGCTCAAGAGCTCGGCATTTACGTGATTCCGCTGCATGTGATTATCGAGGGCGAGGACCTGCTCGACCAGGTGCAGATTACCGCCCAGGAGTACGTCGCGCGCATGGCTGGCTCCGAGCAGCTGCCGCACACCTCGCAGCCGAGCGCCGGCGAGTTCAAGGCACTCTTTGACCGCGTGCGCGCCGACGGCCACGACAGCGCCATCTTTATCTCGCTGTGCAGCGAGTGGTCCGCCTGCTACGCCAACGCGTGCCAGGTGGCCGATACCCACGAGCTCGACGTGCGCTGCATCGATTCGCGCACCGGCTCGGGCGCCGAGGGCCTGCTGGTGGAGTATGCGCGGGCCATGCGCGAAGACGGTCGCAGCCTGGACGAGACCGAGGCGCAGATCCGCGCGACGCTGCCCGACGCCCACCTGCTGCTGATTCCCCGCACACTCGAGAACCTGGTCAAAAACGGCCGCGCCCCCAAGCTCGCCGGCCAGCTGACGCAGATGCTCAACATTCGCCTGGCCGTTTCGCCGGAGTGGCAGTCTGGCGAGATCAAGGCAATCAAAAAGGGCCGCGGCGCCAAGCGCATCGTCGCCAACACCATGGCAGATTGCCTCGCGTTTTTGGACGAGCACCCGGGCTCAAGCGTGCGTGTGCTCACGACCGGCGCCGCCGAGGAGCAGGAGCTTGTCAACGAGGCACTCGCGGGCCAGGATTACGTAGACGCCGGCATCGGCCCCATCGGCTGCACCATCGCCACCCATGTAGGCGTCGACGCCATCGCCATCAGCTACTGCCCCCGCTACCAACCCATCCACTAGGGGCACCTTTACCTCTTGCGGTGGAATAGGGACTGTTTTTGGCTTATCAGCCGCCAATCAATCCCTATTCCACCGCAACTTAGAAATCGGCAATCAGCCCTGCGGACCCTGGAACAGCTCCTCATGAGAGCCCATTCTGACCAGCCGGATCACAGGATTAGTCTTATGCGGCAAGTAGAGAACGACCACGTCGACCAAGCCATCGGATAGATGGAAATCGATGTGGCCGTTGTAGTTGCCGCCCGGGTTTGAAAGCTCATGGGCGCCATATTCCGCGGGAAGCGAGCCGTGAGCTGCAAGCTCTGCGACCGCCGCCCTAAACTCGGTTTTTAGCTGCGGATGGATGCGCATCGTCCGTTTGTAATCCGCCTTAAACTGAGCCTCGACTTTAATCTCAAACATCGCTAGTCCTCATCGAGGAACGATATAAGCTCATCAGCGTTATTGAATGACGGGCTGTCGTCCGTCAAAATCCCCAACTCATGAGCCTCGGCGATCACCATGGCGCGTCTCGTCGCCTCGTTGGGCACCTCTGCCCTTCCTACGATCTCAAAAGGAATCTTTCGCTGATTTACCAGCTGCCGAACAGCAAGGTTGAGATACGAATTGAGACTTAGACCAACCGTATCCAAGAACTCAGTCGCCTGCTCCTTGAGCCCCTCTTCGATGCGAACCGTCGTAGGCTTAACCGTTGCAGTGGACATACGCGACCTCCTCGCCTCGTCTTTTGCATCAGTATACCCAATTTAGATGGCAGACTGATGTTAAATAGCATCAGTCTGCCATTCACAATACTACAACGACAGGCACGCTCGCCCTATATCAACCCGCTCAGGGCGATGTCGACGGCCTCGTTGAGGTCGTCGGTGATGTGGACGAGGTCTGGATCGAGCGGGCTAATCATGCCGGCATCCATCACCGGGCCGTTGAGCCAGTCGAACAGGCCTTGCCAGTACTCGCTGCCCACCAGTACGAGCGGCATGCGCTTGACCTTGTGCGTCTGCACCAGCGTGAGCACCTCGAACATCTCGTCGAGCGTGCCGAAACCGCCGGGGAACACGATGGCACCCGAGCTGTACTTAACGAACATGGTCTTACGCACAAAGAAGTAGCGGAAGTCCATACCCAGGTTCACGTATTTGTTGAGCCCCTGCTCGTGCGGAAGCTCGATACCCAAGCCGACCGACTTGCCGTTGGCACTCGCCGCCCCCCTGTTGGCCGCCTCCATAATGCCGGGGCCGCCGCCGGTGATAACCGCCACGCCGCGCTGCGCGATCTTGCGGCCGACCGTGCGCGCCGCCTTGTAGAGCGGATCGGTCTTGGGCGTGCGGGCACTGCCGAAGATGGTCACCGCGGGCCCGAGCTCGGCAAGCGCGCCAAAGCCATCGACGAATTCTGCCTGAATACGAAGGACGCGCCACGGATCGGCATGCAACCAGTCGGTTGAATCTTCGGGCGCCAGCAGGTTGGCGTAGGTGTTGTCCTTAGGAATCATGGGGCCGCGCATGACCACGGGGCCGCGGCGGTACGTCTCGTCGTAGGCGGGCTCGCCCTCGACGTTCTCATTCTTAATCATGGGTGCTCCTATCGAAAATAGAAACGGGCGGGATCGACGCCATGCGCCAAACACCCGCCCGAACATCAACTATTCGGTATGGTACCCACGATGCATAAAGTGCTTGCAAGCTATCGGTCAGCGGTCGCGCAGACGGTGTTAGTGAACGCGACGACCGATCGCCGCTTGGCCTTTACCGTTGCTCACGCCTCGCAAGCGCGTCCGCAGCTCTTAGTAATCCACCGCCGCAGGGCTGTTCATCCAGTCGCTCACGAACGCACCGTAGCGGCCCTCGATAATGGCCTGGCGGGCACGCTGCATAAGGTTGAGCAGGTAGTAGATGTTGTGCATCGACAGCAGAATGCCGCCGAGCATCTCCTTCTGCGTGACCATGTGACGGATGAGCGCACGGCTGTAGCCGCCCGTGCACACCGGGCAGGTGCAGGTGGGATCGATGGGACCGTCGTCGTGCGCAAAGCGCGCGTTACGGAAGTTGAGGCGACCCTCGCTCGAAAACGCTGTGCCCATGCGGCCGGTACGCGTCGGCAGCACGCAGTCGAACATGTCGATGCCCACGCCAACGCCGCGCACGAGCGTGGTAGGGTTGCCGACGCCCATCAGGTAGCGCGGCTTGTGCTTGGGCATGTACTCGCTTACGAGCGGTGCCAGGGTCTCGAACATGGTCTCGTGGTCCTCGCCCACCGAGTAGCCGCCAATGCCGTAACCGGGGAAGTCGCCGCACTCCTCCAGATGGCGCAGCGAGCGCAGGCGCAGATCTAGGTGCATGCCGCCCTGAACAATGCCAAAGAGCGCCTGGTCGTCGCGGTTATGCGCCTTATAGCAGCGCTCGGCCCACATACTCGACAGCTCAACGGCGCGCTCAACGTAGGCGCGCGTGGCGGGATAACCCGGGCACTGATCAAGCTGCATGCAGATGTCGGAGCCGAGCTTCATGGCGATTTCCATGTTGTCCTCGGGCGTCCAGAACACGTGGCGACCGTCGTAATCGTTGACGATAAAGCGCACGCCCTCGTCGGTGAGCTTGACGGCGTCGTTGTGGCTGAACACCTGGAAACCGCCCGAGTCGGTGAGGATAGGACCGTGCCAGTTCATAAACTTGTGCAGGCCGCCCAGCTCGGCGATAGTGTCCTCGCCGGGACGCATGGACAGATGATAGGTATTGGCAAGCACGATCTGGGCGCCGAGCTGTTTGACGGTCTCGGTAGGAATGCCCTTGACGTTTGCCTTGGTGCCCACGGGCATGAAGATTGGCGTCTCGATGTCGCCGTGCGGGGTGTGCAGCACGCCGGCACGCGCATGCGTCGTCGGGTCCTCGGCGATCAGGTCGAATTTAAAAAGGTTCTGGTCCATAAACTGGAACTCCTTGGTTGCGGTTCATACGCAGACCATTATACGGGCAACCAGCAAACCGCACCGACTCGACAGAAACTGATGCATTAAACGACTAGTCGTCGAGGACAATCTTCAGCGCCATCTTGCAAAGAAGTGTCCCAATCTGCCGGCACTTAGGGACTGTCCCCAAGTGCCGGCAAGAGTGTCCCTTATAGCTAGCCAATCAAGAACGTCCATTACAGTCGAAATTGTCAGCCCGGGCCCGTCTCGGGCTACGATT
>CAMQHB010000093.1:0-6478 GCA_947001545.1 uncultured Collinsella sp.
ACGGAGAGCACATTAAGTGCTCTCCGGCTCGTGCGGAACTCGCGATCGACCTTATGCCCCGCCCCTCGGGACTAAGGATACATGGTTGGAACTGCTAGATGGCAAAATTCATTAGCTAGGGACGCAGTGTAGACTCATATCGAAGCATCTTCACCACTGGATTAATAAAAAAGAAGTACCGCTTGGGGGCGGTACTTCTTTTGAAAGCGCGTGCTTGTTTTGCCTTGGTGGTTCCCAATTACAGGCCGCAGGCTGCTTTGAGTTCTTCGACTCGGTCGGTCTTTTCCCAGGTGAAGTCGGCGTCTTCGCGGCCGAAGTGACCGTAGGCTGCCGTCTTTTCGTAGATGGGGCGGCGCAGGTCTAGGTCGCGGATGATTGCGCCCGGGCGCAGGTCGAAGGTCTTCTCTACGGCCTCAACGATCTTGTCCTCGGCGACCTTAGCGGTACCGAAGGTGTCGACCATGATTGAAAGGGGCTTGGAAACGCCGATGGCGTAGGCAAGCTCGACTTCGCAGCGGTCGGCCAGGCCGGCGGCGACCACGTTCTTGGCGACCCAGCGCGCGGCGTATGCGGCGGAGCGGTCAACCTTGGTGCAGTCCTTTCCGCTAAAGGCACCGCCGCCGTGACGGCCGTAGCCGCCGTAGGTGTCGACGATGATCTTGCGGCCGGTGAGGCCCGTGTCGCCCATGGGGCCGCCCACGACAAAGCGACCGGTGGGGTTCACGTAGATGTCCGCGTTGTCCCACGGCGTGTTCTCGGCGGCCATGACCGGGGTGATGACGTGCTCGATGAGGTCGGCCTTGATCTTGCCCATGTCCTCGATCTCGGCGGCGTGCTGCGTGGAGATGACGATGGTCGTGACCTCGACGGGCTTGCCGTCTTCGTAGCGCACGGTGACCTGGGTCTTGCCGTCGGGACGCAGATAGGCGAGGGTACCGTCGTGACGCACGGCGGCCAGGCGCTCGGCTAGGCGCCTTGCCAGGTAGTGTGGCATGGGCATGAGGGTCTTGGTCTCGTTGGAGGCATAACCGAACATCATGCCCTGGTCGCCGGCACCGATCAGGTCGATCGGGTCGGTGGTAGCGCCGGTCTGGGTCTCGAAGGACTCGTCAACGCCCTGGGCGATATCGGGTGACTGTTCGTGGATGAGGCTCATAACGCCGCAGGTGTCGCAGTCAAAACCGAACTTGGCACGGTTGTAGCCAATGCGGCGGATAACACCGCGGGCGATTTCCTGTACGTCGACGTAGGCCTGGGTGCGAATCTCGCCGGCGACGATGACGGTGCCGGTGGTCACGAGGGTCTCGCAGGCGCAGCGGACGTTCTCCACGTTGGCAGGCACGCCGTTGGGGGCGATGTAACCCTGCTCCTGGAGCTCTATTTCTTTGGCGAGGATTGCGTCGAGGACGGCGTCGCTGATCTGGTCAGCGATCTTATCGGGATGACCTTCGGTCACCGACTCCGACGTAAAAACAAAGGACCCGTGTTGGGGCGGGATGGAACGAAGTTCTTCTGACATGATTGTCCTTTCAAAAACGTATCCCGGCGACCGTTACCATTCCGCCGGGCTCTCTATGCAAGGGCACATCATAGCGCGTAAATCAAACATTCACACCCTTTCCGCACCTACTCATTGGGGACAGACTTAAATGACCAGCCTTACCTAAGTGCCTACTCATTGGGGACAGGCTTAAACGACCAGCCTTACCTAAGTGCCGACAGGTTGCCCAAAGAATGGTCATTTAAGTCTGTCCCCAATGAGTAGGTCAGTGCCCTTTGTGCGGAGGCTGCTTTGATGCTTTATACTAATGCGGTTAGACATCCATCCTGTAATCGAGGAGATTTCCATGGCATCAGACGTTCGCGTCCGCTTTGCACCCTCACCGACGGGCAAGCTGCACATCGGCGGCGCCCGCACCGCTATCTATAACTGGGCTTTCGCCCGCGCAAACGGCGGCACGTTCATCCTGCGCATCGACGACACCGACCCCACCCGCTCCACCGACGAGAACACGCAGATCATCCTGCGCGCCATGCGTTGGCTGGGCCTGGACTGGGACGAGGGTCCCGAGGTGGGCGGCGATTTTGGCCCCTACGCCCAGACCGAGCGCCTGGACCTGTACAAGCAGGCCGCCCAGAAGCTTTGGGATGAGGGCAAGGCCTATCCCTGCTTCTGCACCAAGGAGCAGCTTGACGCCGACCGCAAGGCCGCGCAGGAGCGCAAGGATCCCTTCCAGGGCTATCAGCGCCGTTGCCGCGATCTTGATCCCGAGGAGGCCCGCCGCCGCATCGAGGCCGGCGAGTCCTACGTCCTGCGCATCAAGGTGCCCGAGGACCGCGGCGACGTCGTCATCCACGACGCCGTCCACGGCGAGGTAACCTTCGACGCCAAGGAGCTCGACGACTTTGTCATCTTCCGCTCTTATGGCACGCCCACGTACAACTTCGCGACCGTCGTCGATGACGCCATGATGAAGATCACCCACGTCATCCGCGGCGACGATCACCTGTCCAACACCCCGCGCCAGGTCATGGTCTATGAGGCCCTCGGCGCGCCTGTGCCCACGTTCGCCCACATCTCCATGATTCTGGGCGCCGACGGCAAGAAGCTCTCCAAGCGCCACGGCGCCACCTCGGTGGAGGAGTACCGCGACGCCGGTTACCTGTCCGATGCCTTCGTCAACTACCTGGCGCTGCTCGGCTGGTCGCTCGACGGCGAGACTACGATCATCCCGCGTGATGTCCTGGCTAGCAAGTTCTCGCTCGACCGCATTTCCAAGAACCCCGCGACCTTCGACCCCAAGAAGCTCGGCTGGGTCAATGCCGAGTACATCAACGGCATGTCCGACGCGCAGTTTGCCGACGAGATCATGGTCCCCGAGTTGCACGAGGCAGGCCTCATCGAGGGTAATGTCGAGTACGGCGAGGACTGGATCGACGCGCTTGCCGCCATCGTTAAGCCGCGCACCAAGATGCCGTCCGACGCCGTGACCGTCGCCGCTCCCATCTTTGCCACGGCCGAGACGCTCGAGTATGACGAGAAATCCGTCAACAAGGGCCTGGCCAAGGAGGGCATGGGTGCCATTCTGGATGCCGCCAAGGCCGCTCTCGAGGGCGTGAACGAGTGGACGGCTGCCAACATCGACGCCGCGCTTGAGCCGCTGCCCGAGCAGATGGACCTTAAGAAGCGCGTGGTGTTCCAGGCCGTGCGCGTCGCCGTCTGCGGCAACATGGTGAGCCCCCCGCTGGGCGAGACCATGGCGCTCGTCGGCCGCGACGACTGCCTGGCGCGTATCGACCGCGCCCGCACGATGGCGCTGTAGCAGCCGCGTAAACGCATGTATCCGAGCCCCGTTCACCCGAGCGGGGCTCTTGTTTCTGAAGACGCATGGGATGGGAGGTATAGGGGCCATGGCCGAGCAACTGTCGCTGTTTGGTTCGCCGGAACCGGAGGAGACTCCGGCCAAGCCTGAGTTCGCGCCTGAACCCGTCGCCGCCTATGCGAGCGTAGTCCTCGACATTCCCACCCGTGCGCTGTCCGAGCCGTTTGCTTATGGCATTCCCCGGTTCCTTGCCAACGAGGCGCAAATCGGATCCACGGTCCTGGTCCACTTTGGTAACCGTGCCGCCGCGGGCTATCTCGTCGACATTGCGCCTGAGCTGGGTGACCTGCAAGGCATCAACGCCCTCGACCCAGCCCGCATTAAAGCCATCGAGGCTATCCTCAGCAAACCGCTCTTTACCGCCGAGGCTGCCCGTATCGCACGCTGGATGAGCCGCGAGTACGTCGCAACGCTTTCCGAGTGCCTGCGTTTGTTCTTGCCCCCGGGTGGAAGCCCGCGCGTGGTCAAAGGTGACGACGGCGTGTGGGCCGTTGAGCGCCCCGCCGTCAAACCCATCCAAAACCGCTGGGTCATGCTCACGCCCGAGGGCTTCGACTATACGCCGCCCAAGACCGCGGTCCGCCAGCGTCAGCTCATCGAGGCGCTCCAGTGCGGCCCGGTCACGACGCGCGACCTCAACCTTCTCTATAACAGCATGTCGGCGACCATCAAGGCGCTCGAAAAACGCGGCGTCGTCGTGGTGGAGGAGCGTCGTGCGTGGCGTGGCTGCAGCGAGCAGACCACGCTGTCCTCGGCAAGCGGCAAGGCGCCGGTCTCCCTTACCAACGGCCAGAAGCAGGCACTCGCGCAGATTGAGCGCGCCCGTCTGGACGCTCATGGCGACGTGGTGCTGGTCGACGGCGTCACCGGCTCCGGCAAAACCGAGGTGTACCTCTCCGCCATCGAGCGCGTGCTGGCGGCCGGCCGTTCGGCTTGCGTGCTGGTGCCCGAGATCTCGCTGACGGCCCAGACCGTCGGCCGCTTCCGTTCGCGCTTTGGCGAGACGGTCGCCGTGTTCCATTCGCGCCTTTCGGCCGGCGAGCGCCTGGACCAGTGGGATATGGTCGCCAGCGGTGCGGCCCGCGTGGTCGTCGGCGCCCGCTCGGCGCTCTTTTGCCCGCTCAGCGACCTTGGTCTCATCATCATCGACGAGGAGCACGAGACCAGCTACAAGCAGGGCTCCAGTCCGCGCTACCACGTGCGCGAGGTGGCAGCCGAGATGGCGCGGCGCTACCGCTGCCCGCTCGTGTTGGGCTCCGCCACGCCATCTGCCGAGTCCCTCGACCGCTGCCGCCGTGGCACGTATAACGGTGCCACCTGGACGCGCGTCGAGATGCCCGAGCGCCCGGGACACGCAGTCCTGCCGACGGTTCGGATCGCCGACCTGCGCCGTGAGTTCTCGCACGGCAGTCGTTCCATGTTCTCAAAACCGCTGATGGAGGGCCTGGAGCGCGTGGTCGAGCGCCGCGAGAAGGCCGTGCTGCTGCATAACCGCCGTGGCTTTGCGCCGTTTCTGATGTGCCGCGAATGCGGCTGCGTGCCCACCTGCAATCACTGCTCCACCGCGCTTACGTATCACGAGCGCACACACACGCTGCAGTGCCACACCTGCGGTTCGTCTTGGCGCGTGCAGCCGTATCCCGCGCCCACGAGCCGTTGCCCCAAATGTGGCAGTCGCTACCTGGCAAAAATGGGTCTGGGCACTCAACAGATCGAGGACGCGCTGCACCAGATGCTTCCTGAGGATGTCGCCATTATTCGCATGGATGCCGATTCCACGCGCGGCAAGGATGCGCACAAAAAGCTGCTCGAGCAATTCGATGCGGCCGATTGCGCCGTTTTGCTGGGCACCCAAATGATCGCAAAGGGTCTCGACTTTCCCGAGGTCACGCTCGTGGGCGTGGTCAATGCCGACTTCGCCCTCAAGCTGCCGGACTTCCGCGCTGGGGAGCGCGCCTACGACCTGCTGGAACAGGTGGCGGGCCGTGCCGGTCGCGGCGATCGTCCCGGCGAGGTGATCATCCAGACCTACCTGCCCGATGACCCGGTAATTCGCGCCGTCGCTGAGCACGACCGTTCGATCTTTACCGACTACGACCTGGATCAGCGCCGCGACGCGCTGTACCCGCCGTTTGTTCGCCTGGTCAACATTTTGGTGTGGTCGGCGAACCGAGACGACGCGCAGGACTACATCGGGCGCATTGCAAAGCTTCTTAAGCGCCGTTGGCATGCCGCCGCGCCCGACTTTTTGCGGGCGGGGAGTGCCGTGCCGCAGGTGCTGGGCCCAGCTTCGTGTGTAATCGAGAGAGCCAAGGACCGTTACCGCTTCCATCTGCTTGTGAAGTCGCCCGTGGGGTACCATGTCTCTGATGATATCGACGCCTGCCTCAAAGAGGTGGGCTCCGTGCGCGGCGTGAGCGTGAGCGTTGACGTCGACGCCTATGATTTGATGTAGCAACTCGAAAGGATGGCCATGGAAGCCAACGGAATCGTACTGTCGCCCGACCCTCGTCTGCGCCAGGAGTGCGCCGTCATCGAGGAGATCACCCCGGCGATCGAGGCGCTTGCCGAGAAGATGAAGAAGATGATGTTCGAGAACGGCGGCTGCGGCTTGGCTGCCCCACAGATCGGCGAGCTTATTCAGCTCGTCACCATCGACTGCGACTACAGTGACAAGAATGATTATGATCCGTACGTGCTCATCAACCCTGTCATCGTTGAGCAGAGTGACCATCTGGTGCCCTTTAGCGAGGGCTGCCTGTCCATCCCCGGCATTAGCTGTGAGATCGAGCGTCCCGATCACGTTGTCGTCGAGGCGTATGACCTGGATGCCAACCTGATTCGCTATGAGGCCACGGGCGATCTGTTCTGCGTGTGCCTGCAGCACGAGATCGATCACCTGCACGGCAACACCATGTTCGAGCGCCTTAAGCCCATGCAGAGGATCAAGGCCGTCAAGGAGTACCAGGACGCCCTGGCCCGCGGCGCTCGACCGGGCGAGACGGAGTAGGTTTGTCCGTCCCCGGGGCACCCGCCTATGTCATCCCGTGCTCAAACATTCTCGCTGCGCTGCGAAACTGCGCGCGGGACGATAT
>CAMQHB010000094.1:0-6408 GCA_947001545.1 uncultured Collinsella sp.
ATGCGAACCTCCAGTCCGGACCGCCCCGCGGTCCAACTTTCTGTCCGCACCCCCTCCCCTCAATAACTTGCGGTGAAATAGGGACTGAAATGGCTGTTCAGAAGCCTATTCAATCCCTATTTCACCGCAACTTATGGGTGGGGATGGCTACGATGCTAGTGTGGCGATGACGGCTTCGTCGCCGGCGTATATTAGGGTGTTGCCATCGGGAATGATCGTTTGGCCGTCGCGCTTGAGCATCACCACAATAAACGGATGCTTGCCTTGCGGCACATCGCGCAGGCGCTGGCCGGCCAGGCGACCGTGGGGTGTCACGGTGACTTCGCGCAGCGTAACCTCGGCACGCTCTTCAAACGTTGGGGCGGCCATCACCAGCAGATCGCCTTCCTCGATGACGGTATCACCGTTGGGCAGTACCGGGTGCGCCCCGTCGCGCAGCACCAGGACCACGAGCATATCTGTGGCGCTGCCAATGTCCGCGAGCGAGCGTCCGGCAAACGGATGTCCAGCGCCTACCTTGAGCTTGACGAACGACATGCCGTCCTCGTCGCGGTAGTCGTTAAAGGTGCGGCGCACGTCGCCGGTCGCATCGATCATATCGAGCTTCTTCGCCACCGCCGGCAGCAGCGAACCTTGCACCACAATGCTCGACACAGCAATCACAAACACCAGGTCAAATAGGTCGTGTCCACCAGGAACGCCGGCAACCACGGCAAAGAGACTAAAGACGACCGAAGCTGCTCCGCGCAGGCCCGCCCAGCTTACGAGCGCGACCTGGCGGGGGTTCGTCTTAAAGGGCGCCAGGAGTACGCCGACGGCGATGGGGCGGCTCGCGAAGAGCATAAACGCCATGAGCGCTAGGCCCGGCAGCAGCATCTGCGGCAGGCGTGCGGGCGTCACGAGCAGGCCGAGCAAGAAGAAGATCGTCATCTCGGCCATCTCGGTGAGGGTGTCAAAGAAGTGCGCCATCTCGACCTTGCCGGTGATGTCGCTGGCGCCCAGTACAATGCCGGCCAGGTATACAGCCAAAAAGCCGTTGCCGCCCAGGTAGCTCGGCAGCGCGTAGGCGACGATGGCCACGGCGAACAAAAAGATAGTCTGCGCGCCCTCGGCCGTTGCGTGCGCGCGTTCAATCAGGCGGCCCGCCGCCCAGCCGATGGCAAGGCCCAGGCCCACGCCCAGGATAATCTGCTTGGCCAGCAGTGCGGGAATGTTGATGTCGCCGCCGGCCGCGAGTGTAGCGAGCACAGCGGTGAGCATGTAGGCGACGGGGTCGTTGGAGCCCGATTCGACCTCGAGCAGCGAGTCGGTGCCACCTCTCAGCGACAGGCTGTGCTCACGCAGTACGCTAAAGACGCTCGCCGCGTCGGTGGATGCCACGACCGATCCCAGCAGCAGGCTGCCGATCCAGTCGATCCCCAGCGCGAAGTGGGCGAACACGCCGGTGATGCCGGCAGTGATGACGACGCCGAGCGTGCTCAGCAGCACCGCCGGCGCAGCGACGGGCTTGGCGCGGTCGATATTGGTGTTAAAGCCGCCGTAGAACATGATGAACAGCAGCGCCGTGCTGCAGACGGTTTCGGTGAGCGCATAGTCGCTAAAGTCGATATGCGCCGGGCCGTTGACGCCCAACAGCATGCCGAGCGCGATAAAGATGAGCAGGGTGGGGAAGGGGAGCTTTTTGCCGACGGGTTTGATGGTCAGGCACAGAATAATGACGAGGCCGATAAAGAGAAGAATCTGGTTCATAGGGAGTGTCCGCTCCTGGGTGGTTGGCGTGGCACGGTCAGTTGCCTGCGGTTATTTGTACCCAAAGATGGTGGGTTTATGGGGTTGGATTGCGGGCGTGCGCGATATCGTCATAGACGACTGCCGTCTTTGCCTCTGCTCGGAAACCCTTTCCAGCTTTATTGCAACGGAGTACAATGGGTAACGTTTAAGTTCAACTTGAAGTTTTAGTTGCGGAGCCGGGCTTCGGCCGCAATGCAAGGAGAGGCGTACCATGGCGATCTATGTGACATCTGATGCTCACGGGCACGTGCGTGCGCTTGACGAGGCCCTGTCTAAGATCTCGTTGACGTCCGACGACACGCTGTACGTGCTGGGCGACATGATTGATCGCGGGCCCGATCCGGTCGGCGTTATTAAGCTCGTGCGCTCGCTGCCCAACGCCCACGTGCTCAAGGGTAATCACGAGCAGATCATGCTCGATGCCATCATTGGTCAGGATCCGCTCGATGCCGAGACCTGGGATATCAACGGTGGCTGGACGACGCGCGAGCAGCTCAACGACATGGAATTTGAGGCATACGAGGAGCTCGTGCGTTGGATGGCCGCGCTGCCGCTCTACGCGGTGATCGAGACCGAGGAGCGCCCGTATCTGCTGGTACATGCTGGAATCGAGATGAAGGCGGCGCGCGCGTTTTTGCTTGAGCATGGCGTCGATTGTGCCGATGGCGTCGGAGCGGTGGGTGCCGATCGCGAGCTGCTGCAGCAGATGCTCGCGGTGCAGTCGTCCGATGACCTGCTATGGATTCGTCACGGCTATTGGGATGTGCCGACCGGGCTGCTTTCTGCCGAGGGCAAGGGCCCGGTCGTGGTGAGCGGCCACACGCCCACGGTATCGCTTGGGCGCTATTGCGAGGTCGGTGGTCTGGCGGGGCTCGATGAGGAATCGGGACGCGGGCAGATCGTGCGCTTGGGCGGCGAGGACACTGCCGGTGTGCCCGATCGCATCGACATCGACTGCGCCGCCGCCACCGGCTCCGAGTTCGGCCGCGTGGGCATCCTGCGCCTGGACGACGGGGCGGAGTTCTACGCTAATATTCGCCCCGGGGAATAACGGCGCAAGAGGTTGGTGCCAAAACATCGACGTTTCTTTTCTTCAAATTGATTCGAATTAGGCGCCGTACGGATTCCGGTCCCTCTCTATGCGTTGGCGGATGCGGCGGTACTCGATAATCAGCAGCACCAGGAGTAGGGCCATGATGGCTAGGTAGCTCACCACAGCGCCCATCAGACCCAGCAGCTTAATCAGGATCACCGGCAGCACCACGCTTACGGCGAAGCAGATCAGGTAGATCTTGGTGACGTCGCCAGCGTGGCGCAATACCGTGATGATGGCGTAGATAAAATCGATGGCCGCGGTGACGCCGCCGGCGACGACCATCAGCAGCGCCAGCGTACGGTAGCGCTCAAAGCTGAGACCGTACATAAAGCTCATGAGGGGAATACCGGGACCTGCCAAAAATGCGGCGCACACGCCGGTGATGACCACGATCAGCGCCATAACGGCAACAATAATCAGGTCAAAGCGACGACGCTTGCGAGGATTAGCCCAAATGCTCGACAAGCGCAGGAGCTGCGGTTTATAGACAAATCCAATGCTCAACAGAATAGCCTGAGCTGGAAAAAACAGGGCATTAAAGTACAGCTGGTATTTGTATGCCAGCGTGCCTTCCATCACAAACTTGGGCATGCTCTCGATAAGATTGAACAGGAATAGCGCGCCAAAGAGTGGGGCGCACTGGACAAACAGGTGGCCGACCTCGCGCAGGCTTACGCGGCGCGATTTTTCGGTCTCGAGCAGGGCGAGCGGCGCGGTGACCAGCACGAGCGAGGCGATCGCGGCGATGCCCATGGCCATGGCCGCGATGGGCATGCTACGCGTGAGGAACAGCGCCACGCTGAAGACCGCGATGACGCCGACGGAGCGTAGCGTTTGACTCATTCCAGCCAAGTAGAGCTTGTCGGCCTGCTGCAGGCGGCCTTCGTACACGTCGGCGACGCCGTCGATGACCTTATACAGGTAGACGCCCAGGCCGATCGTCGCCATCTGCGCGTCATAGCCGCGGGCGCTGCTATACATGAGGCCGCAGCCTAGGGCGAGCGCTCCGCAGATCCAACGATTGAGCTGGTAGGAGGCGAAGGAGGTTTTTTCGTCGATGTCCGAGACCTGAAAGTTGCGCACGCCGTAGTTGCACGCGATCATGATGAGCGTGCCGGTAACAAAGGCGATGGAGAACTTGCCGGCCTCCTCGGCGCCCACGAGCTGCGTCGACACAATGGTGAGCAGCGGAAACGCCATGCCCCATACGGCGGTGCCCAGGGTGTTCCAAAGATAGTCGCGACTGGTGGCGTGCTCCTCGTATTCCGCTTCCTGCATGGAGAAGCCGCCGCCGTAGACGGCGCCGAGCAGACGGTTCCACCAAGCGTTGACCATGCGGCGGACGGGGCCGGGCTTGCGATCGCGTTCGCGCCGGCGACGTGTGGCTTGGCTGCTATCGGGCCCGCCGGCGTTGCGCTGACTCAGCTCTTGGATGCGTGCGAGTTCCTCGGCAGTGTGCGAGGCAGGGAAGAGGCCGTTCTCGATGCGGCCGCCTTGGGCCTTCGCGGCGCCGTCTCTCGATGCAGCGGGGTTGGAGACGCCGTTGCGGCGGGCGATGGCGCGGCGAATGCTATCGAGGGGCGTGATGCTCAAAGCGGAGTCCTTTCTATTGCTGCGCTTTAGTATAGACGCGACGGTGTTCGCTCGTGTTTTTGAACGGATTGTTCAATAATTTCGGCGGGCGGCTGTAATTTGTCGGTAAACGTGCGGTATCCTGTTGAAGTTTTGTGACACCCCCGATGCCGCCCACGCGGTACCAAGGAGCTTCTACCTATGGACGTCGCCGCATTCTTACTGGCTCTTGTGCCGATTATTTGGCTGGTCGTGATGCTGCTGTGCTTTAAATGGCCAGCTTGGAAGGCCGCTATCGGATCGTTTGTCCTTTCGTGCTTGCTTGCCTTCGCATGGTGGCACCTGCCGGCAGCGCAGATCGCGACCGCCTCGCTCGAAGGTTTTTTGATGGCTCTGTGGCCCATCGTCCTGGTGATCATCGCCGCGGTGTTCACGTATAACCTGTGCGTTCGTACGGGCGCCATGGACGTGATCGGCAGCATGATCACCTCCATCAGCAGCGACCGCCGTCTGCTGGCGCTGCTCGTGGCTTGGTGCTTCGGTGGCTTTATGGAGGGCATGGCCGGCTTCGGTACCGCTGTCGCCATTCCCGCCGGCATGCTCGCGGGCCTGGGCTTTGAGGCCGTGCCTGCCGTGCTCATCTGCCTGCTGGCCAACGGCGTGCCCACGCCCTACGGCTCCATCGGCATCCCCACGGTGTCCGTTGCCGACCTGGTGGGTTTGGATTCCCTTCACCTAGCGACCGTTCAGCTGGTGCAGCTCGCACCGTTCTTTGTGGTGATGCCGCTATTTATTGTGCTGGTTGCGGGCCGTGTTGCCGATGACCAGGGCAATGCCGCGAGTGTGGGCGAGCGTCTGCACGGTGTTGCCGGCGTGGCGTTGCTCTCCGGCGTGTCGTTTGTCGGCGCGGCTCTGGTCGTTGCCATGTTTGTGGGCCCCGAGCTGGCCGTGGTCGTAGGATCCATCGTTTCGCTCGCGCTGACAGCTGCGCTTGCCATGCGTGCCGAGAAGTCGGGGCATCTGGACGCACGCTTCCATATGAATATCGAGGCCGGCGAACAGCTCACCGTTAAATCGGCGCTTTCGGCCTGGTCGTGCTTCATTCTGATTTTTGTACTGCTGCTGGGTACGTCCAACCTGGTGCCCGCTGTACATGCTGCGCTCGCGCCGTTTGCGAGCCATGTGCAGGTGTATTGCGGTGAGAATCCCGGTATGCTTACGTTTTCGTGGATCAACACGCCAGGCGTCTGGATTTTCCTGGCGGCGTTTGTCGGCGGTGCCATTCAGGGCGCTTCGCCGCGCA
Source organism: uncultured Collinsella sp. (assembly GCA_947001545.1). Classification (GTDB taxonomy): domain Bacteria; phylum Actinomycetota; class Coriobacteriia; order Coriobacteriales; family Coriobacteriaceae; genus Collinsella. Next base: position 5,763 of record CAMQHB010000094.1, read on the forward strand.
TGATGGGCGAGGTGCTGGCCGCGACTGTGAAGCAGATGATGCCGACGGTTATCACCATGCTTTCGGTGCTGGGCTGCGCCAAGGTGATGGGCTATGCCGGCATGATTTCGTCGATCAGCGCATTTTGCATTGCGGTCGCTGGCGGTCTGTACCCGATTCTGGCTCCGTGGATTGGTGCGGTCGGTGCTTTCGTGACCGGTTCGGGCACGTCCTCGGGCATGCTGTTTGGCCCCATCCAGAGCCAGGCTGCCACCGCGCTGGGCGTGAGTGACTACTGGATGGTTGCGCTGAACGCGCTTGGCGTTGCCGCCGGCAAGATGATCTCGCCGCAGACCCTCGCCATTGGTCTTGCCGCCGTGCACGTGCGCGGTAAGGATGCCGAACTCCTGGGCGCGGTGCTACCCTACGCTGCCGGCATGCTGGTCCTCATGAGCGTCATAGCCATACTCGGCCAAAACCTGCCGCTGTAGTCGGCACTTAGGGACGTTCCTTATGTGCCGGCACTTTGGGAACGTCCCTAAGTGCCGGCATCCGAGGACACTCCTTGAATGTTGCCTGTTCAAGAGTGTCCCCAATGACTAGGCGTTTAAAAACGTCCATTACAGTCGAAATTGTCAGCCCGGGCCCGTCTCGGGCTACGATTGAG
>CAMQHB010000095.1:0-6286 GCA_947001545.1 uncultured Collinsella sp.
GGGGCCATTGTGGCTCTTGACAGCGGATTGGGTCATATGAGCGAGCCCTTGGTGCTGGGGATGCCCTGTACCCGGGGATCGAGTTCGCAGGCGTGACGCATCGTGCGGCCCACGGCCTTAAAGGCGGCCTCGATAATGTGGTGCGAGTTGCCGCCCACCAGCTCGCGCACGTGCAGCGTGAGCTTGGCGTCGCGCGCAAAGGCGTAGAAGAACTCGACGGCCAGCTCGGTATCGAAGCTGCCCACGCGCTCGGTCGGCACGGGCAGTTCGCAGTAGGCCTGCCCGCGGCCCGAAATATCAACGGCAGCCATCACAAGCGTCTCGTCCATGGCGATCGCCGCGTCGGCAAAGCGCGTAATGCCCGCCTTGTCGCCCAGCGCCTGACAAAACGCCTCGCCCAGCACGATTCCCGTATCCTCGACGGTATGGTGCGCGTCGACCTCAACGTCGCCCACCGCGTGTACCGTCAAATCAAACAAACCGTGGCGGCCAAAGGCGTTGAGCATGTGATCAAAAAACGGCACGCCGGTCGAGATATCGCACGTACCGGTTCCGTCCAGGTCGAGCTTGACGACAATATCGGTCTCCCCCGTCTTACGGGTCACCTCGGCATAGCGGCCCATCTACATCTCCTCCTTCACCAGCGCGACAAACGCAGCCAGCACCTCATCGTTTTCCTGCGGGGTGCCCACGGTAATGCGCAGACAGTCCGCGAGCCCCGGCGCGTAGCTAAAGTCGCGCACCAAAATCGAATACTCGTCGCGCAGGCGCTCGCGCACGCGCATGGCATGCGGCGTACGCACGAGCACAAAGTTCGCCGCGCTCGGCCACGCCTCCACGGGCAAGCCCTCGGCAGCCATCGCGCGCAGGGCGGCCAGCTCGCGCTCGCGCTCGGATGCGACCTGCGCCACCACAGGCGCATAGGCATCACGGGCACGCACGCAGGCAAGTGCCGCCGCCTGGCTCAGCACGTTGACCGAATAGATCTGGCGAATCGCCGCGAACACCTCGATAACCTCGGGCGCCGCGATCACGTAGCCCAGACGCGTGCCGGCGGCGCCAAACGCCTTGGACAGCGTATGCAGAATCACCAGGTTGGGATGCTCGGCAATAAGCCCCTGCGCCGTGGTGGCCGCGCCAAACGAATCGTCAGCAAACTCAACGTAGGCCTCGTCGACCATGACCATGCCGGGGCACGCATCGCACAGGGCCGCGACAAAGTCGAGCGGAGCCACATCACCCGTGGGATTGTTGGGCGAGGTCACGATTGCCAGGTTGCACTCGGGCGCGGCCGCGAGCACAGCAGCTTGGTCGAGCTCAAAGGTCGCCGGATCGCGCCACACGTCGCACACCTCGATCTGACAGAGCGACGCAAAGAACGCGTACTCGCTAAAGCACGGCGGACAGTTGAGCAGGGTCCTCCCCGCGCCGCCAAACGCCAGCAGATAGTTATAGAGCAGCTCGTCGCCGCCGTTTCCCACGCAGATGTTCTCGCGCATCACGCCATGCCGGGCAGCAAGCTCGTCGCGCAGGTCGTTGGACATGGGATCGGGATAGCGGTTGAGCGGTGTAGCAGCCAGGGCCGCGTCGATCGCCTCGCGCACGCCGGCCGGCACGGGATAGGTGTTCTCGTTGGCCGAAAGGTTGATGCGCGTGGGCGTAAAGTTGGGATCGTAGGGCTCAATGCCGGCCAGGTAAGGCTGGACAAGCTCCTTCATACGGGACGTCAGCTCGGCCATATTAGGCCTCCTCGACGACCGCGCCAGCGGCACCGCCCGCCGCCGCCAGGTCCACACCCTCGGCAACCGTCGCCACGGCGTCGCCCGGCCAGGCAACCTTGGTCAGGTCGGCCGCAGCCAGCGACGCGGCGCTCACGGCATCCTCGCCCCGCTCCAACACGCGGCGGCGCAGTGCGGCAGAAAGCGCGTGCGCCCACAGGCCCTCGGCCTCGGCCAGGCGCTGCGTAGCGGGAGCGTCGGAGAGCAGGCCCTCGGGCGTATAGCAAATGACACTCGAGCGCTTAACAAACTCTTCGACCGAAAGCGGGTTGGAGAACATGGCCGTGCCGCCGGTCGGCAGCGTGTGGTTGGGGCCGGCAACATAATCGCCGAGCGGCTCGGAGCTCCAAGCGCCCACAAAGATGGCACCGGCGTTGCGGATACCGCCAAGCAGACCCATCGCATCCTTGCAGTGCAGTTCCAGGTGCTCGGGCGCCACGGTGTTCACCGCCTCGACGGCAGCGGCCATGTCGGTGGCCACCACGATGGTGCCCTCGTTATCGAGTGAAGCGCGCGTGATCTCGGCACGCGGGGACTGCGCTACCAGAATGTCGATACCCGCCTCGACCTCGCGCGCAAACTGCTCGTCGCAGGTCACCAGATAGCAGGCTGCCAGCGGATCGTGCTCGGCCTGGGCCATCAGGTCGGCCGCGACCACCATAGGCTTGGCCGTGGCATCGGCCAGCACGCAGACCTCGGAGGGGCCGGCGACCATGTCGATACCCACGTCGCCCGAGACAATCTGCTTGGCGGCGGCGACAAAGGCGTTGCCCGGACCGGTGATTTTGTCGACGCGCGGAATGGTCTCAGTACCGTATGCCAGCGCGGCCACGGCCTGAGCGCCGCCCACCATGTAGATCTCGTCCACGCCGCCGAGCTTTGCCGCGGCGAGCGTATAGGGGCTAATCAGGCCATTCTTTTGCGGCGGGGTCACCATGACCACGCGCTTAACGCCGGCAACCTTGGCGGGGATGGCGTTCATGAGCACAGTTGAGGGATACTGCGCGCGGCCGCCCGGCACGTAGATGCCGGCAGCGGCAAGCGGGGTCACCTTAACGCCGAGCATCGTGCCGTCCGGACGCGTGGTAAACCAACTCTGCTCGACCTCGCGCTGGTGGAACTCGCGAATCTGGCGTGCGGCCTTCTCGAGCGCGGCGACAAAGGCCGGATCGAGGCCTTCGAGCGCGGCATCGATCTGCTCCTGCGGTAGGCGAAAACTCTGCAGCTCAACACCGTCAAAACGCTGACAGTAATCGCGCACCGCGGCATCGCCGTTGGCGCGCACGTTGGCCACGATATCGCGGGCAGCGTCGACGATGTTTTGCGGCAGCACGCCCTTGCGGCTGAGCTGGTTGGCAACGAGACGCTCACCGGGAGCAAGCTTGATGGTCTTCATATCGGTATCCCCTATCGGTCGAGGTTGCGTTTGAAAAACGAGGTGCCGGGCAGCGGCGCCAATCGGTCCGCAGCCCGGATATGGGGGTGCCCGTGCGTGCTCGCGCTATTGTGCCGAGCCCGCGACGGGCTCAAAATGCTTGTCCTTAACAGCAGCTGCCAAGCGATCGGCCAAGTTGCGAACGCGCGGATCCAAGCGCGCGGCACCTGGGTTGACGAAGAAGCGGGCCGTGCAGTCCATAATGCGGCCGGTGATGACCAGGTCGTTGTCGCGCAACGTGGCACCCGTGGCGGTAATGTCCACGATGCGGTCGGTCATGCCGACGATGGGGCCCAGCTCAATATTGCCGTGCAGCGAAACGATGTCGGCATTCACGCCGCGCTCGGCATACCAGGCACTCGCGATGCGCGGGTATTTGGTGGCCACTCGAAGCGACCCGCGACGGACGTAGTTGCGCTCGGCCTGACCGGCGCGCCATGCGGGCTCCGCCTCGATAAAGGTGCACAGGCCATAGCCCAGGTCGACCAGCTGCAGCAGGTTGAGGTCTGCCTCGATAAGCGAATCCCAACCGCAGATGCCGCAATCGGCACCGCCACAGCCCACAAAAGCAGGCGCGTCGCTGGGGCGCACGATGACAAACTCGATATCGCCGACCGCGCCCTCGCCGACACGCGTGTCGCGGCCGCGCACGATCAGGTGACGGCCGGGGTCACGCAGCTCGGAGACGCCCAGGCCCGCGGTCTCGAGCACGTCGAGCGTGTCGGCCTTAAGCGAGCCCTTGGGCACGGCGATACGCAGCGGCCCCTCGGCGCCACGGCCCACGGCGTGGTCGCCATCGGAAGCGGCGTCCTCGGCCGAGGTGCGCACGGCCTCCAGACGCTCGAGCGAAAAGGCGAAGCCCGCCGCCGGCACCTCGATACCGTCGCCAAACGCACCGGTAAAGATGGAGTCGTAGCGTCCGCCCGAACCGACCGGATCGGGCAGGCCGCCGGCATAGGCCTTAAAGACCAGACCCGTGTAGTAATCAAAAGAATTCATGATGGAGAAGTCGAAGGACAGCACCTGGGCGTCCTCGGGAGCCAGGCCCTCGACCAGGGCACGCAGCTCGCGCGTCAGCGGCGCGACGATGCCGGCAGCCTCCAGCAGCGCATCCACGCGGTCGAGCACCTCGGCACCACCGTGCAGGCGCGGCAGCTCGCTAATGGCGGCCTTGACGGCATCGGACTCGGCGCTGGCAGCCACGCGGGCATCGAGGCCCACAAAGTCGTTGGCATGCACGCAGCGCAGGGCCTCGGCAGCCAGCTCACGATCCTCGCATACCGCGAGCAATTCCTTAAAAGGACGCACGCTGCCTGCGATAATGCGCGCATCGGGAAGTGCCAGCTCGCGCACGGCCTCGGCGACCAGCGAGACAATCTCGACATCGCCCGAGGTATCGCCCGCGCCGATGAGCTCAAAGCCCAACTGCGTAAACTGGCGCGAACCACCGGCATTGCGCTGACACTCGCGAACCACCGGCGCCTCGTAACGTAAGCGCAGAGGCAAGTCGGCAGCGCGCATACGGGTCGAAACCAAGCGCACGATCGGCAGCGTGTTGTCGGGACGGACCACCAGCAGGCGGCCATCATCGTCAAAGAGCTTAAACGGCGTGTCCGCAATGCGGCCGCCTTCCTCGAGCGAGCCCTTGTCCTCGAGCAGCGGCGTCTCGACCGGCAGGTAATGATGCTCCCTAAAGCAGCCCTTCACCGTACATGTGATCTCCTCGCGCGCCTGAGCCTCCTCGGGCAATATGTCCCGGAATCCCCACGGTGTGGCCGTCATCTGGTGAGCCTCCTCATGCTGTGTTTCATATAGAGCAGAAGACCGGCATAGCTCCGCCGGTCTTCTGGGTACTTTAGCATACTAGAGTGTTTGCGGGGAGAATCGTCCTCCTCGGCTCATAGCGTATTCATTTGGAAACATAGGGGAAAGCGCGTCCCGCCCGCCAGCCAAAAACTGGGATGCGGTTTCCGGTTGAGGTCCTCAGCGGAAAGTGTGTCCCATTCTGAGCGCCTGTTCTGGGACGTGCTTTCCGCCAGAAGCCTCAAGCGGAAAGCACGTCCCGTTTCTCAAAAAGCGTCAAACGCCAACTCGGCGCCCTGTCCCACTTAGGCGCCAATCGCGCGTCGGTACTCCGCCATAACCTGAGCGTCGGCTGCCGCGGGATTGGCAAAATAGCGCCAGTCATAGGTCTCGGCCGAAACAACTCCGCGATAGCCGCGCGCCACCAGCCTATCCAGGTCGGCGCGCATATCGCGGTCGCCGTCACCCCAGGCAAGATGCGTCGTGCCATCTGCCGCAACATCGACAAAATGCACGTGGGCGACATCATCGCCAAGCAGATCGAAATAATCGTCGATGGTATCCCCCGCCACCGCCATAGCGCCTATATCCAGACACGCCTTAAGTGCCGGATGATCAACTGCCTCGATCATGCGCTTCGTGTCGGCCGCCGAGTTCACGATCATCGACTCAACCGGTTGTAGGGCCTCGAGCACCAGTCGCACGCCGCGCTCTCCCGCATGCTCGGCAATCGCACGCAGCATCGAGGCGCTGCGACCCCACGCGTCCTCGATCGGCTCGTTCAAAAATGCCCAGCCGCTCGAGACCATGACCTGCTCGGCTCCAAGTTCCGCCGCGATATCTACAACGTTCTTAAAGTACGCGAGCGTGCGGGCACGCGCCTCATTCCCGCGCGCCGCGATATTCCACGGCTTGGGGTTGTTCTGTTCGGGACAAAGCCCCACAATCCGAACCCCATACCGCTGCGACAGCTCCCGCACCTGCTCGAGCGAATCGTATCCATGGCAATCGACATACAGATGCATCGCCCCGGTCCAAAGCTCGCAACACGTGTAGCCCGAGGCCGCTGCCGAAGAAAAGAATTCCTCAAGGTCAAAATAACGATGGCTGATATTCATGACGGCAAGCTGCGGATAGCTCATAATTACTCTCCAACCCAAGCGAGGCCCCGTTCCATATAGGAGCGGGGCCCAATTACACAAACGTTATTTGCTCTTAGTAGTCGAACTGGTGATAGTAGCGACGATACTTGAGGTTGTGCTTGGTGACC
>CAMQHB010000096.1:0-6044 GCA_947001545.1 uncultured Collinsella sp.
CTTTTCAGTGCCCTCGGATTGGGTCATAGTGTCTGTCGTTGCCAAAACATCGGCGCTTCCGTGGTTGGCACTTGGGGACGTTCCTTTTGTGCCGGCACTTGGGGACGTTCCTTTTGTGCCGGCACTTTGGGACACTCCTTGTCATTGGTGCAAAGTAACCTGCCCCCATTGCGCCAAGCGGCGTGTGCCGTTAAGCGGAGAGGCGTATTGTTGACCCATCGTTTGGGCATACAATGGCTATTGGCTTGCTGCGGTGAAGGTCTGTCCGCTCCGCAGCTTTTTTCTACGGTTAAAGGAGTATGTATGTCCGTTGAGGTCATGAGGTCTGTGATCGAGGCCGCCGAGGGCCGCGTGCCCGTCGACACGCTGTTTACCAATGCGCAGATCGTCGACGTGTATGGCCAGCGTGTGGCGCCCGGCAGCGTTGCCGTCAAGGACGGTGTGATCGTCGGCGTGCTCTACGATGGTCGCGACGATGTCGCTGGCACCTACGAGGCTGCCGAGGTTATCGACTGCCAGGGTCGCTATCTCGCTCCCGGTTTTATTGACGGGCATCTGCATATCGAGTCTTCGAACATCCGTCCCGCCGAGTATGCTCGCATGGCCGCGACGCGCGGTACTACCACCGCCATTGCCGACAGCCACGAGATTGCCAATGTTGCCGGTCTCGACGGCTTGCGCTTTATGATCGAGGACGGCCGCCGCGCACCCATCTCCATCAAGTACATGATGCCTTCGTGCGTGCCCGCGCTGCCCGACGAGCAGGCCGGTGCCGTTATTTCGGCTGCCGATATGCAGGCGTTTTTTGCCGAGCATCCGGGCGATGTCTTTGGTCTGGGCGAGATGATGAACCTGCCGGGCGTCTTTATGGCCGATCCCGAGACCTGCGCTCGCATTGACGCTGCCAATCAGACGCCGTCCAAACAGGTCGACGGCCATGCTCCGCTTGTTGCCGGCAAGGATCTCAACGCCTATGCCGCAGCGGGTATTATCGCCGACCACGAGTCGACGATTCCCGAGGAAGCGCTCGACAAGCTATCCCGCGGCATGTATGTCATGCTGCGCGAGGGCACCTGCAGCCATGACCTTGCCAACCTGTCGCCTATGCTGCTGGAAAACCCCGCCCGTGCTCGCCGTTGCTGCTTTGCGACCGACGACCGCGCTCCCTCCGACGCGCTTTCGACCGGCATGATCGACAACGCCTGCCGCGTGGCCATCGAGGCCGGCATCGACCCGGTGGTCGCCATCTCCATGGCGTCTCTTTCCACGGCCGAGGCCTTTGGCCTGGACCACGGCTGTCGTGACCCGCATGAGCTCCGCGGCGCGATCGCTCCGGGCAAGCGCGCCGACCTGCTGGTGCTCGATGACCTGACCTTTGCCACGGCCCCGCATCGCGTGTATGCCGCCGGTGCGCTCGTGGCACAGGACGGCGCCTTTGTGGGCGAGGTTGCGCCCGAGACCGCTGAGGTCGCAGCGCTTGCCGATGAGCTGCGTGCTTCCGTTAAGCTGCCGAAGCTTTCGCTTGACGTGTTCGATTATGCCTTTAAGCCGGGCGAGGCGGTTATTGATGTGATCCCTGGCATGGCTATCACGGGCATGGTTCGTCCCGAGACTGACGAGGACTTGCGTCGCATTATGCTTATCGAGCGCCATGGCCGCGGCGTGTCGCTGCAGGCCGAGGGCGTCGACGGCGACGGTCCCGCCGGCATGGGGCTCGTCGGCAAGCATATCGGTCGCGGCTGGGTGCGCGGCTTCACCATCACGGGCGGTGCCATTGCCTCCACGATCGGCCACGACTCGCACAACGTGTGCGTGGTGGGCGACAATGCGGCGGATATGATGGCTGCCGTTGAGGCCGTGGGCCAGGGCGGCCACGTGCTGGTGCGCAACGGCGAGGTCGTGGCGCGCATTCCGCTGGCGCTCGGTGGCCTTATGAGCGAAGGCACGGCCGAGGACGTTGCCGCGCAGCACGACGACTTTATGGTCAAGGCGCGCGCCATGGGTATTGAGCCGCCGCTCGACCCCATCATGGGCATCATCTTCCTGCCCCTGCCGGTCATCCCGACGCTCCGCATCCGCCCCGAGGGCATGTTCGACGTCACAACCTTCACCTACGCCGACTAGTCATCGGGGACGCACTTAAACGACTAGTTGTAACGTTTACGCCCGCGGAGTCTTATTTGAGCTCCCTTTGGGTACGTTGGAATCGGATACGCGTTCGATTCCAACAAGCCCGAAGGGAGCTTTTCTATGTTTAAACTGATTGCATCCGATATGGACGGCACACTGCTTGACGAAAACGGCCAGGTGCCTCCCGAGACCTACGAACTGATTCTGGCGCTACACGAGCATGGTGTGCATTTCGCTGCATCGTCAGGTCGTCGCTACGATCGCCTGTGTGAGTTCTTTGCGCCCGTTCGCGACAAGATGGACTTTGTCGCCGCTAACGGCGCCCAGGTCTACGCCGACGGTAAGATGGTAGACCGTGAGGTGTATTCCCACCTGGCGATTCGAAGGCTCGCCCAAGCCGTCAGGACGTTTCCCAATCTGCATCTTGCGCTATTTGATCGAACCAAGTCCTTCCTGCTCGATGACGAGTGCAAGTTCGTGCGTGAGGTCGATAAGGACCTTCCCAATGCCGAGCGCATTTGGGAGCTGCCCGATCCCAGCGTAAATATCATCAAAGCGAGTATCTTTTGCGACGACAGTGCGGTTATGGACAGCGCGTACGTGCTACAGCGCGAACTTGGTCAGCTCTTTACTTTTGCACCTTCGGGCAACGCGTGGATCGATGCCATGCAGCCTGGTGTGTCGAAGGCCTCGGGTATCGCGCAGCTCGCGGAGCATTACGGCATTGGTCGCGACGAGGTCATGGCGTTTGGCGACTCGATGAACGACTACGAGATCATTCGCTTTGTCGGCACGGGCTGCGCGATGGAAAACGCGCGCCCCGCGCTTAAAGCGGTGGCCGATCGCGTGGTGGGTTGTAACCGCGACCACGCCGTCCAGCAGGAGCTCCGTCGCGTGCTGGAGAGTCTCTCCTAATCCGGCAGATGGGGACGTTCCTTTTCTGCCGACAGTGGGGGACAGTCCTTGCAGCTTTTTGCGAAGAGTGTCCCCAACGACTAGTCGTTTAAGAACGTCCCCAATGACTGACCAATGACTAGGCAAGGGCGGCCATGATGGTGCGGGCGACGCCGTCGTGGTCGTTGTCGTATTCGGTGATGGCGTCGGCGGCCTCGCGGTCTTCGGACTCGGCGTTGATCATGGCCATGCCGTGGCCCGCTGCCTGCAGCATGGGGATGTCGTTGATGTTGTCGCCGAACGCCCAGGCGTCGGCGAGACGCTTGCCCAGGTATTCGCATAGCCACGTGAGGGCCGTCCCCTTGGTGGCGCCCTCGCCCATGACCTCGATATTCATGGCGTACGAACGCGTGACCTCAATGCCTCCGAGCGTGTCGAGCGCCGTCGCGATGGCGTCGCGATCGGCCGGGTTGTGCCAGTACATGGCGATACGTTCGAGCGTCTCGACCTCGTCGATCTTGCTGTCGATATCCATGTCGATCGGCGTTCGTGTGCGCTTGAGTGAAGCCGCGATGTGGGGGTCACCGCCGCAGAACTCATCCAGGCGCCCGTATAGCGAGCGGGGGAGGAAGCACTGTCCATCCGCGAAGATATCGAAGGTCACATCGTGGCCGGCGGCAATGCGATGGATGCGGTGGGCAATGCCGCAATCGAGCGGTCGGCTCAAAATGCGCGTAGCACGTGAGGTGTCGGTGGGCGTATCTTCGTCGAGCCGCCAGACGCTGGCGCCGTTGGCGCAGACCGCGTAGTGCACGGCGGGATGGGCGAGAATGGGCTCAAAGATGCCCGACAGCGGGCGCCCCGTGCAGGGAACAAACTCGATGCCACGACGTGCGAGCTCGTCGAGCATTGCCCAAGTGGCGTCGCTCATCTGCTTATCGCTCGTCAGCAGCGTCCCATCCATATCGGAAAACACAATCATTCGTTGCGATCCTTTCTACTGGCATAAAAAGTGTGGCCAAGGGCTTGGGTCCCTGGCCACGCTCGAGTTCTATAACGGTCCGCGTCCTAGCGGTCAGCGAGCGGCTTGTACTCCAGCGGCTCGATCACCGGACGATAGGCCGGGCGAATAATACGGTGCGCGCAGAAGAGCTCTTCCATGCGGTGCGCAGACCAGCCGGCCATGCGGGCGACGGCGAACAGCGGCGTAAAGAGCGTCTCGGGCACGCCGAGCATCTTGTAGATAAAGCCCGTGTACAGGTCGATGTTGGCACAGATGGGCTTGGTCATGCCGTGGTCGCGCATCACCTGCGGTGCCAGGCGCTCGATGCGCTCGATGAGCGCGAACTCCTCGCCCAGGTCCTTCTTGGCGGCAAGCGTGCGCGCGTAACGGCGGCACACCTCGGCGCGCGGGTCATTGAGCGTATAGACGGCGTGGCCCATACCGTAGATGAGGCCCGTGCCGTCGAAAGCCTGCCTGTCGAGGATCTTGCCCAGGTAGGCCGCGACCTCGTCCTCGTCCTCCCAGTTGGAGACATGCGCGCGGATGTCCTCGTGCATGGAGACAACCTTGGCGTTGGCGCCGCCGTGGCGCGGGCCCTTGAGCGAGCCGATAGCCGCGGCGTAGGCGGAATACGGGTCGGTGGCCGATGAGGACAGCACGCGGCAGGCAAACGTGGAGTTGTTGCCGCCGCCGTGCTCGGCATGCAGCATGAGCATCACGTCGAGCAGCATGGCTTCGTCGCGGGTGAATGCCATGCCGCCGCGCAACACCTGCAGGATGGTCTCGGCGGTGGAGAGACCGGGTGTGGGGTGCGGTACATGAACCTCGGAGCCGCGGCGCTTGGCGACCGAGGCCATATGCGCGAAGGCGGCGATGCGGGGGAGACGGGCGAGCATGGAGATGGCGACGTCGATTTCGTGCTCGGGTGTAATGGCGTCGGGCTCGGCGTCGAAGGCGTAGAGCAGCAGCACGGCGCGCTGAAGCACATTCATGATGCTCGACGACACCGTGGTCATGGGGAACTCACGGACGTATTCGTCGCTCAGGTGCCTAAAAGCACCCAGGCGTCCGCAAAAACCGTCGAGTTCCTCTTTGGTGGGCAGCGAGCCCGTGATGAGCAGATAGGCGACCTCTTCGTAGCCGTAGCGGTTCTCGGCCTGGGCGTTGTTGACCAGATCCTCGATGCTGTAGCCACGAAGTGTGAGCTTGCCCTGATCGGGCACGACTTTACCGTCGACCTTGTTGTAGCCGTGCACGTCCGAGATGCGGGTAAGGCCCGCGACCACGCCCGAGCCGTCGGCATTGCGCAGGCCGCGCTTGACGTTGTGCTCTACGAACAGGTCCTCGTCGTACGGGGCGGTCGGCAGGCCGTGGTAGAGGTTTTCGCTTTCGGGCGAAATCTGACGGCTCGCCTCGTAATCCAGAACCAGGCGGCTCAGGTGATCGTCGAAGCGGTAGTAGATTTTCTTGGCGTCGTAGGCCATGCGTGCTCCTCTCCGGTCCGCTTTGGGGCGGCGCGCTTGGACGATATGACGTCAGGCTGCCCCGAGCGGCTTGTTCGCTACAGGCGGTACATAAAGTTAAAGACGTCCTCGCGCTGAATGGACACGTTGACGCCCGAAAGCTCGCCTGCCTCGGCCAGGGCCTTCTGCAGCTCGGCGAAGTCGAGCTTGGACTCGGCGGTGTCGGCCAGCATGGTCATGGTGAAGATGTCCTCGATAATGGACTGCGTGATGTCGCGGATGTCGACGTTGGCCTCGCCCAGAACACGGGTGACGCCGGCGACGATACCGGGGCGGTTCTTGCCAAGGACGGTGATGACGATACGGGAGGACGAGATCTCGGCCATGGGAAACCCTTTCGCGTGGTTGCGGCGCGCGCGGGCGCTCCGCTACGGTACAGTGTTCATCATTGTACCTGTCTGGCGCCAAAAGGGGTGTGCTTACTGCGGCGTTACACGTCTGCAACATGGGCGAAGGGGCGACAGGGTGCGTGTCCGCTGCGGTTGGCCACGCCG
>CAMQHB010000097.1:0-6011 GCA_947001545.1 uncultured Collinsella sp.
AAACAGTCCGTATTTCACCGCAACTTATGAGGGCGCGCTGGGATGCAAAGGAGTGTCCCAAAGTGCCGGCATAAAAGGAACGTCCCTATGTGCCGGGCATGGGATACCATGGTGGCAACCTAGCGAAAGGATGTTTCATGGCACATGTCGATGACCAGCGTGTGGCGCGCGTGCTCGATGCGCTCGAGGCTCAGCACCCCGGCGCACAGCTGCTCGTAAACGACCCGTGGTCGATCTATTACCTGACCGGTTTTTATGCCGATATGTTCGAGCGTTTTTGTGGCGTGCTGCTCGCACGCGGCACCGAGCCGTTGATCCTCGTCAACGCCCTGCACCAGCTGCCAGAGTATGACAATGCCCGCGTCGCGTACCACACCGATACTGACGACGTGGCCGACGCCATCGTTCGCGAGGTCGATCCGACCAAACCGCTCGGCATCGACACCGTCATGCGTTCCGGTTTTTTGATGCCCCTTATGGATCGTCACGCCGCGAGCGAGTTCTTCCTGGGCGACTTTGCCGTCACCGCCGCACGCACCTACAAAGACGCTACCGAGCAGGAGCTTATGCGCGCGTCCTCTACCGCCAACGACGCCGTGATGGCCGACGCCATCAAACTCGTCCATGAAGGCGTGACGGAGCGCGAAATTGCCGACCAGATGCTCGGTCTGTACCGCAAGCACGACTGCGAGGGCTTTAGTTTTCCGCCTATCGTGAGCTTTGGCGCCAACGCCGGCGACCCGCATCATGAGCCCGACGACACCGTGCTCAAGCGTGGCGACGTGGTACTGTTCGACATTGGCGGACGCCGCTGCAACTACTGCTCGGACATGACGCGCACGTTCTTTTGGGGCGAGCCGGACGAGGAGACCGCACGCATCTACGACATCGTTCGCCGCGCCAACGAGGCCGCCGAGGCGCTCATCGCACCGGGCGTTCGCATGTGCAACCTGGACCGTGCCGCGCGCGACGTGATTGAGGACGCAGGCTACGGCAAGTACTTTACGCATCGCCTGGGACACTCGATCGGCTTGCAGGACCACGAGCCAGGCGACGTTTCACTCGTCAACGAGCAAGTCGTAGAGCCGGGCATGACGTTCTCCATCGAGCCGGGCATCTACCTCCCCGGCCGCACCGGCGTCCGCATCGAGGACCTAGCCCTGGTGACCGAGAACGGCGTCGAGATTCTCAACGCCTACCCCCATGATCCGGTCCGCCTAGACTAGGCAATGCGGCAAAGGGGCAGCCCTTTGCCGCATCCTGCCAACGCTTCGCCATAAAAACGGCCTATCTACTACGTTTAACCAGTACAGGTCGACCATAACCGGCTTTTCGCAAAATCCGCAAGCCGTGTACCTGCGGTTATAATTTCGCGATGTTCCGTGTGGTCGAGGGTAGTCAGTAAAACGTAGTAGATAGGCTCATTTCGTGGCAAGCGAGTCAACTCGGGGCACAGGGCAGCCAAAAAGCCCCGTCCCAAATTGACTACTTTTGAGTTGCGGTGATATACGGACCGTTTGAGGCTTCTGGCTTGTAAACAGTCCGTATATCACCGCAACTGCTGAGGGGATGGGTTAGCGCAGCAGGCCCGCTACTTCACCGGCTAGGGTGATGGTGCCGGCTGCTACGAAGGGCTCGTCTGCGGCATCGAAGGCCGCGAGGGCCTCGGACACGCTCGGGCATACGCCCACGAGCTTATCGGCGTCCACCAGGGCAGCGAGCTCCTCTGCCGGCAGGGCGCGGTCGGAATCGGTCTGGGTCACGACTACGCGCGGAAAGGCGGGAATCAGCACGTCGACGATGCCCGCTACGTCCTTATCGGCCAGCGCAGCACATAGCAGCGTGGGGCGATTCTCCACGCACGGATCGATCTCGTCCAACGCACTCACAAAGTTCTCGCAGCTCTGGGGGTTATGGCAGGCGTCAATCAGCTTGAGCGGATCGATCCCCAGCACGTCAAAACGACCCGGCGTGGGGCAGCCCATAAGCGATGCATCCAGCGCATCGTGGTCGAGTTCGCGACCCAGATACCCCTCGCAAAGCATAATCGCGCACGCGGCATTCTGCGGCTGATAGGCCGGCTTGACCATGCTCGACGTATAGATCGCACGCGGCGTGGTGCAGCTAAACTCAACCGTATCGCCCACATGCGCCGGCACCTTGGTCGTAGCATGGCTCACTACGAGCGGCACAATGCCGCACTCGCGGCAACGGGCATCCATCACGCGCTGAACGCTCGCCTCATGCGTGCCCTCGCCCAGCACAACCAGGCGCCCAGGCTTAATAACCGCAGCCTTCTCCCCTGCAATGGACTCGAGCGTGTCGCCCAAAATACGTGTGTGATCGAGCCCAATGCCCGTAATGGCAACGGCGACGGGATCGGTCGCACTCGTAGCATCCCAACGTCCGCCCATGCCAACCTCGAGCACGGCAACATCCACGCGAGCCTCGGCAAACACAACAAGCGCAGCGGCCGTCAGCAGGTCAAACGGTGTGATGGTATAGGCACGCTCCCCCGCCGCCACACGGCGCACATTCACGCGATGCCCCGCCTCCACAGCGGCAGAAACGCCACGGGCAAACGCCTCATCGCTCACAACGCGCCCGTCGACCTCCATGCGCTCGGGATAGCGCACAAGCTGCGGCGAAGTATACAGCGCGGTCTTGAGCCCCTCACCAAGAAGAATGGCAGCCGAAAAACGCGTAGTCGAAGTCTTGCCATTGGTACCGGCAACCTGAATGCAATCAAAGTACTCGTCCGGACGCCCCAGCTCATCGAGCATATCGACAACCGTCTCAAGCAGAGGACCAGCATCCCCAGAAATCCGCCCCGTATCAGCAGCAAGCCCCACAGCCTCATCAAACGAAAGCAGCTCAAACGAGAAAGGAACGACATACGACCCAGAACGCTTAGCCATAACCCAAAGTCCCCCATAACAGAAAAAGAGGCCCACCAAAAAGAATGAGCCCCTCACGTTGACAATATCAGCCTTTATCCGCTTGCAGCGAGATCAAGGCCACAACCAAGTGGCCCCAACCTACCAGTTGTAAACAACCACGTAAGCGAACTAGGAGCGGCCCGACGCTTTGCTCGCCGCAAGTTCCGCACGCAAAGGACAGCACTTAATGTGCTGTCCGTCTTGCACAGGACTGTCCGCAGCGGAGAGCAAAGCGTCGGTCCGCGTCCCCCAGTACCGCCTACGAGAAGTCAGCAACCTGAGCAGTCAGCGCCGCCAGGATCTCCTTGAGCTCAGCTGCACGGTCCCTCTTCTTCTGGACCACCGCAGGCGCGGCCTTGGCCACAAAGCCCTCGTTGGCGAGCGTCTTCTCGCAGCCGGCGAGCTCCTTCTGAGCCGCGGCGATCTCCTTCTCCAGGCGCGCCTTCTCGGCCGAAAGATCGACCTTGCCCTCGAGCACCACAAAGACCTCGACGCCGCTGTCGACCACGGCAATGCTCGCAGCCGGCTTCTCGACGTCGGTACCCATGACCAGCGAGGCGGTGTTGGCCAGCGGCTCAATCGTGGAGCGCAGGCTCTCGAGCTTCTCGATGTCCTCGGCACCGGCGCGCACGACCACGTCGAGCTCGGCCTTGGGGCTCAAGCGATAACGCGAACGCGTGGCGCGGGCAGCGGAAACGACGGCGCGGCACAGCTCAAACGCGCGCTCGGCGTCCTCGTCAACATACTTGGCGTAGTCGGCGGGCTCGGGCCACTTGGCGATCATGAGCGCCTCGGCGCGGTCCACGTTGCCCTCGGCATCCAGATCGAGCACGCTCGCCGGCATGTTGTCCCAGATCTCCTCGGTGACAAACGGCATAAGCGGGTGCATCAGGCGAATGGAGGTGTCGAGCACAAAGATCAGGTTGCGCTGAGCCTGCAGACGACCCTCGCCCTTCAGGCGGGCCTTGGTGACCTCGACGTACCAGTCGCAGACCTCGTTCCAGAAGAACTGCTGCACGCCGCGGGCCATGTCGCCAAAGGTGTAGTTCTCAATGCCCTCGGTGACCATCTTCACGGCCTTGGCCAGGCGGCTGAACATCCAGGCGTCGGCCGGCGTCTCAACGACGGGCTCGCCGGGCGTGTAGCCCTCCATGTTCATAAGCAGGAAGCGGCTGGCGTTCCAGATCTTGGTCACAAAGCTCTTGGCCTGCTCGGTGCGCGGGCTGTCGATGAGCTTCTTGGTCTTCTTGTCGATGTTCGCGTCGAACTTGACGTCCTGGTTGTTGGTGCACAGCGTAAGCAGGTTGTAACGCATGGCGTCGGCACCGTACATGCCAATGAGGTCCATGGGGTCAACGCCGTTGCCCTTGGACTTGGACATGCGGCTGCCGTCCTTGGCAAGGATCGTCGGGTAGATGACGACGTCCTTAAACGGCACCTCATCCAGGAAGTACAGCGAGCTCATGACCATGCGGGCGACCCACAGCGCGATGATGTCGCGCGCGGTGACGAGCGCCGTCGTGGGGTGATGCCCCTCGAGCAGCTCCGGCTTTTGCGGCCAGCCCTGCGTGGCGAAGGTCCACAGCTGCGAGCTGAACCAGGTGTCCAGCACGTTCTCGTCCTGATGCACGTGATGGCCGCCGCACTTGGGGCACACATCGGTGTCCTCGGTAAGGGCATCCTCCCAGCCGCAGTCCTCGCAGTAGAACACGGGGATGCGGTGGCCCCACCACAGCTGGCGACTGATGCACCAATCCTTGAGGTTCTCCATCCAGGTGGTGTAGGTCTGCGTCCAGCGCGCGGGGTGGAAGGTGACCTTGCCGGAGTTGACGGCGTCGAGCGCCGGCCCCTTGAGCTTATCGACGGCGACGAACCACTGCTCGGACAGCCACGGCTCCAGCGCGGCGTCGCAACGGTAGCAGTGCATGACGGAGTGGTCGTGCTCCTCGACGTGGTCGAGCAGGTCATGCTCCTCAAACCACTTGATGACGGCCTCGCGGCACTCCTCACGGGTCATGCCGGTGAACTCGCCATAGCCCTCGACGACCACCGCGTGCTCGTCGAAGATGTTGATCTGCGGCAGGTCGTGGGCCTGACCCATGGCGTAGTCGTTGGGGTCGTGAGCAGGCGTGACCTTGACGAAGCCGGAACCGAAGTTGGCATCGACATGCCAATCCTCAAAGATGGGGATCTCGCGGTCGACGATGGGGAGCTTGACGGTCTTACCCACAAAGGCGGCCTTCTCGGGGTCCTTCGGGGAGACGGCGACGCCCGTGTCGCCGAGCATGGTCTCGGGGCGCGTGGTGGCGACGACGATGTAGTCCTGGCCGTTGACCGGCTCGGTCAGCGGGTAGCGCAGGTGCCACAGGTGGCCCTTCTCGTCCTTGTACTCGGCCTCGTCGTCCGAGATGGCGGTGGTGCAGTTGGGGCACCAGTTGACGATGCGCTTGCCACGGTAGATCAGACCGTCGTGATACCAGTCGCAGAAGACCTTGCGCACGGCCTGCGCGTAGTCCTCGTCCATGGTGAAGCGCTCGTTGTCGAAGTCGACGGAGCAGCCCATGCGCTTGATCTGTTCGACGATGATGCCGCCGTACTCGTGGGTCCAATCCCAGCAGGCGTCGACGAACTTGTCGCGGCCAATCTCCAGGCGGCTGATGCCCTCGCTCTTGAGCTTCTTGTCGACCTTAGTCTGCGTGGCGATACCGGCGTGGTCGGTGCCGAGCACCCAGCGCGTGGACTTGCCGCGCATGCGAGCCATACGGATGATGGCGTCCTGGATGGAGTCGTCGGTGGCGTGACCCATGTGGAGCTTGCCGGTCACGTTGGGAGGCGGAATGGTGACGGTGCAGTCGCCCACGCCCTCACGGCGCTTGTAGTAGCCGCCGTCGAGCCACTTCTGCAAGATCGCCGGTTCGTTGGTCGACGGATCGTAGTTCTTGGGCATCTCTTCCATATATCTCTCCCTGTCCCGCCGGCGTGTCCGCCTGCTTGGTTTTCGCTCGGTCAGGTCCTGGCTCGCACGAAGAGCACATTAAGTGCTCTTCGGCTCGTGCGGAATCTACGAAAACC
>CAMQHB010000098.1:0-5868 GCA_947001545.1 uncultured Collinsella sp.
TCAATTGAGCTATAACGTTAAACAATTGCAGCGTTTTTGCATGGGGGAGTGATGGTATGACGCTACTGTATTTCCTTACCCTGTTTCCGCTGGTACCGGCGCTGGGCATGCTGTTCGCGCGCGGCGACCGCGCCCGCGATGCGGTGGGGCTCATAGGTTCCGGCATTATTATGGCGGTGACAGTTGTAGTCGCCGTCATGTTTTTTGGCATGGGTCCGCAGAGCTTTGAGGTTGCCTCCGGCACCTCGCATGTGCTCTCGATCATCAGCTCCGTCATCGACGTCATCCTGTGCGCCGTAATCCTGTACAACGCGTACAAATATAGGAACGCGCTCGCCACGGTGCTCGGCATAGTCCAGCTGGTGGGCTCGTTCGCCTTTGCAGCCATGACGCTGCCCGCGGTCGAAGCCGTCACGGCGACGCCGCTCTACCTGGACTACATGAGTGTGATCATGGTCCTCGCCGTCGGCATCGTCGGTAGCCTAATCTGCGTGTATGCCCTGGGCTACATGAAGGACTTCCAGGCCCATGACGAGCACGAGGCTGCGCTGCGCGGGCAGACCGCGCCCGACCGTCGCCCGCAGTTCCTGGCGCTTATGTTTCTATTCCTCTCGGCCATGTTCGTCATCGTGACGAGTGACAACCTTGAGTGGCTGTTCTGCGGCTGGGAAATCACCACTGTGTGCTCGTTCCTTATGATTGGCTACACGCGCACGCCCGAGGCCATCAAAAACGCCTTCACCCAGATCATCCTCAACATGCTGGGCGGCATCGCGTTTTTGGCGGGCCTTATGTTTCTGCACGTCAATGGCATGCCGCTGACCATCTCGGGCATGATCGAGCTTTCCGGCGCCGGAACCGCGCAGTCCGCGCTGCTGGTGATGCCGGTCGTTCTGCTGTCGCTCGCCGCGCTCACCAAGGCCGCACAGATGCCGTTCCACACTTGGCTGCTGGGTGCCATGGTTGCCCCCACGCCCACGAGCGCCCTGCTGCACTCGTCAACCATGGTCAAAGCCGGCGTGTTCCTGATGGTCAAGCTGAGCCCGCTCTATGCCATCTATCCTGTGACCGGCTTTATGGTCACGAGTGTGGGTGCCATCACGTTTTTGCTCGCTGCCCTCATGGCCATCTCGCAGAGCAACGCCAAACGCGTGCTCGCGTACTCCACCATTTCCAACTTGGGCCTCATTAGTGCCTGCTTGGGTGTCGGCGCGCCCGAGGCCGTATGGGCGGCCATCTTCCTGATCCTGTTCCACACGGTGGCCAAGTCGCTGCTGTTCCTGTGCGTGGGCACGGCCGAGCATCATATCGGCAGCCGCGATATCGAGGACATGGACGGCATGTTCAGCCGCATGCCGCACCTGACGCGCCTGATGATGCTGGGCATCATGGGCATGTTTGTGGCGCCGTTTGGCATGCTCGTGTCCAAGTGGGGCGCCCTGGTGGCGTTCGCGCAGACCGGCAACGTGCTCATGATCATGGTGCTTGCCTTTGGCTCGGCCGCGACGTTCTTCTTCTGGGGCAAGTGGCTTGCCAAGCTTTCGGGCGTCGACCCCACGGCTCAAAACGTTGAGGTCAATGTCCATAAGACCGAATGGATGGCCCTCAACACCATCGCCGCGCTGCTGATTCTGTGCTGCGTGGCGTTCCCGGTTATCTCGAGCGGTCTGGTGTCGCCTTACTTGGCCATGGTGTTTGGCCGCGTGCCGTACGTTATCGGCAAGGACGCCATGTATCTGATGGTGGTTATCGTGGCTTTTATTGCCGTGGTGCTGCTGACTTCATTCCGCGTGAGCAACAAGCCGCACGTAAACGTATATCTTTCGGGCGTGGGAACCGATAAATATCGCCATTTCCGCGGCTCGATGGGACACGAGGTGAAGGCCGAAAAGCGCAATTGGTACTCGGAGGACGCCCTTGGCGAGAAGCGTATTGGCCCCGTGGGTAGTGTCGTGTGCTGCAGCATTATCTTGTTTGCGCTGCTGTGTTGCGCGTGGATTGGGCCCGAGCGGCTTGCCATGAGCGCGCCCTCGGTGCTGCGCGGCAAGTATTTTGAAGGCTCGGGCGTCGTGGGCATTTTTATTGGCACCGTGGCGTTTGCCTTGCTGGCGCCGCTTGTGGGTGGCATGATCGACGGCATCGACCGCAAGCTGTCCGCCCGCATGCAGGGCCGCGTGGGCCCGCGCCTGCTGCAGCCCTTCTACGACGTTGCCAAGCTCCTGCGCAAAGCCCCTGCCAGCGTAAACACCATGGACGATACCTACATGGCGTGCGCGCTCATCTTTACCGTCGTGGGCGGCGGCATCTTTGTGTCGGGCTCCAACACGCTGCTGTGCGCTTTTATGGTGACGCTCGCCGCGATCTTTGTGGTGCTGGCGTCCGCCTCGACGCAAAGTCCGTTTGCCCAGGTCGGCGCCGATCGTGAGTTGCTGCAGGTTATGAGTTACGAGCCCGCCGTTTTGCTGATGAGTGTGGGCCTGTATCTTGCCACCGACAGCTTCGATTCCATCGCCGTAACGGGGCAGTCGGCTCCCATCATCGTGTACAGCGCGCCCATTTTCCTTGCGCTGCTCGCGGTGCTCACCATCAAGCTGCGCAAGTCGCCGTTTGACCTTTCGTACTCGCATCATGCGCATCAGGAGATCGTCCAGGGCGTCGCCACCGAGATGAGCGGCGGCACGCTGGCCAAGATGACCCTTATGCACTGGTGCGAGACCGTGCTGTTTTTGATGTGGGTGGGCATGTTCTTTGTCTGGGACAACCCCGTGAGCTGGGTTGTAGCCCTGGTCGTGATGGCCGCGACGTATTTTGTCGAGGTCCTGATCGACAACACCTTCGCACGCAGCACCTGGCGCAGCTGCTTTAGGCTCGGATGGGGCGTGGCGCTGGTGTTTGGCCTGCTCAACCTTATGCCCATCCTCGTCGACGTGTTTATTTAGGAGGCGGCATCCATGGATCATAAAATGTCGCGCTCGCCGTGGGTCATTCATTACGACGGCTCGAGCTGCAACGGATGCGATATCGAGGTGCTGGCCTCGCTCACGCCGCTGTTCGATGCGGAGCGCTTTGGCGTGGTTAACACCGGCAACCCCAAGCATGCGGACATCTTTTTGGTGACGGGTTCGGTCAATGCCCAGAACCTGCCTGTCGTGCGCCAGATCTACAGCCAGATGCTCGAGCCCAAGTGCGTAGTGGCGTGCGGCATCTGCGCGTGTTCGGGCGGCGTGTTCCGCGATGCCTATAACGTGATCGGCGGCGTGGACCGCGCGATTCCCGTGGACGTGTACGCGCCCGGGTGCGCCATTCGCCCCGAGACGGTGATCGATGCCATCGTGGAGGCATGCGGCATCCTGGACAAGAAGGAGGCCGTGATGCGCGCCGGCGGCGACCCGCTTACCGTGGGCGGCGCTGCTACCTGGGATGGCGGCGTCGAGTTGGGCGAGGACGGGTTCGTGGCTGCAGCTGGGGCCGGGGCTGACGGTGCCGGTGACGCGCCTGCCGAGAAACCCGCAGCGCCCGTCGCTGCAAAGGAGGCCGAGTAATGCAAAAGGCTATCTATACCACCGTCGGGATCGAAGAGCTTCTGTCGCATGTCCAGGCGCTCAAGGGCGTCGGCGCGCGCTTTGTGCAAATGCACGCTGAACGCAACGTCGACGACGGCTCGTATCGCTTGGTCTATACGTTTATCAACGTTCGTGCTGCTCAGGAGCATATTGCGCAGGACAGCAGCTATGCGATTGAGGACCTGGTGGTTGAGGGCATCGACCAGTACCAGGAGATTCCGTCCATCAGCTCGTATTACCCCGCGGTGTTCCCGTTTGAAAATGAGGCCCACGACCTGTTTGGCCTTGCCATCACCGACATGCAGATCGACTTTAAGGGCTTTTTCTACCAGGTTTCGACTGCCGAGCCCATGAGCGTCATCACGCCCGAGGTGAAGGCCGCGCGCGAGAAAGCCATGAAGGTCCGTGCCGCTGCCGAGGCCAAGGCGCGCAAGGCCGCGGCCGAAAAGGTCGCCGCTGCGGCTGCTGCAGAGGAGGGCACTGCGGGCGCTGCCGTCGCTCAGCCCGCTGCGGCTGCCGGCTCCGATGCCCAGCATGACGATGCCGCTGCCAAGGCCGCGCTCAAGGCTGCCGAGATGGAGGCAAAGCTCGCTGCCATGGATCCCGAGAAAGCGGCCAAGGTCCGCGCGGCGCTTGCCGCCAAGGCCGCCCGCGACAAGCAGAAAAAGGAGGCGTAAGGCCCATGGCACATCGCTCCGTCATTCCGTTTGGTCCGCAGCACCCGGTGCTGCCCGAGCCGCTTCATCTGGACCTGGTGATCGAGGACGACCGCGTCATCGAGGCAATTCCGCAGATCGGTTTTGTGCACCGCGGACTCGAGAAGCTCACCGAAAAGCGCGACATGCACCAGTTTGGCTACATCGCCGAGCGCATCTGCGGCATCTGCGCCGTGGGCCACAGCTACGGCTATGTCAGCGCCTGCGAGCGCATGCTCGGCATCGAGGTGCCCGGCCGCGTGCAGTATATCCGCACCATTTTGCACGAGCTTTCGCGCATCCACTCGCATCTGCTGTGGCTGGGCCTGCTTGCCGACGCCTTTGGCTTCGAGGCGCTGTTCTATCGGTCATGGACCCTGCGCGAGCAGATTCTCAAGATTTTCGAGAGCACTTGCGGCGGACGCGTGATCCTTTCGATTAACGAGATCGGCGGCCTTAAGCACGATATCGAGGATTCCGAGCTGGCGGGTATTGTCCAGACGCTCGACGCTATGCGCCCTGACTACGAGGCCGTGGTGCATACATTTTTGGACGACAATAGCTGCGGCGAGCGCCTGCATGGCGTGGGCGTGATCAGCAAGAAGGACGCGCTGGATCTGTCGATGGTCGGCCCGTTCGGTCGCGCCTCGGGCGTGGATTATGACGTGCGCATGTTCGGTGACGGTGCCTATGCGGACTTGGTTGCGTTTGAGCCGATTGTTGCCACCGATGGCGACTGTTATGCCCGCTGCCAGGTGCGTTGTGCCGAGGTTACGCAGGCCATGGACATTATCAAGGAGCTTATCGGCAAGATTCCGCACGACGGTATCGGCGGGCGTACCAAGCTCACGCCGGCCGACGGCGCGCGCGGCGAGGTTGTGATTGAGCAGCCGCGCGGCGAGGCGTACTACTATGTGCGCGGCAACGGCACCAAGAATCTGGACCGTTTTCGCGTGCGCACGCCGACGTCGCAGAACCTGGCGGGTCTGACACATGCGCTGCAGGGTGTGTTCCTTGCCAACGTGCCCATGATTATCCTGACCATTGACCCCTGCATTAGCTGCACGGAAAGGTAGGCGCGGCATGAGTTTACTGACATTTGCCAAGACGGCCTTGGGTTCTATGGTCAAGCAGCCGGTAACGGTGTGCTATCCGCAGGAGAAGCTCGCGGCACCCGAGCGTCTGCGCGGACATATCGTCAACGACATGGACGTGTGCATCTGCTGCGGCATGTGCGCGCGCCGTTGCCCGGCGGGCGCACTCTCGGTCGATCGCAAGGGCGGTACCTGGTCGATCGATCCGTACGCCTGCGTGGTGTGCGGCGAGTGCATCGAGAGCTGCCCCAAACACTGCCTGACTATGGACACCGCCCGCACCCCAGTCGCGGCGGACAAGACTCCCACGGTAGAAACCAAGCCGGAGTAGCGCGAAGACGGGGCAGGTGGGGCAAAAATGCCCCACCTGCCCCGCGCTTAAACGCGCGGTTGTGCCGTCGCGAACAAAACTATGCCGGATTACGGGGCTGGATAGCGAATCTCCGACCATACAGAAAATCGCAAAAACAAAACCGACGCTCCTATAAGTTGTCAATAGGCAGTTTGCGGGAGCGC
>CAMQHB010000099.1:0-5867 GCA_947001545.1 uncultured Collinsella sp.
ACCCGAAAGGGGCGTGGGCTCTGTGATGTTTTAAATACATTGACACAGGAGGGGGCGCGGTCCCGTTTTGGGCCCCCGCGCGCACCGTTTCTTCGTATTTGCAGCCGCGGCCGTCTTAGCCCAGCGACTAGAGCGTGCCGAAGATGCGGTCGCCGGCGTCGCCGAGGCCGGGAACGATGTAGGCGGCCTCGTTGAGATGGTCGTCGATGGCGCACGTATAAATATGTACGTCGGGGTCCTTTTCGGTCAGTGACTTGAGGCCCTCGGGCGCGGCGACGATGCACAGCATGCGGATATCCTTGACACCGCGCTCGCGCAGGTAGCTGATGGCCATCTCGGCCGAACCGCCCGTGGCGAGCATGGGGTCGACGACCAGGCAGATGCGCTGGTCGATATCCTTGGGCATCTTGCAGTAATACTCGTGCGGCTCGTGGGTGACCTCGTCGCGCTCCATGCCGATGTGGCCCACGCGAGCGGAGGGCACCAGGTCGAGGATACCGTCGACCATGCCAAGGCCCGCACGCAGGATGGGCACGATGGCGAGTTTCTTGCCGGCAAGCTGTTTGAACGTGGCGGTAGTGATGGGGGTCTCGACCTCGACGTCTTCCATAGGCAGGTCGCGCATGGCCTCGTAGCCGTCAAAAAGCGCGAGTTCGCGCACGAGCTGACGGAACTGGTTGGTGCCGGTGTTTTTGTCGCGCAGGATCGACAGCTTGTGCTGGACGAGCGGATGATCGACAAGCGTCACACGGGACGCATCGTAGGTGACGGTCATGGGTTGATTGCCCCTTTCGTTGCAGCCGCAAAACGGCCTTGCTGACAAGGCGCGCAGCAATGTTGCCGCCGCACGCCATGCATAAGTTTAGCGGTTTGTTGTATCGGGCCGCCCATCGCAGCCCTACTGTGCGGTACTGAGCGAGCGCTTGACGGCATCACGCCAACCAGCGAGGTTGCTCTCACGGCGCTCGGCGGACATGTGAGGATGGAAGATCTTGACGATCTGGGCGTTTTGCTCCAGCTCCTCCAAGTCCTCCCAATAGCCGACGGCAAGGCCCGCCAGGTACGCGGCACCGATCGCTGTGGTCTCGACCGTCTCGCACTGCAGCACGGGAATATCCAGCAGATCGGCCTGGAATTGCATGATGAACTCGTTGCGCGAGGCACCGCCGTCGACGGACAGGCGCTCAATCGCAAGCCCCACGTCCTGTTCCATGGCGCGCAGCACGTCGTAGCTCTGATAGGCCATGGACTCGCACGCGGCACGCACGATGGTTGCACGGCTCGAGGCACCAGTCAGGCCGGACACGATACCGCGGGCATGCGGGTCCCACCAGGGAGCACCCAAGCCCGCAAAGGCGGGAACGAAGTAGCAGCCCTCGTTGTCGCTAATCGAGGTGGCAAGCTGCGCCGACTCGGTCACGTTTGAGATGATGCCCATGTTGTCGCGCAGCCAGTTCATGGTGGAGCCGGCGGCAAAAATGGAGCCCTCGAGCGCATAGCTGATCTTGCCGTCCGCGGCGATACCAATCGTGGAAACCAGGCCGTTCTTGGATTCGACGATCTCGTCACCGGTATTCATGAGCATGAAGCAGCCCGTACCGTAGGTGTTCTTGGTCTGACCGGGATGGAAGCAGCAGTGGCCGAACAACGAAGCCTGCTGGTCGCCCGCCACGCCCATAATGGGCGGCATATTGGTCATAATATCGCTCGCGACGCGGCCGTAGTCACCCGAGCTCCAGCGAACCTCGGGCATCATGGAGCGCGGAATGTCGAAGAGCGCCAGCAGGTCGTCATCCCATTCGAGCGTATGGATGTTGAAGAGTGCGGTACGGCTAGCATTGGTGTAGTCGGTAGCAAAGACCTGGCCACCGGTGAGATTGTAGATGAGCCACGTGTCGATGGTGCCAAACATAAGGTCGCCCGCCGCCGCGCTCTCGCGCGCGCCGTCGACGTTATCGAGAATCCACTGCACCTTGGAGGCCGAGAAATACGGGTCGAGTGTAAGTCCCGTGCGGGAGCGCACCAGCTCTTCTGCGCCCTGCTCAACCAAATTATCGATCTGAGACGCGGTACGACGGCACTGCCATACGATGGCGTTATAGATGGGCTGACCGCTCACGCGGTCCCAGACCACCGTGGTCTCACGCTGATTGGAGATGCCGATGGCGGCGATGCGGTCGGAATGAATCCCGCTCTTAAACTGGACCTCCATCATGACCGCAATCTGGCTGGCAAGGACCGCCATGGGATCTTGCTCCACCCAGCCGGGACGCGGGAAGCTGGTTTTGACGCTGCGACGTGCCTGCGCGACGATGCATCCGTACTCGTCGACGATGGTCGCAAGTACCGAGGTGGTGCCGCAGTCGAGCGCCATGATGTAGGAACCGCCAAAGTTAAACGAGGCATCTTCCATGCCCAGGCTGCCCAGATTCAACGACATCGCTTACACCTTTCTATTGCATCGGGTCGGACAGGACCCGCTCGATCTCTGATACGGGAAGTGCGCCTTGGCGCAGGATCTGGAGCCCGCCGTGCTGGAACGACACGATGGTCGAGGCGTCGCGACACGGGGTCTCACCGGCGTCGACGGCAACATCGACCCCCTCCAGGATGCGACCCTCGACGGCGGCAAAGCTTGCCGGCGAGGGCGCCCCATGTGTATTGGCGCTGGTACAGGCAAGCGGGCTGCCGCAGGAGCGGATGAGCGCCTGCACCACAGGCGAGGCCGACGCGCGAAGTGCCACCGTGCCGTCTGCGGCGCGCATAAAGGTCGGCACGCAGGGAGCCGCCTTGACCACGATAGTCAGGGCGCCTGGCCAGCATCGTCGGGCAAGCACGCGAGCCTCTTCGGGGATATCCACGCCGTAGCGGTCGAGGGCCTCGGCACCATCAACCAGCCAAGCCACAGTTTGCGTGAGCTCGCGCTGCTTGAGAGTAAAGATGCGGCGGTAGCCGGTACCGAGCGCAGGGACCGCGGCGCCATTGACGGCAGCCTGCGGATCGCGCGGCCACAACAAGGATTCGCTTGTATCTTGGGGGACGGCATCGGAGAAGGCGTTGACCGCCACGGCGACACCGTAGACTGTCTCGGTCGGGATCAGAGCCAGTCCGCCGCGGCCGAGCACCTCGGCCGTGCGCTCGACGGCAAGCCGATGCGGCTCGCGCGTTCCCTCGTATACCCGATAGACCGTCTGCATGTGTATGCCAGCCCCTTACGCTCTGGTGCAAGTTTGTTTACTGAGGGGCATTCTCGCACGAAACGTTTAACCCATTTGCCCAGAGCGCATGTTGGTTTGGTGAGCGGCCGTAGTAGTCGGTGAAAGTGAGGGGGTTATTGCAGATTTTTAGCGAGCAAGCGTAACGGTACGATCGGGAAACTCAATGCTTGCGACAAGCTTTCCGCCGAGACTTTCTGCGTACCTGCTCAGCGTGTCGAGCCTCATTGATCCCAGCTCCCCGCGCTCGAGCTCCGATATGCGTTTTTGAGAAACACCCATCGACTGGGCCACCGAGGCCTGCGTCAGATCCTTTAGTTTGCGAATTTGAGCGAGCTTATAGGCTTCGATACGTTCACGAGTTTTCTCCTGCTCGGCGGCAATAGATTCACGCGCTATCCCGCGTGATTCCATATACTCATGCAGCTCCATCTTGATCGAGCCTCCTTACATGGCGACGGTATATTTGTTCCGCCCTGGGAATGCTGATCGCATACCAGCCGTTCCACTTTGCCTTCGACGACTCCGCCTGCGACTTATCTCCCGCCAACAGCAACACTGCCTGACGTTTGGGGTCAAAGGCAAAAAGGATACGAATCACCGACGGTCCGCACGACGTCACCCTTAGTTCCTTTAAATGATGCAATTTCGAGCCCTTCACGCGGTCAACCAGCGGACGACCAAGGCTAGGACCTTCTTTCTCAAGTACCAAAAGGTCTGCGTAAATCTGTCGCAACGTAGACTCATCCTGCTCATCGAGCCAAGGCTCGATGTAATCGAGCACAATGCGGTATCGATGCGGCTGATTTGACATACCTTTCTCCTTCTATAGTAGAAGTTTTACGGTATATTGCAAGGACAAACTTGCGCAAATGTCTATTTGTTCAGCTTAAATACGCTGTTTGGGCTCGGTGACGATGGCTCGAACGATGCGGGGACGATCGGTGAGGTCGTGGACGATACGCACGTCCGAAAGGCCCGCCTGGCGACAGAGCTCGGCCGCGGCATCGAGGGCACCCTCGTAGAGCTCGCAGGCAAACAGGCCGCCGGCGCGCAGCATGTAAGGCGCCGCATTGAGCAGGCGGCGGAAGATATCGAGGCCGTCGGCGCCGCCCTCGAGCGCCAGGTCGGGCTCAAAGTCCTTGACCTCGTGCGACAGCGAACGCATGACGCCGGTCGGGATGTAAGGTGGGTTGGAGACAAGCACGTCGAAGGTGCCCCACTCTTCGCGGGGAATGGAACTCACCAGGTTGGTGAGGCTAAAGGCAACCTCATCTGCCGTGAGGCCGAGGGCGTCGCGGTTTTTGGTGGCCAGATCGATGGCGCGCGGCTCGATATCGGTGGCGGTGCAGGTAACGTGGCCGCGGCGCTCCCAGGCAAGGGAGAGCGAAATGCAGCCCGTGCCGCAGCCGACCTCGAGAACGCGGGCAGCGCAGGGCTCGGTTGGGGCAGGCGCAGCGGCATCCTGAGCTGAAGCCGTCTCCTGGCCGGCACCCTCGACGGCGATGCCGTATTCGTCGAGCTCGGACTCGGCGGCTTCCGCGGCTTCGGCTTCTGCTGCCTGCGCGGCGGCTTCCTCGGCCTCGCGGTCGGCCAGTTCCTCGGCATAGGCACGGCTACCCAGTACGTCGCCGCCTAGCGCCGCCTCATCGGCAGCCGTCAGGTTAGCGGCACGGCGCTCGGCGGTCGCCCGTTCGTCAGCCAGCGCCGCCTCGGCTTTGCGGGCCTGCTCGACCTCATCGTTCCAAGGCAGCTCCACGCGCTGGCGGGCAGCGGCCTCGGGGCTCAGCACCTCGGCATCCAGATAGTTCAGAACTTCTTCGACGAGCATCTCGGTCTCGGGGCGCGGAATGAGCACACCGGGGGCGCACGCGACGTCGATCATGCGAAACTGCGTGCTGCCGGTGATGTATTGCAGCGGCTCGCCCTTAGCGCGGCGGACAACGGCCGCATGCATGGTCTCGAGCTGGGCCGCGTTAAGCGTCTCGTCCATACGCATATATAGGTCAATGCGCGCCAGGCCCGTGGCGGCGCACAGCAGCCACTCGGCAGAAAGACGGGGGTGCTCCTCGCCGCGCTCGGCCAGGTACTCCTTGGTCCACTCGAGACAACGCTTGATGGTCCAAATCTCGTTTGCCATGGGGCCCTCCCCTCTTAAGCGCCGGACGGCGCGCGAATGTCGGAGCAGATTGTACGCGAGGCTAGCGCTTGGCAAGGGACGATTGAAGACGATTATCGAGAATCAGCCCAGATTTTTGCTTGGAACCTGCCTGAAATGTTCATTCATCGACGTCTAAATCTGCATTCGTCAAGCTTTTGGCAAAGTTGCCCCAAAACTGACCAATATCTAACCAAGAACTTGCCAAATCACTTGACGCGCGACGCGGTAAAAATCACCCCGCGACTTCTTGAACGATTTTTCGAGCAATATTTTCAATTGCAGATGAAGGCTGCTGATTACTTTAAGCAGTTAGACAGCTTAATTTCTAACAAAGCAGATTAAATAAACTTGAAAAGTAATTTACCCAACCTAGTCATTTAAGAACGTCCCCAATGACTACCCCGCATCCGGAGCAAGGCAACGCCGCAGGTAGAGGGCGGACAGACACTATGACCCAATCCGAGGGCACTGAAAAGGCAGGAGCCCCCGCT
>CAMQHB010000100.1:0-5641 GCA_947001545.1 uncultured Collinsella sp.
CCCCCCCCCCCCCCCCCCCCCCCCCCCCCCCCCCCCCCGGGGGGGGGGGGCGCCCCCCCCCCCCGCGGTCGTGTAGGCGCTATTTGTTAAGTGCGTGCGCTCGAGCTCGCGTGCTACAGCGAGTCGATAAAGCGCTGCTGGGCGGCGCGTCCTGCCTCGTCCCATTTAAAGACGCCGGCGTTGTCGAGCACGTGGCCAAACACCACGCCCACCTCCTCGTGCAGGATATCGATGGCGTTGTCTGCCGTAAGTTCATCGGCGCGGCGTGCAAAGACATCCTCGGCCCATGCGGCGTGGCTGCGGCAAAGGTCGTCGCCCTCGAGTGCGGCGCCAAGGTCGTAGCTTGCGTCGACCTTGGCGGCCAGCAGGTGCTCGCGGACGGCGCCGAGCTCGGGAACCAGGCGTGGCGGCAAAATGGCCAGGCCCATGACCTCGATCAGGCCGATGTTCTCCTTCTTAATGTGGTGGTACTCGGCATGCGGGTGGAATACGCCCAGCGGATGCTCGTCGGTCGTAATGTTGCAGCGAAGTGCTAGGTAGGCCTCGTAGATCTCGCCACCGGCGTTGCCGCGGGAGTTCACGCGGCGGATGACGGGCGTCACGGTGTTGTGCGCCACGCCGTCGGCTGTATGCGCGATGACGCCCGCGGACTCGTCGGTCCATTCACGCCAGGCGAGGATGATCTTCTCAGCAGCGTCGAGCAGCTGAGCGCGGTCATGCGAGCGCAGACGCAGCACCGAAAGCGGCCACTGCAGCACAGTGCCGGTGACCTGGTCAAAACCGGGCACGCTAAACTGCGAGACCTCGGCCGCGTGCATCATCGGGAACTCGTGCGCACCGCCTTGGAAGTGGTCGTGCGACAGAATCGAGCCGCCCACGATGGGCAGGTCGGCGTTGGAGCCGATAAAGTAGTGCGGGAACAGGTCCACAAAATCGAGCAGGCAAGAGAGGCTCTTGCGATCGACGTGCATCGGACGATGCTCGGAGCTCATGGCAATGCAATGCTCGTTAAAGTACGCGTACGGACTGTACTGGAAGCCCCAGCGCTCGCCGTTGAGCTCAATGGGGATAATGCGCAGGTTCTGGCGAGCGGGATGGGCGCCGCCCTCGGCCGCGGCGGAGCGTCCAGGGTAGCCCTCATTTTCGATGCACAGCTGGCAGGCGGGATACTTCTCGCCCGTGTTCTTTGCAGCGCCGGCCGCGGCAATGTCGCGCGGATCCTTCTCGGGCTTTGACAGGTTGATGGTGATCTCAAGGTCGCCCCAGTTGGTGGGGGTGCTCCATTTGATGTTGCGTGCGATGGCAGCGCGGCGCACGTAGCCAGCATCGCAGCACAGGCCGTAGAACCAGTCGGTCGCGGCACGGGGCTCGTTGACGCCCATACGGCCGGTGAACTCGTCAATCACGACAGAGGGCCTCGGCATAAGCACGCCCATGATGCGCATGGCGATGCGGTCGCGGCCCGATGCCGTGTCCTCGGCAGCACCATTGACAACGGCGGCTTCGGAAAGCGCGGCAAGCGTGCCTTCCAGGTCAAAGTCGGGGAGTGTATCGGGGTGCAAGAGTGAGAGCTTCTCGGTCTGCAGCGCCCAGGTCATGTCGAGCGCCGGGCCCGTGGCGCCGATGCACTCCAGAATGGTGTTGTAAACCCAGATGCGATCGTCCTGTTCGATCATGGACCGGTGGATGGCGTACTCAATCAGGCCCTGCGCGGCCTCGCGCACGTCGGTCATTACAGCCATGCCGCGTAAGCCCCCTTGTCAGAAATGGCGTAGTGGCGGGCAGAACCCTCGCCCAGCCAGCCGTTCATCTTGGTAATAAAGGTTTCGACCAGGTCGAGCGGCACGAAGGCCTGGATGGTGCCGCCGAAGCCGCCGCCGTGGATGCGGACGGCGCCGCGGCCGTCGAGCACGTGCTCGGCAAGCGCAAGCGCGTACATAGAAGGCTGCTCGGAGCCCAGCTTGGCAACGACATTCTGCAGGTACATGGCAGAGCTGGCGCCGGACTCGCGCGTCAGGGTCAGGAACTGGTCGATATCGCCGGCGTTCAGGGCTGCCCAGCGCTTGTCGACTAGGCCGTTCTCGTACCAGTAGTGAACGGCGCGCAGGCAGGCGCGGTCGCCCAGCTTGGCGCGCAGCTCGGGCAGCTTGGCATCAAAGTCGGCAACGTTTACCTCGCACAGACGTGCCTTGCCAAACTCGGCGGCTACGTCCTGCATCTCGCGCGGAACGGCGGCGTAGTCGTCGGTAGCGGCCACGTGGTCGGCACCCACCTTGACGAGCACGAGCGCATAGCCGTGATCCTCAAAGTTAAGCTCGAGTTTCTGGGTCTTAGGCTGAGCCTGATCCTCAAAGTCCATGTAGGCAAGGCCGCCCAGACACACGGCAGCCTGGTCCATCAGGCCGCAGGGCTTGCCGTAGTAGTTGTTCTCGGTGCGCTGGCTCATCTGCGCAAGCGCGACGGGCTCAATGGCGGGTGCGCCCCAGAGCGTTTCCATGGCGCGGCCGTAAGCGGCCTCGACGGCGGCAGAGCTGGAAAGACCGCCGCCCGAGGGGACGGTGCAGGTGAAGGCAAAGTCAAAGCCGCGGGGGTCAACGCCCAGGGCAGCGACCTCGTGGGCCATGCCGCGGACGAGGCTCGCGGACGTGCCCTTCTCGGACTCCTGAACATCCAGCGTGTCGAGCGAAATCTCAAAAGTGGGGTAGCCCTCGTCGGCAACGCGGACCTTGTTGGTGTCAGTCACCACGGCAATGCCGTCGACGGCGACATCGAGCGAGCCGGCGATAACGTGGCCACCCTCGTGGTCGGTGTGGTTGCCGCTGATCTCGGAGCGGCCGGGCGCGTGCACGTAGAGCACCTGGCGGTCGCCGATGGGGCCAAACTCCTCCTCAAACAGCTTAGTGAGCGTGGCGAGCGTCTTTTCGTCGGGGGCGGTCATGAGGGTCCTTTCCTTGGCGCGTACAGTGAGTTTTGCGTCGCTATGAGTACGTTAACAATTTGAAGCGGCGTGAACTCAGCATTCACGGCGCCGCACGTTACGGGCTATGTTAACGTACTCATAACACATCGCTTGTCACTTTTTGAGAATCTGGTAATCGGTCGAAATTCAGCCGTGAACGGTAGTGCCGTATGGACTTATAGAGCAGAAGAGCTGCAGCTCGAAAAAGTAGAGTACGTTAACATGCGTCCGACGATTGCGGCCCTCCGCGCGGGCTCTATTTCTGCACGGGCCGGCATGCACGCTATTTTGATCTCGCAAGGGTGAAGGTGATCTTGTGGCAAGGCGCCCCTCCAACGATACAGGCTCGCGTCCGGTTTCCATGGCCGACGTCGCCCGCGCTGCTGGCGTTTCGCAGCAGACGGTCTCGCGCGTCGCCAACGGTCTGCCCAATGTGAACGAGCAGACGCGCCAGCGCGTGCAGGCAGCCATGCAGGAGCTCGGCTTTCGCCCGAGCTATGCCGGCCGTTCCCTGCGCGACGGTCGCTACCATTCGGTCGGTTTATGCGTCAACGATGTCACCAAGTTTGGGAATCTGACGATGATCGACGGCATCGCCAGCGCTGCTCGCGAGCACGGCTGCGCCATCACGCTGGTCGAGATGTCCAAGACCGAGGAGTTTTCGCTTGCCGAGGCCACGCGTCGCATGGCGGCCCTGCCGGTCGATGGCATCATCATCGGTATGAGCCGCATGGCGCCCGACTTTGAGACGTTTGATCCGCTGCCGGGAATCGGCACGGTTATCGTCACCATGTATGCGCATCCGCGCGTGACCACGGTCGACTCCGACCATTACGGCTGCTCGCTGCTGCTTATGGATCACCTGTTTGAGCTTGGCCACGAGCAGATCCGCTATATCGGCGGCCCATCCTTCTCGGTGGACGAGCAGTTCCGCCGCGCTGGTTGGCAAGACGCGCTCGAGCGCAGGCATATCGAGCCGGTGGAGCCGCTCGAGGGCGACTGGTCTGCCAACAGCGGTTACGAAGCCGGCAGGTATCTGGCTGAGCACGACCGCACCATGACGGCGATTTATGCGGCAAACGATCAGATGGCAAATGGCGCTATCGCGGCGCTGCGCGATGGCGGTCTGCGCGTGCCCGAGGACGTGAGCGTGGTGGGTGTCGACGATTCGCTCGACGACTTTGTCGCGCACAACGAGCTTACGACCGTGCGGTTCGATCTGCATCAGCGCGGACGCGAGGTGTTTGAGCATGCGGTTCCCAAGGAGGGGACGCCGGGCAAAACCGTTGCGATCCGTATTCCGGGCCAACTCATCATTCGACATACAACGGCAGCTCCGCGCGCATAGTTTTCGCAGGTCAACGGTACATTATTGCGTTTGGATAACAAACGGTAAGGATGCCGGCAGATAGCTGTTGGGGTGCAGCCGAGTGCTATGATAGACGGGTTCTTTTGTCTATCTAGGAGGCTTTGCCTGATGGAGATCACCAAGGATATCCGCTACATCGGTGTCGACGATCACGACATTGACCTGTTCGAGGGCCAGTACGACGTGTCCGAGAACGGCATGGCATACAACAGCTATGTTATCTTGGGCGATAAAATCGCTGTCGCCGATTCGGTTGACGCTGGCTTTGTCGACGAATGGCTCGGCAACCTCGAGGCCGCGCTCGACGGCCGTACGCCCGACTACCTGGTCGTCCATCACATGGAGCCCGATCACTCCGCCGGTATCGCCGCCTTTATGGAACGCTATCCCCAGGCACAGATTGTGGCCAGCATGGGCGCCTTCCGCATGATGGTCAACTACTTTGGCACCGACTACCCCGAGCGCAAGATGGTCGTCAAAGAGGGCGACGTGCTCGATCTGGGCGGTCACAGCCTAACGTTTGTCGGCGCTCCCAACGTTCACTGGCCCGAGGTGATCTTCTCCTACGAGTCTACCGACAAGGTGCTCTTTAGTGCCGACGGCTTTGGCAAGTTCGGCGCCAACGACATCGAGGACCCGGAAGGCTGGGCTTGCGAAGCGCGCCGCTACTACTTTGGCATCGTCGGTAAGTTCGGCAAATTCGTGCAGACCGTGCTCAAGAAGGCCGCCGGTCTGGACATTCAGATTATCTGCCCGCTCCACGGCCCCGTGCTGACCGAGAACCTGGGCTACTACCTCGACACCTACAACACCTGGTCGAGCTATCAGCCCGAGGACGAGGGAATCACCATTGCCTACGCGAGCGTGTATGGCCACCTGAAGGCTGCCGTCGAGGAGCTCGCATCTGCGCTCGAGGCTCGCGGCCAGAAGGTCTCCGTCTTTGACCTGGCTCGCGACGACATGGCCGAGGCCGTTGAGGACGCGTTCCGCTATGACCGTCTGGTGCTCGCTTCCATCACCTATCAGGGCGAGATTTTCCCGTTCATGAGCACCTTCATCCACACGCTCGCTGAGCATGCCTACCAGAACCGCACCGTGGCGCTCGTCGAGGCCGGTTCTTGGGCACCTGTCGCCGCTAAGGTTATGACTAAGGAGCTCGAGGGTATGAAGGACATCACCCTGACGCAGAACAAAGTGACCGTCCTGGGTTCGCTCAACGACGCATCGCGCGCCCAGATCGAGGCCCTCGCTGACGAGCTCTCCAAGTAGCGATACGTTTACTTTTAACGCTCAAACCACCACAAAGGGGACAG
>CAMQHB010000101.1:0-5589 GCA_947001545.1 uncultured Collinsella sp.
GAGCACAACCTTGCCAAGGTTGGGGTCGCGGGTTCGAGCCCCGTTGTCCGCTCCAACTATCTTACGCGGTTCTAACGAACCGCGTTTTTTGTTGACGCTGCGCGAGCCCCGGGCACCCCATCTTGCCCCTCAATCGTCGGTCGCGTACATAAAGTACGCTTCCCTCCTCTTTCGCGGCAACCTGGGGCACCCGGAGCCCGCTCGCTGTCGTGGCCGGGAAAGTGGGTCTTCCGTTCTTTTCACTAATCGGTCGATTCGTCCCAGGAGGCTTGAACCCGAGAGGGGGCGATCGTTTTGGGGCGTGGCTGTGGCGTTGTTTGTCGCGAATGTCCGCTTTGGGCGTATCATCGTGGGCATCTCGCATAACCTCGTTGCAAGGGAGATACGCCCCATGGCTACAGAAAAGTCTTCTTCGCGCTCATGGATGTCCGATGCCGCGATCTATCAGATCTACCCGCGCTCGTTTAAGGATTCGACTGGTTCGGGTCTGGGCGATATCGCGGGCATTACCCAGCAGATGGACTATCTTGAGCGGCTGGGTATCGAGGCCATCTGGCTGAGCCCGTTTTACCCATCGCCTCTTGTCGATGGCGGCTATGATGTGGCGGACTACTGCGATGTCGACCCGCGTCTCGGCTCGCTTGACGACTTCGATGACATGATCGCTGCGGCTCACGCGCGCGGCATCAAGGTCATCGTCGACATCGTGCCCAACCATTCATCCAACCAGCACCCCTGGTTCAAAGCCGCTCTTGCCGCCGGCCCCGGATCGCCCGAGCGCGCCCGTTATATCTTCCGCGATGGTCGCGGCGAGCATGGCGAGCTGCCTCCCACCAATTGGAATGCCAACTTTGGCGGCCCCGCATGGACGCGTGTTGCGGACGGTCAGTGGTATCTGCACATGTTTACGCCCGAGCAACCGGACTTTGACTGGTCATGCCCCCGAGGTTCATGCGCTCTTTTGCGACGTCCTGGCGTTTTGGAGCGATCGAGGCATCGACGGCTTTCGCATTGATGTGGCGCAGGGTCTCGCCAAGGATCTCGACCGCGATGACCTCGACCGGTGGCATCTCGCCGAGGGCGATGACATGGTTGACGACGGCACCCATCCGCTGTGGGACCGCAATGAGGTCCACGAGATCTATCGCGAGTGGCACCGCGTGTTCGACCGCTATAATCCGCCGCGCAGTGCCGTTGCCGAGGCGTGGGTGCTGCCCGAGCGCCAGTATCTCTACGCGCGTCCCAGCGAGCTTGGCCAGACATTCAACTTTGAGTTTGCCAAGGCCACTTGGACCTATGATGACATGCACACTGCAATCGAGAAGGGCTTGAAGGCAGCCGTCGAATCCGGTTCCGCCTCGACCTGGGTACTCTCCAACCACGACGTCCCGCGCGTGGCGACACGCTATGCCCTGCCGCAAATCAAGGCGACGCGCTACCACCAGATTGCGCTCGACTGGCTCTTGCGCGACGGGTCGTCTTATGACGAGGACCGTGAACTCGGCGAGCGCCGCGCGCGGGCGGCCCTTTTGCTTGAGCTGGCGCTTCCGGGCTCGGCATACGTGTATCAGGGTGAGGAGCTCGGCCTTTTTGAGGTGGCTGATATCCCGTGGGCTGCACTCGAAGACCCTACTGCGACCAATACGCACGGACCGAAGCGTGAGAAGGGGCGCGACGGCTGTCGTGTGCCCCTGCCGTGGGTGGCGGCGGACGATCCCGCGCATGGCGGATCGTTTGGGTTTTCGCCGGCAGACGCCGATGCGGCGCCCCATCTGCCGCAGCCTGCATGGTTTTCCGATTATGCTGCCGATAGGGAAGAAGTGGACCCGACATCGATGCTTGCGCTCTATCGTGACGCCCTCTGGCTGCGGCGCAAGCTACGCGGGTGCGCCAACGATCTTGCGTGGCTCGATCTTGACGGGCGCACCGGTCTTGCGGATGGTGCCGAGGGCGCTGAGGGCGGCGTCATCGCCTATCGCCGCGATAACGGCTGGGCGTGTGTGACGAACTTCGGTGCAGCACCCGTGGAGCTGCCGGCGGGCAGGGTCCTGCTCACCTCATCACCGCTTGCAGACGGCAGGCTCGCGCAGGACAGCTCTGCCTGGATCATGCTCGGTGAGATGTAGGGGCATCTCGCTGCGAGCCTGCGTTTGTTCGCGCCTTTCGTGACGACTGATGCCCTCGCGAGAGCGTCGCAAAATTTTTCAAAAAAGTTCTTGCATAGGATGCGGGCATCACGTAAGATTAATCCTCGTAAGCGGACATGGCTCAGTTGGTAGAGCACAACCTTGCCAAGGTTGGGGTCGCGGGTTCGAGCCCCGTTGTCCGCTCCATTTGGGCGTTTAGCTCAGGGGGAGAGCGCTTCCCTGACACGGAAGAGGTCAGAAGTTCAAATCTTCTAACGCCCACCAAATGTTCGCAGCTCAGAGGCTATGTCCTCTGAGCTGTTTTGTTTTGCTACCAAGCACGCCGTCAAATATGCCAGCAAATATTGATCCAAGGTCCCCGTAGAGGTGCCGGCAGGTTGCATACGTCCTGGCCGACCGTGACCGCAACATGTTGGTCAAGCATAATCTTTTGGATTCTTTTGGCGTGAGCGGCTTGGTTTTGGTAGGATTTGTCAGCGGCTTGACTAAGGGGGTTTTATAACTGCCATGCAGGTAGCCGTGTTGGTAACGTTTTACCGACTTGCCAAGAACCCCTCATAATTAATGCGTCTGCAAAATAACTAATTGCTTTGACCTGCTGAAACACTATATGTTGTGTTTGACCTAAAAAAAGAATACAGGATATAGATGCCTCTTTGTCGTATGATAGATGGCGGACAGAGAACGAGGACCTTATTCGCCCCATTTGGATGGATCTTCGAGCCCCTTGATTGGCTGCGAGGATTGTCCGCATGAGGGCCTATGGTTTTCGAAAACACAGATTGCGCGACGGCGCCGCAAGACAGGGGCAAGCCCTGCCGGGCATCGTTTGGCTCTGAAGCGCAATACGATTTCGACGCGAAAGAGGCAAGAGGATGAAGATCATCAAGCGCAGCGGCACCGAGGTTGTCTTTGACATCGATAAGATTGTCAATGCCATCCGCGCCGCAAACTTGGAGGTCGAGGAGAGCTCTCGTCTTACCGACCGCCAGGTGGTTTACGCGGCACAAAACGTCGCCGAGGCATGCGAGAACGCGGGCCACACCGTGTCGGTCGAGGAGATTCAGGATCTGGTCGAGGACGAGATTATGCGTCTCGACTGCTACGAGGTCGCTCGCCATTACATCATCTATCGCTATGTTCAGAGCCTGAAGCGCCAGAAGAACACGACCGATGACAAGATCCTGTCGCTGATTGAGTGCAACAACGAAGAGGTCAAGCAGGAGAACTCCAACAAGAACCCGACCGTCAATTCCGTTCAGCGTGACTACATGGCCGGCGAGATCTCCAAGGACCTGACCCAGCGTGTGCTGCTGCCCCAGGAGATTGTGGATGCTCACAATGAGGGTCTGATTCACTTCCATGATTCGGACTACTTTGCCCAGCACATGCATAACTGCGACCTGGTGAACCTGGAGGATATGCTCCAGAACGGTACTGTTATTTCGGGCACGCTGATCGAGAAGCCGCACAGCTTCTCGACTGCCTGCAACATCGCGACGCAGATCATCGCTCAGGTTGCTTCCTCCCAGTACGGTGGCCAGTCGATTTCGCTGACCCATCTTGCCCCGTTCGTCGAGGTGAGCCGTCAAAAGATTCGCGGCGAGGTCGCCCGCGAGCTCGAGGAGCTCGGCGTTTCCGCATCTCCCGAAAAGGTCCGCGAGGTTGTTGAGGACCGCCTGCGTGACGAGATCCGTCGCGGCGTTCAGACGATTCAGTATCAGGTCGTGACCCTTATGACCACGAATGGCCAGGCGCCGTTCGTGACGGTCTTTATGTATCTCAATGAGGCCCGTACGCCCCAGGAGAAGCATGACCTTGCCATGATTGTGGAGGAGACGCTTCGTCAGCGCTATGAGGGCGTTAAGAACGAAGCCGGCGTGTGGATCACCCCGGCGTTCCCCAAGCTCATCTACGTGCTCGAGGACGATAACGTTCACGAGGATTCCCCGTACTTCTACCTGACTCAGCTGGCTGCGAAGTGCACCGCCAAGCGCATGGTGCCCGACTACATCTCCGAGAAGAAGATGCGCGAGCTCAAGCTGTCGAAGGGCGAGACCGCGGGCAACGGCGACTGCTATACCTGCATGGGTTGCCGCAGCTTCCTGACGCCCGACCGCTCCGGTAACGGATTTAACAACGTGGCCAACGCGCTGAACTATGACCCGAACAA
The DNA here is from genome assembly GCA_947001545.1 of uncultured Collinsella sp. Taxonomy (GTDB): domain Bacteria; phylum Actinomycetota; class Coriobacteriia; order Coriobacteriales; family Coriobacteriaceae; genus Collinsella. The sequence goes on from CAMQHB010000101.1 coordinate 4,321, forward strand.
GCCCAAGTACTACGGTCGCTTTAACCAGGGCGTTGTGACCATCAACCTGCCCGATGTCGCGCTGAGCTCGCATCAGGACATGGATAAGTTCTGGAAGATCTTCGACGAGCGCCTTGAGCTGTGCCACCGCGCCCTGCTGTGCCGTCATGAGCGTCTGATGGGTACGCTTTCGGATGCCGCACCGATTCTTTGGCAGTACGGTGCCCTCGCCCGCCTGAAGAAGGGCGAGACGATCGACAAGTTGCTCGTGGGCGGTTACTCCACCATTAGTCTGGGTTATGCCGGCCTGTATGAGTGCGTTAAGTACATGACGGGCCACAGCCACACCGAGAAGGAGGGCACGCCCTTTGCCATGGCCGTCATGCAGCGCATGAACGACAAGTGCGCGGAGTGGAAGGCCGAAAGCGATATTGACTTCTCGCTGTACGGTACCCCGCTTGAGTCGACGACCTACAAGTTCGCCAAGTGCCTGCAGCGTCGTTTTGGCATCATCCCGGGCGTGACGGACAAGGGCTACATCACCAACAGCTACCACGTCCACGTGTCCGAGGAGATCGACGCATTCGACAAGCTCAAGTTCGAGGGTATGTTCCAGCAGCTTTCGCCGGGCGGTGCCATCTCCTACGTCGAGGTTCCCAACATGCAGGACAACCTCAAGGCTGTCATTCGCGTGATGCAGTACATCTACGACAACATCATGTACGCCGAGCTCAACACCAAGAGCGACTACTGCCAGGTGTGCGGCTACGACGGTGAGATCAAGATTGTCGAGGATGACGGCAAGCTGGTGTGGGAGTGCCCCAATTGCGGCAATCGTGACCAGGAGAAGATGAATGTCGCTCGTCGTACGTGCGGCTACATCGGTACCCAGTTCTGGAACCAGGGCCGAACCGAGGAGATCCGCGACCGCGTGCTGCATCTCTAATAACCATCCCAGGCCGCCCCGTAGCGAGGCCCCGGGCCTTTACTCGCTATTTCGGACAGTCCTGGCTCACGACGGAGGCGCCACTGGCGCCTCCTGTTCGTGCGGAACTCATATCGAGCAAAGGCCCGGGGCCTCGCTACGGGGCAGCCAAGTTGATGTAGCTGAGATGCAGCATGCGGCCTGCTCACTCCTCGAAGTTCTTAGCGGAAATGAGTTGACTTGCAACAACGCTTTGCTTGCGATGGCGGTTGAGCTGCAACAAAGTTTTTATTGGACCTCGAACCCTGTACTCGATGTTCGCTTCGTTCATTGAGTTACCCTTTGCATGAGGCCGGGACATATCG
>CAMQHB010000102.1:0-5327 GCA_947001545.1 uncultured Collinsella sp.
CTCGATGTTCGCTTCGTTCATTGAGTTACCCTTTGCATGAGGCCGGGACATATCGTCCCGCCCGCAGTTTCGCAGGCCGAAGGCCGAGAATGTTTGAGGACGGGATGATATGTCCCGGCCTCCCGGGAGAGTTACCTATGAACTACGCGAACATTAAGTATTTCGACATTGCTGATGGGGAAGGCGTTCGTACTTCTCTGTTTGTGAGCGGGTGCCGTCGCGGGTGCAAGAATTGCTTTAACTCCGTCGCGTGGGACTTTGCCGCGGGTGAAACGTTCGATCGTGCCGTCGAGGACAAGATTATCGAGAGCCTCGACCATCCCTTTATCGATGGCCTGACGATTCTGGGCGGCGAGCCTATGGAGCCCGAGAATCAGGTGGGGCTTGTTGACTTTATCGAACGCGTGCGTGCGGCCTATCCCGCGGGGTCGGGCAAGACCATTTGGTGCTTTACCGGCGACGTGCTCGAGGAGCTTATGCCGGGCGGTCGCCATCATACCGAGGTGACGAACCGTATCCTGGCCTGCCTCGACATGTTGGTGGACGGCCCGTTCGTTCAGGATTTGTACGATATCTCGTTGCGCTTTAGGGGCTCGAGCAATCAGCGCGTGATTGATATGAACGCCACGCGCGCCCGTGCTGTGCGCGAGGGCGTTGCGCTTTGTGATGCGGTTGAACTTTGGCGGGACGATCCAGTCTATTCGACCCATACTATGTAGCTTGTGGCCGATGCCAAAGGGCGTGGTACCATAGCGCGAACGCAAAATCGGAAAAGTGAGGCCCAGATGATCGATCAGGAAAAAGTCGAGGCCGCCATTAAGCTGTTGCTTGAGGGCATAGGCGAGGACCCAACTCGTGAGGGCCTGCTGGAGACCCCGGCGCGCGTTGCCCGTATGTATGGTGAGATCGCCGGCGGTATGGACCAGAGTGCTGAGGAGCACCTGTCCAAAACCTTTGCCGTCGCTTCGAACGATTTGGTTATCGAGCGCGACATCACGTTCTACTCGCTGTGCGAACATCATCTGCTGCCGTTTTATGGCAAGGCCGCCATTGGTTATATCCCCAACGGCCGTGTCGCAGGGCTCTCTAAGCTTGCCCGCACGGTTGAGGTCTACGCCCGTCGTCTGCAGCTGCAGGAGCAGCTGTGCGCACAGGTTGCCGATGCCCTCATGGAGTATCTCGCTCCCCAGGGAGCGATTGTGCTCATGGAGGCTGAGCATATGTGCATGACCATGCGCGGCGTGCAAAAGCCCGGCACCAAGACCGTGACGCTCGCTCGCCGCGGCGTCTTTGAGACCGATCCGTCGCTCGAGGAGCGGTTCTTTAGGATGCTGGGCCGTTAGCATGAGGGTCGTCAACGACTTTACATCGAAGACCGATGAGGGGACGCCGCGTCGCGGCTTCATGGCTTCGGGCCTAGCCCCCTTTGATGCCATGCCTCGCATTGATTACATTTGTGCCAACGGGCTGTTTCGGCGGCACCTGGGCAACATTGCGCAGTTGGAATCGGGGCGCATCTTCTGCCGCCACGGTATTGACCATCTGCTCGATGTCGCTCGCATTATGTGGATCAAGAATCTCGAGGAACAGCTCGAATTTGACCGCGAGGTCATCTACGCCACGGCACTTCTTCACGATATCGGCAAAGATGAACAGTATGAATCGGGTATATCCCATGATGTTGCAAGCGAACGCGTCGCTGATGCGATTCTCGGCGGCATGCCCGATGATGTGGCGTTTGAGCCGGCCGATGCCGCAGCCATTAAGACGGCCATTCTGGGCCATCGAAAGCTGCGCGTGAACAGCCAACCGCTTGAGCGTCTGCTCTATGCGGCCGATAAAGCGTCGCGCGCCTGCTTTGCATGCCCCGCGCGCAATGCTTGCAACTGGAGCGATGATAAAAAGAACCTGTCGATTCGCGTGTAGTTAGTTTGCGCGGTCGGGGTTCTAAACGAAGGAGACGATCGCGATGAGCAACAAGAAACTGCCCGAGAATGCAACCAAGACTGAAGGCGCCGAGCTCGCCCGCCGTGGAAGGGGCGAAATATCCACCGCAACGGCGGTACCCCACGTGAGTTATGACGATCTGCGCCATGCTGACCGCATTACTATCGACGGTCTCGAGGTCTTTGCCAACCACGGCGTGTATCCCGAAGAGAATGCGCTGGGCCAGAAGTTCATCGTGTCCTTGGTGCTCTATGCCGACCTGCGTGCAGCGGGGGAGCACGATAACCTGGACGCTTCGATTGACTACGGCTCGGTGTGCCACGATGTCGATGACTATCTGCGCGAGCATACGTTTAAGCTCATCGAGGCGGCAGCCGAGGGTGTGGCCCAGATGCTGTTGCGTCGTTACCCCCTGCTGCTTGGCGTGCACGTTAAGCTCGATAAGCCTTGGGCGCCTGTCGGTCTTCCCTTGGCAAGCTGCGGTGTCGAGATCGAGCGCGTGCGCTAACCGACTCTAGAGCTCGTTGGCGGGCGGTTTTTTGAGCCGCTGCGACAGAGCCCTGTTGTTGGGGCAGTACGTGTCGAGCAGCGCGTGAAACCGATGATTGTGGCTTGGCTCGAGCAGGTGGACGAGCTCGTGGGCGACAACCATGTCAAGGCACTCGACGGGGTAGGCGGCAAGTTCTCGTGCGATGCGAATGGCGCCGGTTTTGGGCGTGCATGATCCCCAGCGCGTTTTCATGCTGCGCACGGAAACGCGGGAAACGGCGACACCCATTGCGATTTCGTATGCGTGCACAATATCGCGCAGCGCCGATGTGACCTCGGACGTATAGAGCTGGTCAATATGGGCTTGGATCTCACTGGGCGTTAAGCCGTCGAGGGTCGCGTTCCACTTGGCCTGCGGACGTTCGTCTGGCTCGTCGGTACCCATAAAACTTGCGAAGGTAGCCTGCTTGGGCCGCGGTGCGGGTGGCTCAAAGTTGTGGTCGAGTGCATCCTGAACGGTGATGGGTTTGCCCCAAAGCGCAATGATGGACGAGGGACTGAGCGGCTCTCGCGCCGTCGCCTGACGTTGCTCGCGCTGGGCAAGTCGGCTGATAATCCAGGCGCTGTTGCGCTTCACAAACGCTTCGATACGCTCGCGGCTGGCGCCGAGCGGTGCACTGGCGTGGACCTCACCGCTCGATGTGACACGTAGGTTGAAGTTCTTGACGCGCTTTTTGGTAACGATGACGGGGATGGGCGTCCCATCCGGTCGGGATGCGGAAATCGTAAACTGCTGCGTCAAAAGCGGTCCTTCAGATTGGGGAAGGGCCGGCATGTCGACCGTTCGGCATGCCGGCCCGCTCAAGGGATGTGAAATTAATAACGCTCAAAGAAGGCAAGCGCGTTGTCGCTGCAGAGCTTCTGCATCACGGTCTTGCCAAAGTGCTTGGAGAGCATGTTCTGGAACTCGGGCATCTTGCTGGCATCGGAGAGGAAGGCGGGCACCGTGGCACCGTCCCAGTCGCCGCCGAGCGCGATGACGTCCTCGCCGCCCAGGTCGAGCCAGTGCTCGATATGTGCCGCTAGCTGGTCGAAGGTGACGTCTGCGGCGGTCTTGTCGGTTGCGTCGTTGGAAAGGAACTCGCTGCAGTAGTTGAGGCCGACGATACCGCCCATGTCGCGAATGGTGCGGAACTGGTCGTCGGTAAGGTTGCGTTTGACGCCGCAAACCGCACGGGAGTTGGAGTGGCTGGCGACGAAGGGACGTGTGGCGTGGGCGACAACCTCGTCAAAGCACTCATCGTTGAGGTGGGAGACGTCAAGCACCATGCCGGCGTGCTCCATCTGCGTAAGTGCCTCGATGCCGGCGGCGGTGAGGCCGGCGTGGGTATCGTGTCCGCTCGCGAGCGGTCCTTGCGCATTCCAGCTGAGCGATGACATGAGTACGCCCAAGCTCTTGAGCACCTCGATCAGCGCGGGGTCCTCGGCAAAGAACGTGGCGTTTTCGATGGTGTGGATGCAGGCGACCTTGCCGTCTTTGAGCGCGGGGCGAATGTCTGCCGCGCTGCGTACGTTGACCATGCGGTCGTGGTTGAGCATTGCCTGGCCGCTCATATGCGCCATGATTTGCGCCTGGAAGCGCGCGGCGTGGGCGGTGGGAATCTCGTCGGGGACAAACGTGGCGAAGCACTGTGCCCACGGCGTGTTGCCGATCTTTGCGAGCGAGATGGCACAGGCGTTACCCTCGATGAGGTCGAAATCTTGCGGATGCGTTTCGTCGCCGGGGAAATAACCGTCGGTGCCGGCGGTAAAGCGCAGGTCGAGATCGAGCGTGGCCCAGCCGATTCGGTCGGCGGTGTCGCAGTGTAGGTCAAATACGGGATATGCCATGGTTCCTCCGGTTGCAGCGTTTCTTTGCAAACTGTCATTGAATTGTATGACTAGGGTATAGTTAGCGCCATATGTTCACGGCGGCCCGCGTTGTGCGCCGCCCTTATCACGGAGGTTACCATGTCCAACCAGGGCAAGAAGGTCAAGACCCATTATCGCGGCACGCTCGATGACGGCACGCAGTTCGATAGCTCCTACGATCGCGGCGAGCCGCTGGAGTTCACCTGCGGCGCCGGTCAGATGATCAAGGGCTTCGACGCCGCTGTTGTCGACATGCAGGTGGGCGAGAAGAAGACCGTGCACATTCCTGCTGCCGATGCCTACGGCGAGCACAATCCCGAGATGGTTATTACCTTCCCGGCCGAACAGGTTCCCAACATCGAGCAGATCGAGAAGGGCATGAAGCTTTTCCTGTCCACGCCGAGCGGTATGCCCGTTCCCGCCGTGGTCATCGACGTAACGCCCGAGGCTGTGACGCTCGACGCCAACCACGAGCTGGCCGGCAAGGACCTCAACTTTGATATCGAGCTCGTCGAGGTCGAGGGCTAGAGTATGCCTGAACGCTTGGTTTCGACGACATGCTTGGGAAATCTCAACGATCCGTCCTATGAACTTCTGCTTCGCCGGAAGCTGGGCGGCGTCTTTGAAGTTGACGATCTGCTGCTCGATTGGGACCAGGCTGATGTATGCGCGTTTGTGGGCGTGACGGAGCTGGGGCGCACGGTCGATGTTCGGCTGGATACTGCCGACGGCGGTCGTCTTGCCGATGGCGACGTGCTCGCCATTGACCGCTCGGGCGTGGTGCCCGTGGCGGTTGTCGTGCGCCTGCGCAGCGCCGAGGTTTATTTGGTCGAGGTCGACCGCATGGATCCGATTGCGCTCGCGCATGCGTGCTGGGAGATCGGCAACATGCATGCGCCGCTCTTCCGGGGCGACTCGGACGAGCATACTGTGCGCATGTATACGCCGGTGCAGCCTGTTTTGGGCCGCATGCTCCGGGG
>CAMQHB010000103.1:0-5226 GCA_947001545.1 uncultured Collinsella sp.
ACCGTCGCATCCCGCCGCACGCCCGGTACGCGCCTGGGGGGTTTTGACGCGATGGTCCGCGCGGGTTTGGGGTTGGGGTTTGTTGGTTTTTATAACCCCTCCCGGCGTGTCCGGGGCTTCCTGCCGTCTCGGGGCAGCTGTTTTCTGAAATGACTTTGCTGCAACCTTTCCTCGCCTTCGGCGGGCGTGGTAGCCTTTGTCGTTGATTGAACTATTTACGTAACGGAGGACAAACATGGCAGCTGCACAGCCGCTTAAGATTCGCATGGTTGCCGGGCTTGGCAACCCTGGCGAGGAATATGCCGAGACCCGCCACAACGCCGGCTTTAAGGCAATCGACGAGCTGGCCCGTCAGGCCGGCGTCACGTACTGGAAAAACCAGGCCGGCGCCGAGGTCGCGCTCATCAACATCAACGATCCCGAGGAAGAGGGCGGTAAGCGCCAGATTGTACTGGTCAAGCCGCAGTCGTATATGAATACCTCGGGTGGCCCCATCTCCAAGCTCTGCCGCGAGTACAAGATCAAGGCCGAGGAGCTGCTCGTAATCCACGACGAGCTCGACATTCCCGCCGGCGACGTACGTGTTAAGGTGGGCGGTGGCCACGCCGGTCACAACGGCCTGCGCTCCATCATCGACAAGATGGGCAGCCGCGACTTCAGCCGCATCCGCACCGGCATCGGCAACCCTCCCGGCAAGATGGCCGTCGCCGACTACGTGCTTAAGCAGCTGCGCGCCCGCGAGGCCGAGGATTTCCAGGACACCTGCGCCCGCGCCGCAGATGCCGCCGGTCTGGCAATCGTGCACGGCGTGATCTATGCCCGCGACCACGTCAACGGCGCCGCCTCCGCCAACGGCAAGCACTAAAACCTATCATTTAGGGATAGGTTTATTTTGGCAGGTTTTAACTGCGGAAACGCCGCAGCGGCCGCATCGCAATAAACCGCGCACCGCCATACACACATAGCACCCCAAAGGGGGCCGACCTCATTGCAACCCGAGGCTGGCCCCTTTGCCGTTTTACCCGATAAAACCTGCCAAAATAAACCTCTCCCCCTTTGGTAGGCCAAAGTGGATAAACCCTGCTCCCAACCGCCGAAGACACACGTAAGTGACATGTCCATGAGGGTATAATTTGCACCGTATGTCTGCACAACGCCTGTGCACGTACGGTTTTATTCGGGCTACCGTCCATTTCCGTGGAGGCACGGTTCGGCGGCCCTAACAAGAGAGGGGTTCTATGTATAAGATCCTGGAGAAGACGCAGTTCTCGGAGAAGGTGTTCAAGTTCCGCATCGAGGCGCCCGCAATCGCCAAGCATGCGCACGCTGGACAGTTCCTCATGGTCCGCGCCAACGAGACGGGCGAGCGCGTCCCGTTTACCCTGGCCGGCTGGAACGGTGACGAGGGCTGGGTCGAGTTCATCTTCATGGTGATCGGCAAGACCACCGAGATGCTTTCCACCTACGAGGCCGGCGAGTCGCTGCGCGACGTCGTGGGCCCGCTGGGCGTTCCCACCGAGATGGCCGAGGGCCCCTGCGCCGTCATTGGCGGCGGCGTCGGCCTGGCAATTGCCTTCCCGGTCGCCAAGCACCTGGTCGAGACCGGTCACGAGGTTCACGCCATCATGGGCGCCCGCACCAAGGACCTCCTGCTCATGGAGGACCAGTTCCGCGAGCTCCTCGACGAGGACCACATCCACATCACCACTGACGACGGCTCCTACGGCGAGCAGGGCGTTGTCACCGCTCCACTGGAGCGCCTGCTGCAGGACAAGGCCGTGAGCCAGGTCTTCTGCGTTGGCCCCGTTCCGATGATGAAGTTCTCGACCCTCACCGCCCAGAAGTACGACACCCCCATCACCGCGTCGCTCAACCCCATCATGGTTGACGGCACCGGTATGTGCGGCTGCTGCCGCGTCGAGGTGGGCGGCGTGACCAAGTTCGCTTGCGTCGACGGCCCCGACTTCGATGCCACCCTGGTCGACTGGGATGACCTTCGTGCCCGCCAGGCCGCTTACCGTTCCGAAGAGGGCGAGTCCCTCAAGGCCTATGAGGAAAAGAGCTGCGCATGCCACTAGTTAACGGTCGTTTCGTTGCCGATATGAAGTCGCCCCGCACCCCCGATAACGAGGAGCCGGCTGCCGAGCGCGCCTGCGACTTCCGCCCCGTCGACAAGGGCTTCACCGAGGAGATGGCGCTGGCCGAGGCCGAGCGCTGCCTCAACTGCAAGAAGCCGTTCTGTGTCGAGGGCTGCCCCGTCAACATCAACATCCCCCGCTTTATCGAGCAGATCCGCGAGAAGGACTTCGGCGGCGCTCTCGACACCATCCGCGAGGACTCCATGCTTCCCGCTATCTGCGGTCGCGTCTGCCCGCAGGAGAACCAGTGCGAGGGTAAGTGCATCCGTGGTAAGAAGTCCGAGCCCGTGGCCATCGGCCAGCTCGAGCGCTTCCTGGGTGACCGCCCCGAGCTCGCCTCCACGCCCAAGATGGCCCCCAAGAACGGTAAGAAGGTCGCCGTCGTCGGCTCCGGCCCGTCCGGCATCACCTGCGCCGGCGAGCTCGCCCGCAACGGCTTTGACGTCACCGTCTTCGAGGCCTTCTTCACCGGCGGCGGCGTGCTGGTCTACGGCATCCCCGAGTTCCGTCTGCCCAAGGCAGTCGTCAAGCGCGAGATCGACGGCCTGGAGGACATGGGCGTCAAGTTTGAGTACAACTCCGTCGTGGGCAACATGGCCACGGCCGAGGAGCTGTTCGAGCAGGGCTTCGACGCCATCTACGTGGCGACCGGCGCTGGCCTGCCCAAGTTCCTCAACGTCCCCGGCGAGAACCTGCCCAACGTCTTCTTCGCAAACGAGTACCTCACCCGCGTGAACCTGATGAAGGCCAACAAGTTCCCCGAGTACGACACCCCCACCAAGCACGGCAAGAACGTCGTTGTCTTTGGTGGCGGCAACGTGGCTATGGACGCCGTCCGTACCGCCAAGCGCCTGGGCGCCGAGCACGCCATCATCGCCTACCGTCGTACCGAGGATGAGATGCCCTGCCGTCGCGCCGAGCTGCACCATGCCAAGGCCGAGGGCGTCGAGGTTCTGCCGCTCGTTTCCCCGCTCGAGTTTGTCGCTGGCGAGGACGGCTCCGTGTGCGCCGTCAAGGTCCAGAAGATGGAGCTCGGCGAGCCCGACGAGTCCGGCCGTCGTCGCCCGGTGCCCATCGAGGGCGCCATCGAGGAGATTCCCTGCGACGTCGCAATCTCGGCTATCGGTACCAACGCCAACCCCTTCGCAAAGAAGATCGGCGGCAAGATGGAGCTCAACAAGTGGGGCTACATCATCGCCGACGAGGAGACCGGCCAGACCACCGATCCCCGCATCTGGGCCGGCGGCGACATCGTCACCGGTGCCGCTACGGTCATTCTGGCGATGGGCGCCGGCAAGAAGGCCGCCGCTTCCATCACCAAGAGCCTGCTGGGCGAGTAATCACCCTCAACGCTAGCCATCAAACGGCAAAGTCCCCGTCGAGCACACGCCCGGCGGGGACTTTTTCTATGCCGATCGCCCGACCACCACGATGGGGACAGGCACCTTTGTGATGGTTTTGGTCGGTTAGCCTTCGAGCTGCGCCACCTTGTAGCGGTAGGCAGCGGCGATAACGTCTTTACAACCCTCGCGGCCCAGCTTGGCGCGGTTGACGACGATGTCCTTGCCGCTCGTCATCTTCCACTTTCCGGCACTGTAGCGCTTATAGAACGCCTCGCGCGCCTTCTGCTGCTGTTTGACCAGCTTGGCGCCCTTCTTTTTATTAAGGCCACGCTTCTTGCGCACGATCTCGACGCGGTCCTCAAGGGGTGCGGTCACCAACACGGCAATGTGGTTGGGGTTGTTACGCAGCAGGTAGTCGGACAGACGGCCTTCGATAATGCAGCTCTCGGTCTCACCCAGATCCAAAATCACCTGGCTCATCTTTTGGAACAACTTGTCCGAGTACGAACGCGCATCGTAGCGGTCGGGCAGAAACGCCATGTTCTCCACGGCCAGACGCTCGTCGTAGGCGGCCATCTTGTCGAGCGACTCGCCCGCGCGCAGCGACGCACGCACCAGCAGCTCGTTATCGTACAGCGGAATCCCCAACTCGTCGGCAAGCATGCGACCAATCTCGTGGCCCTCGGCACCAAAGTCGCGCGCGATGGTAATGACCACAGGACTCTTCTTGTTCTCCAGATCGCTCATCGCGATTCCTTTCTCTATGTGACAAAGGGGCTGCCCCTTTACCACATTCTACGCTGCCACCATTCGCCTCTGATACGCTCGAACCAGCAGCGAGATACCAAAGTTGAGCACAAAGTACATCGCAAACACCAGGCCGTAGAGCATAAGCACCTGCGACAGGTCGATCGCGTGGGCCATCACGACGTTTGCCGTGTACATGAGCTCGGCCACGTTAATGCCCGAAAGATACGAGCTGTCCTTAATGACGGTCGTGCATTGGCTAAACAGCGCCGGAATGATCGTCTTAAACGTCTGCGGCAGAATGATGTAGCGCATGGTGGCAAAGAAGCCGAAGCCCTGGCTCTGCGCTGCCTCAAACTGGCCTCGTGGAATCGAATTGAGGCCGCCGCGCACAATCTCGGCCATAACGGCGCTGGTAAACAGCGTAAAGGCGATGGTCGAAATCACAATGTCCAAACCCTGCACCGTAAAGTAAATAAACAGGATCCACAGCAGGTTCGGCGTGCAACGGAACAGTTCGATATAGGCGCTCACCAAAATACGGAATGGACGGGGCGCATAGCTCTTAACGAGCGCCAGCACCGTGCCAAAGATGAGCGAGAAAAAGATCGACAGCGCCGAGATCTCGATCGTCTTAACAAAGCCGCCCCAAATGTAGAGCAGGTTGGTCGCGTTGAAGATTTCCATGCGCTAGGCCTCCTCTACGTTGTCGAGTCCCAGCTCGGCCAGGCTCACGCCGCGCGGACGCTCCTTGGAGCAGCGCTCGAGCCACTGCACCAGCATGGCGAGCGGAAAGCAGATGATGAAGTACATAAGGCAGCAGACGATATATCCCTGCAGGTAGCCGTACAGACTCACAAAGTTGTCGGAGCGGTACATAAGGTCGCCGCCGGCCACAAGCGCCAGCACCGACGTGTTCTTGACCAGGTTGAGCGCCTGGTTACACAGCGGCGGCAGAATGATCTTGAATGTCTGGGGCAGCACGATGTACCAGTACG
>CAMQHB010000104.1:0-5220 GCA_947001545.1 uncultured Collinsella sp.
CCGCACATGTGCGGATGAATGTGGGAGGTGTTCGGATAAAGTCGATAATCAAGGATCTCTGCTTCATTTGCGCCGCCGCGGTGTCCGGATTCGCCCGGATGCTGCGGCGGCGCTATACTTATACGGTTTGAAGTACCTGTACCAAAAGGAGCTGTCGTGTCCCTTTCCATCGGTATCGTGGGCCTGCCCAACGTGGGCAAGTCGACGCTGTTCACCGCGCTTACCAAAAAGACCGGCCTTGCCGCCAACTACCCGTTTGCCACGATCGACCCCAACGTGGGTATCGTCGACGTGCCCGATAGCCGCTTGCAAAAGCTTGCCGACATCGTTAACCCGGGTCGCATTGTGCCGGCGACGGTCGAGTTCGTCGACATCGCAGGTCTGGTGAAGGGCGCTAACGAGGGCGAGGGCCTGGGCAACCAGTTCCTGGCCAACATTCGCGAGACCGACGCCATCTGCGAGGTCGTGCGCTACTTTAAGGACCCCAACGTCATGCGTGAGGTGGGCCGCACGGGCGAGTTCGTCGATCCCGCCGGCGATGCCGACACCATCATGACCGAGCTCATCCTGGCCGACATGGGCACGCTCGAGAAGCAGCTGCCTAAGCTCGAGAAGGAGGCCAAGCGCGACAAGGAGCTCATGCCCAAGTTCGAGGTTGCCAAGCGCCTGCTTGCCTGGCTCAACGAGGGCAAGCGCGCCGCATCCATGGAGATGACCGACGAGGAGCGTGCCGCCGCCAAGGGGCTGTTCCTGCTCACCATGAAGCCCATCCTGTATGTGGCCAACGTGGACGAGGATATGCTCAACGACGATCTGGCGCCCATCGATGGTGTCAAGCCGCTGCCCATCTGCGCCAAGATCGAGGCAGAGCTTTCCGAGCTCGATCCCGAGGACGCTGCCGACTACCTGGAGAGCCTGGGCTTGGAGCAGCCCGGTCTGGACGTGCTCGCGCAGGCAGCCTACAAGCTGCTCGGCCTGCAGTCGTTCTTTACGGCCGGCGAGATGGAGGTCAAGGCCTGGACGGTTCGTCAGGGCGCGACCGCCCCGCAGGCCGCCGGCGTGATCCACACCGACTTTGAGCGCGGCTTTATTAAGGCCGAGGTCATTGGCTACGACGACTACATCGAGCTCGGCGGCGAGCAGGGCGCCAAGGCCGCCGGCAAGTTGCGTATTGAGGGCAAGGACTATGTCATGGCCGATGGCGACGTCGTGCACTTCCGCTTTAACGTGTAAGGACGACGCATATGTTCAAATATGGCAAAAAAGCTGGCTACATGGGTATTGCGCTGCTCGTACTTGCGGTGATTCCGCTGGTGGTCGCAGCGTGTGTTATCCCCAACATTGGCCCCGAGGTGGCAACGAAGTTTAACGCCGCCGGCGAGGTGACGCGCTGGGGTAAGAGCTACGAGCTGCTGGCACTGCCGGTACTCAATCTGCTGCTGAGCGTGGCGACGTACTTTACGGCGGGACGCCAAGCCAAGAACAATGACGACTCCGCCGCCATGGCGCGCATCGTGTGCGAGCGCTACCTGCGCAACGGTTGCATTACGGGTGTGTTCCTCAACGTGATCAACGTTTACTTTATGTACTCGGCGATTACCGGAACGGGCTTTGGCTTTGGTTTCTAGCTTGTCCTTTTAGGCAACGAGCCTGCAAGCATATTCGATGGCTGCTGCGAGGCCGCCGCTCGATCGTGGTTGAAAGACTGCATCGGCGGCGGCCTCGTTTTCGTATCCGGCGCCGCGAAGGGCGAGTGCTATGCCGGCTTCCAGGAGAAGGGGCAGACCGCGTTGGCTGGTTGCGATTACGGCAGCCTGATTGAGCGAGCAGCTGTGCGCTTGGCATTGGATGGCAAGTTCACCTTTCGCCGGGTAAGGGACCAGAACGGCGGCGACGCGACTTGATAGCAATGCAAATGCTGTGCGCTCATCGGGCGAAAGGCATTCAGCTTCAACGACGACGAGCTTGGGCGGCGCGCTGTTTGTGCGAAGCGTGGCTCGGTACATGCGGACCGAAGAACCCGACATAGAAAACTCCTGTGTATTCGGGAAAACGTAAACTATAGTTTACGTTTATGTTCGGCTCCATTTCAAACTCGGCTGCATGGACGAACGTGCGAAACAGATTCTTGGCAGGCGGGTCGAAGAGACACGCAGGGACCTTGGTATCTCCAAGGTTGATTTTTGTGTGGCGACAGGAATCAGCCGACCCTACCTCGACCGAATCGAAGATGGGACGGCAAATTTCACGCTCAAGGTTCTATTTAAGATCGCGCCCGCACTCGGCATGACGGTGTCAGAGCTTCTCGAGGGTATCGAATAGGGGATACCCGTCGACAACTGAATTACGCCATCGGGATGCGGTCGTGGTTGACTTGGCTGTAGAACAGGCGCCGAATCTCGGCCGCATCACGTGACTGGCCGAGTGCCCACATGGTTTTGGCCACGAGCGTCTCGGTGGTCATATCATCGCCGCGCAGAATGCCCGGATGATCGGCGTAAGCGCGGCCGACCTCATAAACGCCCAGATCGAGGCCCTCTTCGGGGACCTGCGTGGTCATAACGACGGTGCGACCCGAATCGACCCAGCGGAAAATTGCCTCTTGGAACGACTCGCCGGACTCGCCAAACTCGGGAATACCGCCAATGCCAAAGGTCTCCAGAATCACGGCGTCGTAGCTGTCGGCAAGGGCGTCGAGGATGCCCGGGTTCACGCCGGGCGTAAGCTTAAGGACAAACACGCGTGGGTTGATGCTGTCGTAGAAACGCACCGGGTTTTCGCCCTGATGCGTGCCGTGGAGCCCGTTGCGCACGATGCGGTCGTTGCGGATGTAGGCAATGGGCGGATAGTTGACGCTAATGAACGCGTTAAAGCTCATGGTGCGCTGCTTGCGGGCGCGCGTGCCGGCAATGGCTACGCCGCCAAACACGATCGAAACGTCGTGCGAATGCTCGTCGAGCGCATAGAGCAGGCTCTGGTACAGGTTGAGCTTGGCGTCGGTAAAGGGATTGCCCATGGGCTTTTGCGAGCCGGTGAGCACGATAGGCTTAGGGCTGTCCTGAATCAGATAGGAAAGCGCCGCCGCGGTGTAGCTCATGGTGTCGGTGCCGTGTAGAATCACGAATCCGTCGTGGTCGGCATAGCCCTTGACGATGACGTCGCGGATACACATCCAGTCGCTGGGGCGCATGTTGGTGCTGTCGATGTTCATGGGCTGCACGACGTCGAGCTCGCAGAGGCCCGAGATCTCGGGGACGCTCTGGGCGAGCTCCTCACCGGTCAGGGCGGGGGAGAGGCCGTTGCCGTCCTCGGTCGATGCGATGGTGCCGCCCGTGGCGATGAGAAGGATGCGCTTCATGCTGGTATTCCTATCGTATTTGCCGCCGCAGAGGCGGAGTCGTTCGGCAGTATTGTGGCACAGGGCGTCCAATGTTCAAACGTATTACATCATCTGTAACGTTTGAAAACACTTCAATTGCCGTCAAATAGGGGCCCAGGTCGTGCGTTTGCCGTGCGCTGATGGCTGCGAGGGGCGAGAAACCCCATATAACGTGTACACTATGAAGGCTATTTTCGTTCATTCACGCGGGTGGGCACCGGCTCCCCGCCAACAAGAGGGGGAACCATGGATCAAAAGGCTTCCGCAAAGGTCCTCGTACTCGACTTTGGTGCGCAGTACGGTCAGCTCATTGCCCGTCGCGTCCGCGACCTCAACGTGTATTCCGAGATTGTCCCCTGCGACATCTCGGCCGACGAGATTCGCGAGATGAACGCCTCTGCGCTCATCCTTTCCGGCGGTCCGGCTTCCGTGTATGCCGAGGACGCTCCGTCTATAGATCCCGCCATCTTTGACCTGGGCCTTCCCGTCCTGGGCTTCTGCTACGGCCATCAGATCACGGCCGTGACGCTCGGCGGCAAGGTCGGCCACTCCGAGGTGGGCGAGTACGGCCGCGCCACCATCACGCGCACGGCCGGCGCCAAGCTCTTTAACTCCACGCCCATGGAGCAGACCGTGTGGATGAGCCACCGCGACGCCGTTTCCGAGGTGCCCGAGGGCTTTACCGTTACCGCCAGCACTGACGTGTGCCCGGTTGCCGCCATGGAGTGCGTCGAGCGCAAGATTTTCACCACGCAGTTCCACCCCGAGGTCAAGCACTCCGAGTATGGTCAGCAGCTGCTGAGCAACTTCCTGTTTGAGATCTGCGGCCTGGAGCCCAACTGGAGCATGGACAACCTGGTCGAGACCATGACGGCCGAGTTCCGCGAGAAGGTCGGCGACGACCGCGTGATTCTGGCCCTGTCCGGTGGCGTCGACTCCTCCGTCGTGGCTGCGCTGGGCGCTCGCGCCGTGGGCAAGCAGATGACCTGCGTGTTCATCAACCACGGCCTGCTGCGCAAGGGCGAGCCTGAGCAGGTGGAGGAGGTCTTCACCAAGCAGTTTGACGTCGACTTTATCCACGTCCACGCCGAGGACCGTTATGCCGAGCTTCTGGCCGGTGTGACCGAGCCCGAGGAGAAGCGCCGCATCATCGGTACGCAGTTCTGGAAAGAGTTCTTCGCCGTGGCGCAGCAGCTCGAGACCGATGGCAAGCCGGTCAAGTACCTGGCTCAGGGCACCATCTACCCCGACATCATCGAGTCCGGCGCTCGCAAGACGGGCGGCAAGACGGCCACCATCAAGAGCCATCACAACCTGATCCCGTTCCCCGAGGGCGTGCACTTCGACCTCATCGAGCCGCTCGACCACTTCTTTAAGGACGAGGTCCGCGCGCTTGGTCTGGCACTGGGCCTGCCGGGTCACATCGTGTTCCGCCAGCCTTTCCCGGGCCCGGGTCTTGCCATCCGCACCATCGGTGCGGTCGACAAGGAGAAACTCGAGATCCTCAAGAACGCCGACGCTATCGTGCGCGAGGAGCTGGATGCCTACAACCAGCGCCTGTTTGAGCAGACCGGCGAGCGCAACTCCGAGCACAGCTGCTGGCAGTATTTCGCGGTTCTGCCCGACATTAAGTCCGTCGGCGTTATGGGCGACGAGCGCACCTACCAGCGTCCGATCATCCTGCGTGCCGTCGAGTCCAGCGATGCCATGACCGCCGACTGGGCCAAGCTGCCCTACGACGTGCTGGCCCGCATTTCCGGCCGCATTGTTGCCGAGGTCCCCGGTGCCAACCGCGTGTGCTACGACATCACGTCCAAGCCGCCCGCGACCATCGAGTGGGA
>CAMQHB010000105.1:0-5187 GCA_947001545.1 uncultured Collinsella sp.
TCGCCTGTGCGGTGAGCGTGGCGCCGGCAATCGCCGAGCAGGGAGCCGCGTCGACGAAGGTCGCGCGCTATTTGGAATATCTCGCTGATGCATTTGGGACGGCAGCGCCCACGCTGTCTGCCGCGGCGACGAAGACGCTCGATGCTTACCGCTGGCCGCGCAATTATCTGCAGCTCCGCGAGGTCTCGGAACGACTGTATATATTGGTGGGGGCGGGCACGGTGGACCGCGCTGTGGCGGAGGAAGTACTCGCCCAAGAGGACGTGATTAAGACCGCAACCTTTGGCGCCCCGACGCTCGAAAGTGACCTGTATATCCTGCGACCGCTGGCCGATACCGAGCGAGATATCGCGCATCTGGTTGTAGATCATCTCCACGGCAACCGAACCCGTGCGGCGGAGGTGCTGGGCATAAGCCGTACAACGCTGTGGCGCTTGCTGAAGGACGATGACCGTTGAGCGAGGCGCCCGTGACCGCGCGCGACGCGTGTGCTACAGTCCAAAGCGTTATTGTTTCGATTTGGTTACGGCGTGCGAGGGCATATGGCTGAGACTTCAAAACCGAGCCGCAGAAGGCGGAGTGCCGCGCCGGTCAACCGACGCACAACATCGGTGACGTGGGGCAAACACGCCTCGGGGTTTGATGGCTCGTTCAAGCGCACTAAATACGGCTATCCTTCGGCAAGCGCCCGCTTGGCAATGCAGGCAGAGTCCTCGCTGTGGGGCCGCAAACGCGTGGTGGGCTCAAAGCTCAAGCACGACGGCACGCTTGGTTACATCAGCCGCGGGGCGGCTCGCCGCAGTGGGCTCAATCCTGCTGGTTGGCATCGGTATGTGCCGATCGTGGCCGTCGTTGCAGTGATCGTCATCGCACTCGCCGCGCTCGGATATGCCGGCGGTGGCGCCAACTTGGACGCAATGTTTAAATCGCCCGAGCTCGCGCATGTAGGTACAGAAGTTGTCGAGGGCGCTCAGGCCCAGACGGGCGTCGCGCCCCAGCGCGGTATCGTTGCGGCGGCCTCCACCATCGCCGATGCGCAAAAGGACGAAGACAAGCAAGGCGACGACGCCGAAACGGCCCAGGCAAATGAAACGGCAACAACTCCATCGGCGGGATAAGTTGCGAGCGGGGCAGCAAATTTGGGACGGGGCTTTTTTAGCTGCCCAAGACAGTGGCTCATTCGATGTCAGTCGCCAAAAGCGAGCGAGCCGCATTTGCGCCAAGGTGACGTGAAATGAGAGGGCGCTGACCTTCTGGTCGTGCCCTCGAAATTGAACGTCAGATTGGCGTGAATGCGGCCCGCGCAGCGTCAACGAGCCCGCCGTTCGGTAGAACGGCGGAACTAATTACTTTACGTACACCACGTTGTCGCGGCGCGGCTTTGCCTCGGGTAGCGTGTCCTCGGCGTAGCCAAGAATGCAGTTACCGACACCGCGCAGACTGCCGTCGGCGGGCAGGCCCCAGCTGGCCAGCAGCTCCAGGCCCTCGGGCGAGTCAAAGACCTCATGCGCGCGGTGAATCCAGCACGAATCGACACCCAGTGCATAGGCGGCGTTGAGCAAGTTGCCCATGGCGAGCGAGCCGTCTTCCAGATGTGTGGGCACGCTGCGGTCAACCAGCACCACCACAACGGTCTTGGCGCCATAGAAGGGGTCGCTGTTGCTGCCCATGACCTGGGCGTTGAGCTGTGAGAGACGCTCGACGGTCGCGGGGTCGGTGACGGCGACAAACGTCACCGGCTGGCGGCCCATGCCGCTCGGTGCATATTGGCCGGCTTCGATAATACGTGCAAGCTTTTCGGCCTCGACGGGACGATCGCTGTAGTTGCGGCAGCTGCGGCGGTGAATGAGTGCTTCGATAGTCTCCATGGTGTCTCCTTGCGGTGGCGTTGCAGATGCCCCGTTCATACCCGTCGGGCTCAAACGATAGACGGTCAATTGCCCGGCCAAAAGGATAGATTCCAATTGGGAAAGTAGGTTTGCATAAAAGTACCTTCAGAATGTGACAAACCAATGGGATGGTTAAACGTTTTATCCCGTCTACCCTGCGGTTTTTTACCACTTGCCTAAATGACGAACGCATAACCTTTGATAAAGGTTTTACTAAAGGAGTACCAACGTTTATCAATGCGCCGTGGTGGCGCCGGGCCAGGAGGTAACATCATGTTCCAGGCTGGAGATGTCGTCGAGACCGATTTCGAAGGATTTCTGAAGCTGCTGCGTTCCAAGACGCGCGCTTTCGTGTCGATCAACGATCACGAGTACTACATCACGCACACCGATGGCTATTGGCGTGTTCAGGATTGCGAGGCCCTCAACGACAAGGGCCACTTTACTGACTGCTCCGAGCTGGTCAACACGGTCTGCGAGGTCGTCGAGCTGCCGTGGATTGCCGGCAAGAGCCTGCATGACAGCTTCTCGGGCGCTACGGTCTATGAGGCCGTTGCCGCTTAACAGGCAATAAAACTCGATTTTCACGTGACCGCTGGCGCCGCCCCCGCGCCGGCGGTCTTTTTCTGCCGATAGGCCATAAAATGCGCGCATTTGCGGAGAGCCTGTTGACGATAGTCAAAACTCGGACTAATCTAGAGACATAAAATTGGTCAAAAATCGGACAATCGAATGGTGGGATAGATGAATAGTGCGGTTGCGCTGGTCGACTTCGACCGGTTGCTCAATGGACTCGACCATATCTATTCGGAGTTCTCGCGCGCCTGCGGCCTTTCGGACTGCGCCTATTGGATGCTCGTCGACACCAGCACGGCGGGCGGCAGTATTGCCGTAAGCCGTCTGACAAGCGAATGGTTCTACAGCAAGCAGACCATCAACTCGGCAATTAAAACCTTGACGGCGCGGGGCTTCGCAACGTTGGAGTTTGCCGAAGGCAGTCGTAAGAACAAGGTTGTGAGCCTGACCGAAGAGGGCAGGCGATTTGCCGAGCGTTATGCGCTGCCGGCACTCAAGGCCGAGCAGCGAGCCTTTGGCGCGCTTGAGCCGTGTGAGCAGCGCGAAATCATGCGCTTGATCGGAAAATTTTCCCATGCGCTCGGCGATGAGTGCGATGCCTTTAAGCAGCATATCGCTGCCGAGAGCCAAGCCGAGAATCAAGGTGAGGGGGAGTCGTGCGACTGTTAATGAGGTTTTTGAAGCCCTATCGAGGGCTTGTCGCAGTGACGCTGCTGGTGCTGCTGGTGGATAACGTCGGTACGCTGTTGGTTCCCACGATGCTGGCGAACATGGTCAACACCGGTATTACCACGGGCGATGTCGACTACATTTTACGCAACGGCCTATACATGTTTATCGCGACCAGCATGGCTAGCGGCGGCACGGTGCTGGGCTGCTATCTTTCGGCGCGCCTGGCCGCCAACGTGGCTTGCGATATCCGCAATGCCGTGTACGACAAATCGCTCGAGCTCGCGGCCAGCGATTTTGAGCGCTTTGGCACCGGATCGATGATCACGCGCTCGCTCAACGACATCAACGTGATTCAGCAGGCGATTCTGCAGACGATTCAGCTGGTGCTGCCCGTGCCGTTTTTGGCTGTGGCGGGCATCATCTTCGCCTGGTTTATCGATCCCGCCATGGGCACGCTTCTGGGCGTAGTCGTTGCGATTGTGCTGGTGGCGGCGGTCTTTACGGTTGCCAACGCGGCGCCGATTTTTATGCGCCTACAGGGCTTTATCGACCGCATGAACGTGGTGCTGCGCGAGAATATTGTGGGCGTGCGCGTCATCCGTGCGTTTAACAAGGAGCGCCACGAGGAACGGCGTCTGGACGAGGTGTTTAGCGAATACGCCGCCAACGCCATCAAAGTCAACCACCTGTTTGTGGGCCTCGACAGCTCAAGCTTCTTTTTGATGAACATCGCCGAGGTGGCGGTGCTGTGGGTTGGCGGCAACCGCGTGGGCGCCCACGCCATGCAGATTGCGAGTATCTCTGCGGTGCTCGAGTACGCAATCCTGATCCTGTTCTTTGTGATGATGGCCCAGATGGTGGTGCTGACGCTTCCGCGTGCTGCCGCGTGCCTGAACCGTGCGCAGCAGGTGTTGGAGATTGAGCCGAGCATCGTCGATGGCGAGCGCACGCTGGATGACGGGGCGCGCGAGCCCCAAGACGAAGCCGATGCGGTGGCCGTGTTCGACCACATGTCGTTTCGCTTTGACGATGCCGACGAGGACACCCTGTGCGACCTGAGCTTTGCCTGCCGTCGCGGTCAGACGACTGCAATCGTTGGCTCGACAGGCTCGGGCAAATCGACGGTGGCAAAGCTTCTGCTGCGCTTCCACGATGCCACCAAGGGCTCCATTCGCCTGAATGGTGTGGACCTGCGCGAGCTTACGCAAGACGAAATCCGCGGGCGCATTGCCTATGTGCCGCAGAAGGCGTGGCTGTTCTCGGGCACGGTGGCGAGCAACCTTCGCTTTGGTAACGAAGGCGCGACCGAGGGCGACATGCTTCACGCGCTTGAGGTTGCCCAGAGCACCTTTGTACTCGACCAACCGCAGGGGCTCGATACCCCGGTTGCCCAGGGCGGTACGAACTTTTCGGGCGGCCAGCGCCAGCGTTTGGCAATCGCCCGTGCGCTCATGAAGCATGCCGATCTATATATCTTCGATGACAGTTTTTCGGCCCTGGACTTTAAGACTGATGCCGCCCTGCGTCATGCGTTGCAAGACGAGACGCGTGACGCTGCGGTGCTCATCATCGCGCAGCGCATCTCGACGATCTTGCACGCCGACCAGATCGTCGTGCTCAAGGATGGCGAGGTTGTGGGTCTGGGCACGCATGGCGAGCTTATGGAAACCTGCGAGGTGTACCGCGCCATCGCGGAATCGCAGATGAAGGGAGGTGAGTAGCATGACCGAGGAGCTCAAGAAGCAGGGCGGCGTTGATGACGCCGCTGCCGCGGGACTGGTCGAGGAAACGGCTGCCGCGTCGACCGAGCTGGATGACGCCGCCAAGGCTGCAGCCGAGCGCGAGGCTCGCCGCCAAGCGCTCTACGAGGAAAACGAACGTGCCGAGGACGAGCGCGCCCGCGCCGAGGCAGAGCGTATGCGCGACGTGGACGACGAAGACGAGGACGAGACACCTCGGGATACCTGGGCGACGGTGCGCCGCCTGTGGAGTGAGGCTGCCGGCGACCATTGGCGCTTCTATATCGTGTTCGCGAGCATTGTGTTCTATG
>CAMQHB010000106.1:0-5093 GCA_947001545.1 uncultured Collinsella sp.
CCTAGTTGGGTGTCTGCGAGCGATTAAAACCTGCTAAAAATGACTTTAACCACCTTAAAGTGCCTTGATAATGGATAGCTGTACATTATCAAGGCGCTATTTTGCCGTAAAATAATGTGACTGGATTTGCAACAGTACTCATATTTGGCATTTTTTGCCCACCGGGGCTAGCAAAGGTTAAAAACAGAGTGCGCATTTGCTAAAACTGTCGACTCGATGCACTCTGCGTCGCAGTTTTTGAGCGAGGCAATGCGTTCTGAGGTCCTTGTGAGCGATCTGATGAGCGACTGTGTGCTTGTTTCGGTGTTTGCCTCCGCCGGCGCATCGGTCTCGAGCAGTAAACGATCGAGTGGGATCTGTCGGGCGTATTCGCGTCCTCGTTTAGACGTGAGCATGCGTTCGTTGACGGAAAAATAGCAGCCCGCATTACGCGCGCGGACGAGTTCGTCCGAAGTGCCGCTAAACCAGTGGAAGATGATAGCGGGGGATTCGGGGTTTGGGATGAGTAGTCCATGCGATTCGAGGACGTCCAGTACGGCTCCTGCCGAACGAACGTCGTGAATTGATATTACACGCCCGGTAAGAGGATGTTGCGCGAGAGCCTCGCAGAGCCGGTCAAGTGCCTGTGTTTGCAGCGGCTCGCTTCCGGCAAAGCGCGCGGAAAAGTCGAGTCCCACCTCGCCGATGTAGCGCTCTTGGGCTGCAACTTCGCAAAGCAGATTGATTTCGGCAGGACCGCAGCGGCTGTCGGCAAGCCACCAGGGGTGAAGCCCAATGCCGGCGATGATGTCTGGTTGGCGATGGGTGCGCTCGTTTGCGGCCGAAAAGTCACGTGGATCGACGCCGCAATCAAATAGGCCCAAGCCCAGTGCCGTCGCCTCATCGGCAACGGCGTCCGGGTGAGCCATCAAATCAAGATGGCAGTGTGCATCAAATAACCGGGGCTCCATCTCGGCGCGCTCCGCTAGTCCAGGCGCTGGCCGTCGGCGCGCACGCGCTCGGTGCCGCGGCCACTGATCCGGCGGATAACCTCGCCGGCAATCATCTGACCCATGATGGGCGGCATAAAACTAGCGGTACCCAACTCGGTACGCTCGTGGATGTTGGACGGGTCGCGGGGTTGGGTCTTAACCGATTCCTCGCAGCTAAACAGCACGTGCAGACTCTTGATTCCGCGCTTCTTACATTCTTTGCGCATGATGCGGCTCATGGGGTCACGTACCGTATCGAAAATGTCGGCAAAGCGGAGGCACTCGGGATGGAGCTTGTTGGCCCCGCCCATGGAGCTAACCAAACGAATGTCGTGGTCCTGAGCATATTTGGCAATGGTGAGCTTGGCCGAGATGGTGTCGATGGCGTCGACGACGTAGTCGAGCTTGCCGTCCGTCTGCTCCAAAACGCTTGCGAAGAACTCGTCGATGTTGTCGCTCAGCAGGTATTCGGTGCGTTTGATAACGGTGGCGGTGGGATTGATGTCGTGGATCATGGCTTCCATAACATCGACCTTGCGCTTGCCGATGGTGCTGTGAAAGGCGATAGCCTGGCGATTGATATTGCTGGGCGCGACGATGTCCTTGTCCAGAATGACGAAATGACCAATGCCGCCGCGGGCGAGTGCCTCGCAGCAGTTGGAGCCCACGCCTCCGCAGCCGAGCACCAACACCGTAGCATCGGCGAGCTTATCGAGTGCCTCGCGGCCCATGATGATCTCGAGCTTGGTGTCGCGTGTCTCGACGAGAGCGGCAGCGGTTTCGGTCATAGACATCCTCCGATGGGGAAGCGAATCGTGTTTTAGCTATCGCCATTATAGGTGTTATCGCGATTCCATTTGAGCCCTTGGGCTTGTTGAAATGGGATCGGGGTTCGCATAAGATTGAAGCAGATGGCACCCGTTGCAGCGGGTTGGCCAACTCCAAAACACGTTTGTAGCGTGAGAAGTGGCCGTCTTCGCATTACGCGGAGGCGGCTATTTTTTTGAGTACAAGATTAGATAGTTAGACAAACATCTAAATATCGAGTATAGTGTGCGCGTCATGAGAGATGATGAGAGGAGGTCTTATGCCGGGAGAGGGTTTTAAGGCGCTTGCCGATCCAACGCGACGGCGCATTTTGGAGTTGCTGCGCGAGGGCAATTGCACGGCGGGGGAGCTTGCCGAGCATTTCGATATCAGTAAGCCGTCGCTGAGCCATCACTTGGCGACGCTCAAAAACGCCGGGTTGGTGACCGACGAGCGCCATGGCCAAAACATCGTATACAGCTTAAACACCACCGTCATGCAGGATTTGATTGGCTGGTTTATGGGCTTTACAAACACGGAAGGTGAAAAGGATGAATAACGAAAACAAGGGCATTCACCCCACGGGGGTATCGTCGCGCGTGTGGATTGTGCTGGTCGCTCTGTGCGTCGCCAATGTCGTAGCGCACCTCATGGTGATGCCAAGCTTGCCTGCACAGATTCCCACGCACTGGGGCGCGAACGGCGCCGTCGATGGTTGGGGTCCTAGCTGGATGGCCTCCGCGCTCGGCGTGCTGCCTCTGGCGCTTCTCGCAATGTTCTGCGTGGTGCCGCGCATCGACCCCAAAGGTGAGGCATATCGAACCTCGGGCAAGTTCTACCAGGGCTTCGTAATCGCCTTCACCTTGTTCATGTGCGCCATAAGCTGGCTGGGAGAGCTTACGGTCTGGGGCGTGGTGCCGGCGGTCGGTTCGGTTAACGTGCTGATTTCCGGTGTTGTCGGTTTGCTGCTCATCGGCGTAGGCAACTACTTGCCGCGTGTGAAGCAGAACTATACGCTCGGCATCAAGACGCCTTGGGCGCTTGCCGATCCCGAGAACTGGCGCCGTACGCAGCGTTTTGGCGGCGCCTGCTTTATGGTGCTGGGTATTGGCCTGATTGTGATGGGCGTGGCAGGCAGCGTGCTTTCGAGTGAAGTCGTCGCCGCGGTGATTGCGGTTCTGGCGTTTGGTTCGGTCGGAGCCGTCTACGTCTATTCGTATCTGCTGTGGCGCAAATCGCAGCG
The DNA here is from genome assembly GCA_947001545.1 of uncultured Collinsella sp. Classification (GTDB taxonomy): domain Bacteria; phylum Actinomycetota; class Coriobacteriia; order Coriobacteriales; family Coriobacteriaceae; genus Collinsella. Next base: position 3,022 of record CAMQHB010000106.1, read on the forward strand.
AGCCGTTCGCTAAGGTTGCGGAAAACTAGCGTACGCAGTTCATGGTATGTTCTGGGGGACTTTTCCCAGGTAGTATTAGGGGGTGTGGGCAACCATGCCCCTTTTCGTTACGTTTCAGAGCTGGTTTCCTCATTTCGTTTCCACTAAAGCGAATCAAGAATAGGGAAACAGCAGGTAGAAAGGATAGAACAGGCATATGGCGGAGTTTATCTACCAGATGTATCAGGCTCGCAAGGCCCATGGCGACAAGGTGATCCTTGACGACGTGACCCTGAGCTTCTACCCCGGTGCCAAGATCGGCGTCGTGGGCCCCAACGGTATGGGCAAGTCGACCCTGCTCAAGATCATGGCCGGTATCGAGGAGGTCTCCAACGGCGATGCCAGGCTCACTCCCGGCTACACCGTGGGCATCCTGCAGCAGGAGCCGCCGCTCGATGACGACAAGACCGTCATCGAGAACGTGCGCATGGCATTTGGCGACATGATTGCCAAGGTCGATCGCTTCAATAAGATCGGCGAGGAGATGTGCGACCCGGATTGCGACATGGACGCCCTCATGGCCGAGATGGGCAAGCTCCAGGACGAGATTGATGCCGCCGACGGCTGGGATATCGATTCCAAGCTCGGCCAGGCCATGGACGCCCTGCAGCTGCCCGATTCCGACATGCCGGTCAACGTACTTTCCGGCGGCGAGCGCCGTCGCGTGGCCCTGTGCAAGCTGCTGCTCGAGGCTCCCGACCTGCTGCTGCTCGACGAGCCCACGAACCACCTGGACGCCGAGTCGATCCTGTGGCTCGAGCACTTCCTGCACAACTACCAGGGCGCGGTGCTTGCCGTCACACACGATCGCTACTTCCTGGATAACGTTGCCGAGTGGATCTGCGAGGTCGACCGCGGTCACCTCTATCCCTACAAGGGCAACTACTCCACGTATCTGGAGACCAAGGCCGCCCGTATCGAGGCTCAGGGTAACCGCGATGCCAAGCTCGCCAAGCGCATGGAGGCCGAGCTCGAGTGGGTACGCAGCTCGCCCAAGGCTCGCCAGGCAAAGAACAAGGCCCGTCTGGCTCGCTACGAGGAGATGGAGGCCGAGGCCCGCGCAAGCCAGAAACTCGACTGGACCGATATCCGCATTCCCGTCGGCCCGCGTCTGGGCAACAAGGTTCTCGAGGCCCATCATCTGCACAAGGAGTTCGATGGCCGCGTGCTCATCGATGACCTTTCGTTCACCCTGCCGCGCAACGGTATCGTGGGTGTCATCGGCCCCAACGGTGTGGGCAAGACCACGCTGTTCAAGACCATCGTGGGCCTGGAGCCGCTGACTTCGGGCGAGCTCGAGGTGGGCGAGACCGTCAAGATCTCCTATGTCGATCAGAACCGTTCCGGCATCGACCCCGATAAGAACCTGTGGGAGGTCGTCTCGGATGGCCTGGACCACATGATGGTCGGTGAGACCGAGGTTCCGAGCCGTGCTTATGTGGCGAGCTTTGGCTTTAAAGGCCAGGACCAGCAGAAGCGCGCCGGCGTACTCTCCGGTGGCGAGCGCAACCGTCTGAACTTGGCGCTTACGCTCAAGCAGGGCGGCAACCTGCTGCTCCTCGACGAGCCCACGAACGACCTCGACGTCGAGACGCTGTCCTCGCTCGAAGCGGCACTGCTCGAGTTCCCGGGCTGCTCGGTGGTCATTAGCCACGACCGTATGTTCCTGGACCGCGTCGCCACGCACATTCTGGCGTGGGAGGGCACCGACGAGAATCCGGGCAACTGGTATTGGTTTGAGGGCAACTTCGAGGCCTATCAGACCAACCGCATCGAGCGCCTTGGCGAGGACGCAGCCCAGCCGCATCGTATTCACCGTAAGCTGACGCGCGATTAGATCGTTACGCGGTTTTCCAAACCGCGTAACTGCTCGACGCTGCGCGGGTCGCAAGCACTCCATCTTGCCGTTCAAGCCGCCGCTCGCGTACCGAAGTACGCGTCGCTCCTCTTTCACGGCAACCTGGGGCACTTGCGGCCCGCTCGCTCATATGACCCAATCCGCTGTCAAGAGCCACAATGGCCCCCCCCCCCCC
>CAMQHB010000107.1:0-5078 GCA_947001545.1 uncultured Collinsella sp.
CCGTGGCGGCGACCGTGGCGGTCGCGGCGGCTTTGGCGGCAACCGTGGTGGCTATGGCGATCGCGGTGGCAACCGTGGCGGCTTCGGCGGCAACCGTGGTAACGACCGTGGCGGTCGCGGTGGCGATCGTGGCGGCCGCAACGGCGGCGGCTTCCGCGGCAACCGCTTTTAGTTACGGCGTTTTACCAAACGCCGTAACGGGTCGACGCTGCGCGGGCCGCATTTGGACAATCTGACGTTCAACTTCAAGGGCGCGACCAGAAGGTCAGCGCCCTTTCGTTTCACGTCACCTTGCCTCAAATGCGGCCCGCTCGCTGTCCGTCCTCTGCCTGCGGCGTTGCCTTGCTCCGGATGCGGCAGTTAGGGACGTTCCTTTTCTGCCGGCAGCTTGGAACACTCCTTGTAGTCATTGGGGACGTTCTTAAACGACTACATAGAACAAGAGTGGATGATCTCCCGGTTTGAGCCTGCATTCAAGCTCAAAGTGGGAGATCATCCACTCTCGTTTCGTTTGTTGATTTCGATGCCTACATTTGGAGGAAGAGTTCGTGGAGGCGGGTGTCTTCGTCGAGTTCGGGGTGGAAGGTTACGCCGAGCTGGTTGTCTTGGCGGGCGGCGACGATGCGGCCATCGACTTCGGCCAGGGCCTCGGCATCGCCGTGCACCTCAACGATGCGGGGCGCGCGGATAAACGTCAGCGGCACTTCACCGTCGATGCCGGCTACCTGCCCCTTGGTTCGAAAGCTGCCGAGCTGCCTGCCGTAGGCATTGCGCTCGACGAGCACATCCATGGTTGCCAGGCGCGGCGTCCCCTTATCGTCGTGGGCGGCAAGGTCGCGCGCCAGCAGAATCAAGCCGGCGCAGGTGCCCAGGACGGGCATGCCTTCAGCGATACGGGCACGAAGCTCCTCGAGCATGCCGAGCTCGGCAAGCAGCTTCCCTTGAACGGTGGACTCGCCGCCGGGAAGTACCAGACGGTCAAAGTCCTGCTTCAAATCAGCCGCCTGCCTCAGCTCAATACAGTGTGCGCCAAGCCCGGATAGTCTTGCCTCGTGCTCGGCAAAAGCGCCTTGGACCGCCAGCACGGCGACCGTTTGGTCTGCATAATCGCTCATGTGCGATCCTTTCTGCCGGACTAGCGTCCGCGCTCCTCCATGATGATTTCGATCTCGTCGGCGTTGATGCCCACCATGGCCTCGCCCAGGTCCTCCGAAAGCTCTGCGATGAGCTTGGCATCGGTGAAGTTTGCCACGGCCTTGACGATGGCGGCGGCGCGCTTGGCGGGGTCGCCGCTCTTAAAGATGCCCGAGCCGACAAAGACGCCCTCGGCGCCCAGTTGCATCATCAGCGCGGCGTCGGCAGGGGTCGCTACGCCGCCGGCGGCAAAGTTCACAACGGGAAGCTTGCCCGTGGCATGGACCTCGCGCACCAGCTCGACCGGAACCTGCAGTTGCTTGGCTGCCTCAAAGAGCTCATCATCGCGCAGGGCAACAACGTCACGGATCTGCTTTTGGATCTTGCGCATGTGACGCACGGCCTGAACGACGTCGCCCGTACCCGGCTCACCCTTGGTGCGAATCATCGTGGCGCCTTCGGCAACACGGCGCAGCGCCTCGCCCAGATCACGGGCGCCGCAGACAAACGGCACGTCAAACTGGGTCTTGTCGATGTGATAGACGTCATCGGCAGGGGAGAGAACCTCGGACTCATCGATGTAGTCGATCTCGATGGCCTGCAGGACCTGCGCCTCGACGATGTGACCGATGCGGCACTTGGCCATGACGGGGATGGAGACGGCCTCCTGGATGCCCTTGATCATCTTGGGGTCGCTCATGCGCGAGACGCCGCCTGCGGCACGGATGTCGGCCGGGATGCGCTCGAGTGCCATGACGGCGCAGGCGCCTGCCTCCTCGGCGATGCGTGCCTGCTCGGGCGTGGTGACGTCCATGATGACGCCGCCCTTGAGCATCTGCGCGAGTTCGCGATTGAGTTTGACGCGATCGGCCTTGCTGGTCTGTTCTGCCATGGTTGCTCCCTTGGTTGGCATGTGCATTGCTTGACGGAACATCCTATCGGGGAGCTGGGTATGGCAAAATACTCAGTTTTCGAGATAATAATAAGGTCAGCCTAATATCAGATTGAACAGCTCGATAAGGTCAGGTGGCAAACTCATGCTTGACTACAATTTGGAAAAACGCGGCGAAGCATCGCTCTATGAGTATGTTTACCAGCAAATTCGAGATGATATCGTAGCTGGACGTATTGTGGCGGGGGAGCATCTTCCGTCTAAGCGCGCCTTTGCCAGTCATCTGGGAATCAGTGTCATTACCATCGAGAATGCATATAGCCAGTTACTCGCTGAGGGCTATATTTGCTCAATGCCACGTCGTGGCTACTACGCTTGTGAGCTTCCGGATGCACCGGTTTTGGCTTCGGCTGCGGAGGGCATCGACCGAGATAACGCCTCTGCGGGTCCCAGCGCGCATGATGTCAACGGACAGGTCGAGCTATTCGATGCACTTTCTCCTTCCGCTTTGGAGGCGGCGCGGCTTTGGCAAAGCGCACTACGGGCGACGCTGGCATCCGAAGATGAGCGCGAAATCTTTTCGCCCGCACCGGCGCAGGGCACCGCTCGGCTACGACGCGCAATTGCTCACCATCTGCGTGGGACGAGGGGCATGAATGTCGATCCCAACGATATCGTTATCGGCGCGGGCGCCCAGCTGCTCGATACCATGCTGGTTCAGTTGCTTGGAGCCGACAAGGTGTATGCCGTTGAGGATCCGGGCTATTTGCGCCTGACGCGCATCTATCAGGCTATGGGCTGCAAAGTTCGACATGTCCCGTTGGATGACGACGGCGTGGACCTGAGCGCTCTGCAGAAAACCGGGGCCGATGTCCTTCACCTTATGCCGTCCCATCAGTATCCGACCGGCCTTGTGACGAGCATTGCGCGTCGCTATGCGCTTCTGAGCTGGGCCGCCGAGCGACCAGATCGGTATCTTATCGAAGATGACTTTGATTGTGAGTTTCGCCTTGCCGGGAAGCCGATTCCCGCGCTCGCGTCGATAGATGCCGCCCAGTCGGTTATCTACACCAACACGTTTTCGAAGAGCCTGTCATCGGCGTTGCGTCTAGCGTACATGGTGCTGCCCGATGAGCTAATGGAGCGGTTTAGGCGCAACCTTGGTTTTTACGCCTCGTCGGTGAGTTCCGTTGACCAGGTCGCTTTGGCTCGTTTGCTGGAATCGGGTGATTACGAGCGACATGTGAACCGCGTGCGCGTTCGTGCTCGCGAGGCGCGTGATGGCCTGGCGGCGCTTGTACGGAAGGCATTTCCGGCAGGGGAAGTCTCGATCGAACACGCAGACGCGGGCCTTTACTGCACCGTGGTTGCGGAGCGTGGAACGGGCGGAAGCACTATTGCACGGGCCCTCACGCGCTCGAGCATCCCTTTTATCGATATCGGTGACTGTTTTTGGTGTGCCGATGGCGCATCTGCCCCTGAAAACTCAAGTCAAATTCTTGTTCAGTATGACGATTTGAGTCCAAAAGCGCTAAATACCTTGGAATCGCAGCTAATGGGAGCGCTCTGCAATCTAAGTGAGTAGGCATTTGGAACTTTGGCGACCAGGCAGTTTTGTAACAAGCTATCTACCTGCGGTTTTGAAAAGCAGGATGACCGGGCTGCTCGGAATGTTCAAAAAAGTCTACTCACTTGCCGCGTAAAGCTTCTGCATGAGAAAAAAATGGGGTTTTCAACAGGGCTTCGTCCAGCTCTCGACAAGCTTTTGGCCAGTTGGGGAGGGCTGTTGAAAACTTGGCAGTCCGTTCGGCGCCATTTTTGGTGCGTTCGCGCCAATGCGTGACTGACTGGGTTGAAATTCGTGTTCTCCTGTGCCTATGAAGGATCTACTTTGTGACATATCGGCTTTTAGGTACTGGCGTTTGCCTCCTCAAGTCCGCGCTTTGTGTCCGCCGCTTCCACGACCGGAAGAAGACCGGCAGCGATATGATCTCGCCCGCAACCCGACGGCTGCGGTCGCGCTCGGTTTTCCGTTGCATACATTGGTTCGGACGAGAAACAAACGGACTTGTCCTGCCAGCATTAGGCAGCGGCTGTTTCTTGGTGAGCTCCCCAGGGAATCCGTGCTGGAAACGGAGCATGGATTTTTGATTACGTCTCCTCTACTGACGGCATTCATCATGTCACGGCATCTGACGGATCTTCAGCTTCTTTTGGTATTGGCGGAGATGTGTGGCTTGTTTGCGGTGTGTGCCCTGCCGGCGTTACTTGAGACGGAGCTTTCGCGTGCAATTGATTCGGGTGCGATTTCGACAACGTTCGGTTGGGCGCGCTGCCCGTCCGAGGACGGCACCGCCTCAAATTTATGGCGTCGAGACGCTTTGGTTTTGGGCGGAGACCTTGACCGTTTTTGTTCAGATGTTTGTGGGATGCGTTACGGCAATAGATTTATGGCGGTATCGCAACTCGTTCCATTGGGTGCCGCGTCGCCTTTTGAGGTCGAGGCGTATTTGCTACTTGCACTGCCGCGATCCCTGGGAGGCGAAGGTTTTTGCGGCATAGAGCTTAATGTTGAAGTGATGCTAAACACAAGTGCTCGAGCGATTGTGGGAAAGTCCCGTGTATATATCGACCTACTTCTTTCTTCACCGGACGGTAGGCGACAGGTGGCCATTGAATGTCAGGGAAAGGCCTCGCACGGACGCGCAGGGGATGGCTTGCGTGACGCTGACCGCATGACGGCCCTTCAGGCCATGGGCTACGATGTACTTCTCCTGACACACAGACAGATATCCGATGAGGGTAGATTCCGCGCGATCGTTAAGACCGTATGCAGGATGCTCGATGCTGAATATCGCGATAAAAGCTCAGATGAGCAAAGGGCTGAGACATTACTTCGGTCTGAACTATTCGTTGACTGGACAAAATTGGGAGTAATTGACGGAAAGATGCCCGTTAGACACAAAACAGTTCGATCGTGGACGGCTGCGGTTCTAAGGGGGGTGCGGACGATTTCTTGGACCGCGCCTAGGCGTATCCAAGCTTCCTGCGG
>CAMQHB010000108.1:0-4574 GCA_947001545.1 uncultured Collinsella sp.
CGTTGCCGCGCCCCGCAGTGCCCGCTTCCCCCGAGAACAATTATCAGTGCAGGTAAAAGCTATCGAGTAACACTCTTGAAAGGTTTTGAGCTTAAGGGCTTTCTAAGGTTTGTGGCGCGGATGTGGCTTGCCTGTGTGGGGCGTGTGGACGGCTCGTTCCTAGCGCTGCGGTGCGGCGGCGCGTACTTGTTCGATGACCTTTTCCATCGTGGCGTCGATGTGGTCTTTTTTGAGCTCGCATTCCCAGATGGTTATGGGCGTCCAGCCCATTTGAGTGAGTGCTGCCACGGCAGCGTGGTCGCGCTCAACGTTGCGACGGAACTTTGCCTCCCAAAACTCAACGTTGCGCTTGGGCTGGCTAGGGTTGCACTTGGGGCAGCGGTGCCAAAAGCAGCCGTTGACGAAGATGGCGATCTTGCGCCCGGGGAAGGCGATGTCGGGTTTTCCGGGCACCTTCCATTCCAGACGGTATCCCGTAAGGCCTGCGGCGCGCAGGCGCTGGCGAACGAGCAGCTCGGGCTTGGTGTTCGCACGCTTGTTGCCCTTCATGGACTTTTTGATGGCGGCGCGACGGCGCACGAGCTCACGCTCGTCAGCGGAAAGGTCCGAGGTGTCGATGCCGTCCAGCAGGCCGGGCTTGGGGCGCTTTTTGCTGCGGCGCTTGGCTTTGCGCTTGGGCTTGGTAACGGGCTCGTCGGCTGTGGTGGACTCGGTGTCGTTGGCGCCGTTAGCCTCAAGCCGATCTTCCTTCAACTCAATCAGGGCATCAATGAGCCCTTTGTCGGCGGGCATCCACTCAACGGTGGCAAGCAAGGTGCGCGGAATCCAGCGGATATCGAGCTGGCGGTCATGCTTCTGGGGTTCATCGGATTCATCGGCAAGCGAGCAGTAGTAGCACTCCATGGAGAGATGAAAATCGGGGTAGTCGTACTCAACGGTGTAGAAATCGCGCAGGTTGGTGACTTTTACCTGCAGCTCTTCCATGAGCTCGCGGCGCACGGCGTCTTCGGGCGTCTCGCCGCGCATGAGCTTGCCGCCGGGGAACTCCCAAAGTCCCTGCATGTCGCCGTAGCCGCGCTGCACGGCAAGCAGCTCGTCAGATCCATCCTTGCGAATGATCCCAGCGGCAACATGAACAGTCTTCAACAGGAGTCCTCTCTCAACATCAACACGTGACAGGGTAGCTACCCGTACCTTACACAACGGTAAGGCAAGCGTAAGCCATATCGATGGTAGCTGACTCGTCTTCTTGCGACTATAGATGCCGTAGACTAATTGCAAGAAAGGACTCGGTATGCAAACCACGCACATGGTGACCCCGGTACTGGAGGCCGTGCATCTCGAAAAGGTATATGGAGCGCTGGGCAACGTGACCCGCGCGCTCAACGACGTCAGCTTTACCGTCAACCGCGGCGAATTTGTTGGCATCATGGGCGCTTCGGGCTCGGGTAAGTCGACGTTGCTCAACTGCGTTTCGACCATCGATAGCGCCACGAGCGGCACCATCCGCATCAACGGGCAGGACGTAACACGCATGAAGCAGGCTAAGCTTTCGCAGTTCCGCCGCGAGGAGCTCGGCTTTATCTTCCAGGACTCCAACCTGCTCGATACGCTCACGGCACGCGAGAACATCGCCCTGCCGCTCACCATCGCCCGCACAAACTCGGCAGAGATCTCGACTCGCGTGCAGGATGTGGCAGCGCGCCTGTCCATCAGCCAGGTGCTCGACAAGTATCCCTACCAGATGTCCGGCGGTCAGCAGCAGCGCGTTGCCGCGGCTCGCGCGCTCGTCACCGACCCCACCATGATCATGGCCGACGAGCCCACCGGCGCCCTCGATTCTAAAAGCGCTCGTCTGCTGCTCGAGAGCCTGGAGGCCCTTAACCGCCGCCTACGCGCCACCGTGCTCATGGTCACGCACGACAGCTTTGCCGCCAGCTACACGAGCCGTGTGCTGTTTATTCGCGACGGCAAGATCTTCACCGAGCTGCGCCGCGGCGACATCGACCGCCGAGAGTTCTTCGACCGCATTATGGAGGTCGTTGCCATGATGGGCGGTGAGGGCTCCGATGCTCTGTAAACTCGCTTGGGGCAACGTTCGCCGTGCCGGCCGCGACTACCTCGTCTACCTTTTGACGCTCACCCTGAGCGTCACGGTCTTCTATGCCTTTAACACCATCTCGATGCAGGTCGACATCGCCGGAATCGATGAAGAGGGCTTGGCGCAGGTTATGGGCAGCATGCTCGGCGACCTGACGTACTTTTTGGCCGGTGTCATGGCCTTTTTGATGGTGTACGCCAATAACTTCATCATGAAACGCCGCAAGAAGGAGTTTGGCCTGTACCAGGTGCTCGGCATGGGGCGCGGGCGCGTCGCCACGATCATGGCGCTCGAGACCGTGATAGTATCGGTCGTGGCCTTTGTCGCCGGCATTGTGCTGGGTGTGGGACTCTCCCAGCTCATGACGTTCTTTACGGCCTCGCTCTTTAAGACGCAGATTGCCAATTTCCACTTCTTTTTCTCGGTGCATGCGTTCAATCTGACCCTTGCCTGCATGCTCGTAATGTTTGTGCTCACGCTACTGCTGAACCTTCGCGCCGTGCGTCGTACCAAACTCATCGAGCTTATGGGTGCCGAGCGTCGCAACGAGAGCATCAAGACACGCAACCCCTGGATCGCGATTGCCATCTTTGCCGTGGGCGTGGTACTTGTGGGCGTGGCCTATTACCGTCTGCTACGTGATGGGTTCCCGCTAACCGCGACGGACAGCAAGCTGCAAGAGGCCATGAACCAGTTTGGTATTACGACCGCTATGGTTACCGTAGGCACCTTTGCCCTGTTCTGGGGACTCTCGGGCATGCTCATCAAGCTGCTGCAGAGCCTGCGCGGCGTGTATTGGCGCGGCCTCAACATGTTTACCGTGCGCCAGCTTGCGGCCAAGGTCAACACGGTGTGCTTTTCGATGGGCGTCATCGCGATGCTCCTGTTTTTGGCCATCACCTCGGTGACGTGCGGTATGTCGATTGCCAACGTGATGAACGAAAACCTGGAGCGCTATAACCCTGTTGATGTGTCTCAGACGTATGTCTATTACACGCCCGATACGCTCGACTACTACAAAGGGTATGTCAATCCGTCTGAGGCCGATCGCATGGTGTTGGCCGATACAACGGTCGATTTGTACCCCGCATGGCACGGCAAGGGCAAGTCGGCGGACAACAACGACGAGACCGGCAAGAAGGTCAATATTGCCGATGTTGCCGGTGAGCATGTGCAGATCGATTCGTATCTGAGTTACCCGCTTGGCGGTTCGGATCCTTCGGTGACTCCAAGTGAAATGTGCAAGGCCATGGGCGAAAAGCTTCCCAAGGCGTTCGGGGGTAGCAATGCCGATACGATGGGTCTGTTTGTGACGCCGGCGAGCCAGTACAACAAACTGCGTCAGATGATGGGCGAGGAGCCGGTGCACATCGGTCACGACCAGTATCTGCTCACGTGTGATATGGGCGGCGAGCTGGTCGACCTGTACACCAAGTATATGGCTGGCGGCCATGCCCTTACCTTGGGCGGGCATACGCTCAAGCCCGCAACCGATAAGTCGGACGAAGATGCGGCGGCCATCGCCAACTCGGCGATGGGCAGTAATCCGGGTACCGTCGTCGTTGCCGACGAGCTGTTGTCCCAACTTAATCTGCAGCCGTATTCCAGTAGCCTGCTCGTTAACTACAAACAGGGGATGGATACAACCGAGGCAGACGAGAGCATTAAATACACTGTGCTCGACAATCTGCTCGTTGACGGCAAGGAGCCGGGGTCGTGGGGAATCTTCATCACACGCTCCAAGATGTACACGCAAGCAGCGCAAATGAACGGTCTTATTAGCTACCTAGCCATCTACATCGGCTTTGTATTGGTCGTTGCATGCGCGGCGATTCTGTCGATCCAGCAACTCTCCAACGTGGCCGACGGCAGCCGCAGCTATCGTGTGCTGGCACAGATCGGCTGTGAGGACCGCCAGATTCGTCATTCGGTGATGGCGCAGCAAGCGGTATTCTTCCTGTTCCCGCTGGCAGTGGGCCTGGCGCACTCCTTTGTGGCACTTAAGGTGATCATCGAGCTGGTGAGCATTTTCGGAAATATGAGCATCGGCGGCACCGTGGGCCTCACCTGTGCAATCTTCCTGGCAGCATGCGGTGGCTACTTCCTGGTGACCTACCTCATGAGCGCCGGCATGGTGCGAGCCGCCATAGCCACCCGCTACAGCGAGTAACTCGTTCAGCTTGGAATTATCGTAGGTTGAGCATAGGTCAGCGAAAACGCCCCTAAGCGAGCAAGGTGACGTGAAAGAGGAGGGAAGCGTACTTCGGTACGCGACCGACGATTGAACGTCAGATTGCCGCTTAGGGGCGTTTGCAGCGTCGAGCCGTTACGCGGTTTGGTAAAACCGCGTAACTTCATCGTAGAAGCACGTTTGCGGGCGGCGGATGCTCGTCTCCTGTCGCCCGCTCACCGAGGCCCGGCAATTGCCTTAATATCTTAAGGACCTCGATTTGTCCAAGACTGAGCGAAGGAG
>CAMQHB010000109.1:0-4495 GCA_947001545.1 uncultured Collinsella sp.
AATTAGCCGTCTTATACCCCGAAGACCTCCGCTTGCCACGCTCGATTTCCCAATGATTTTCTGAGCAATGATTAAGCGGCTAGTTGCGCCTAAGGTGGACGACGGTCTCGCAGTGGAAGGTTTGTGGGAACAGGTCGACTGGCGTGATCTTTACGGGGGAGAAGGTGCCTTCTTCGACAAAGCGTTTGAGATCGCGCGCCAGGGTGGCCGGGTCGCAGCTCACGTAGGCGACATCGCGGGCACTCGTGCTGGCGATAAGGCCGATCGCCTCGGGGGCGAGGCCTGCGCGCGGCGGGTCGACCACCAAGATGTCGGCATCCTGGTCGGGGAACTCGCGCACCGCGTCTCCGCCAATGACGTCGACGTTATCAAGCTTGTTGATTTCCAGGTTACGGCGTAGATCGCGCACGGCGGGGCCGTAGGCCTCGACGGCAGCGACAAAGTCGCAGCGGCGGGCGAGCGGCAGGGTAAAGGTGCCGGCACCGCAGTACAGGTCCACGGCAAGCTCGTCTTCCTGCGGGTCGAGCGCTTCCATGACAAGATCGATCAAAATCTCGGCACCCTTGGTGTTGACCTGGAAAAAAGACGGGGCAGACAAGCGCATCTGATCCTCGGCGATATTCTCGGTCCATGAGCCCTCTCCGGCGAGCATTTCGACCTTGGAGACACGGCGGGCCTTCTTTTCGCCCTTGCTCATCACGCGTACGATGCTCGTAGGATGAGCGGCGTCCGCCAGCACGCGGGAGACCTGCGAGCGCGGAAAAGAGCCTGTGGGCGTCCAGAGTGCGACCTCGAGTGCCTTGGTGCGGCGCGATGCGCGAATGCCCACGCGTTCGAGCCCCAAGTCATGGCTGCCGCTTAGATAGTTGAGTGCGCCGACGACCGATTTGAGTGCCTTCGGGAAGCGCTTATCGAACAGCGGACACATATCGACGGTCACGATTTTGCTGGGGTCGACACCGTGCATGCCAAGGCGCACGCGACCGTTGACGACGGTCGGTTCGAGCTCGATTTTATTGCGGTAGCCCCAGTCGTCCTTGGTGTGGCAGATGGGCTGTACCAACTCATCTGCCAGCTCAGGAGCGAACTTGCCGATGCGCTCGAGCGTGGAGCGCAGGTTTTGCTCCTTGGCGGCGAGCTGTGCCGTGCGTGAGAGATTGCCCCACGAGCAGCCGCCGCAGATGCCCACGAAGGGGCAGGGAGGCTGAATGCGATTGGGGCTTGGCTCCAGAATCTCGGTGGTGCGGGCGCGCATGAATGACTTGCCGTCCTGTACGACCTCGGCCTCGACGGTGTCGCCTGCCACGGCACCCTGCACAAAGACGGCCTTGCCGTTGTCGGCGTGCGCCAGCCCGTCGGCGCCGTAGGTCATCGATTCTATAGTGAGCTTCATATTCCTGCCTGTCATTCGCGTTGTTGTTCGCACCATGGTAGCAGGGAAAAGCGCCCCGCATCCGAGGCTTTCCTCAAATGCGGGGCGCTTCTACAAACTGCTTCTACAAACGACTATTTCGTCTTGCCGGTAATGAGCGTCTTAAGACCCAGGCCGATCAGGCCCAGGCCCATGCGCACGCGGCCGGGGCGATGGCGCTCGATGGCCTTGGTCTTGCCAGCGGGCTTATCGCGACGGGCGCTCGTCTCGGGTGCGGGCTTGGTGACCTGCGGATCGGGTTGAGGTGCAGGTGCAGGCTCGGGCTCAATGACGGTCGCCTGGACCTCTTGGACCTTGGGTGCTACTGGCTGCGGCTCGGCCTCGGAGGCAGGTTCCGCCTCAATGACGGGCTCGGGCGCGGCCTCGGCGTTGCGATAGGCGCGCTCCAGCAGGGCTTCCTGTGAGTTGAAGGGTTTCTCACCCTCTGCACGCTCCACGGGGACCCAGGTGCCGTCGCTCGTGAGGCTGCGGGCCTTCACGTTGTCGCGCAGCTGCATGCCCATGTACTCGTGCACCAGAGCGCGGCAGGTGGGGTCGAGCACGGGGAAGGCAATCTCCACGCGGTGCTCGGTGTTGCGCGTCATCATGTCTGCCGAGCTCAGGTAAATCATGTCCGAGTCCACGCCGAAAGCATAGACGCGCGCGTGCTCCAAAAAGCGTCCGACGATGGAGCGGACATGCACGTTCTCGGTCTTGCCCGGAACACCGGGCTTGAGGCACGAGATGCCGCGGATGATCATGTCTACGCGCACGCCGGCACACGATGCCTCGGCGATCTTGTCGATAACCTCGCGGTCGGTCAGCGAGTTGAGCTTAAAGAACACGCGGGCGGGCTCGCCGGCAAGGGCGCGCTGGATCTCGCGGTCAAGCCCGCGCATGATGAGCGGTTTCAGTCCGACGGGCGCCACACCCAGGAAGCGGTAGTCGCCGCGCAGGTTGCCCAGCGACAGGTTGCGGAAGAACAGGTTGGCGTCCTCGCCGATGCCGGGATGGGCTGTCATGAGCATAAAGTCGCTGTAGAGTTTGGCCGTCTTCTCGTTAAAGTTGCCGGTGCCCAAAAGTGTGAGGCGCGTTAGCGCCATGCCCTCGCGATAGGTGAGCTGGCAGATCTTTGAGTGGCATTTAAAGCCCTCGGAACCATAGATGACGGTGCAGCCGGCCTCTTCCAGGCGCTCGGCCCACTCGATGTTGTTCTGCTCGTCAAAGCGGGCACGAAGTTCCATGAGCACCGTGACCTCTTTGCCGTTCTCGGCAGCATCGATCAGCGACTCGCATAGGCGGCTCTGCTTGGCCACGCGGTAGAGCGTGATGCGCAACGAGATGCACTCGGGGTCGTAGGCTGCTTCGTGCACCAGGTCCAAGAACGGGTTCATGGCCTCGTAAGGGTAGAAGAGCAGCTTGTCGTGCTGCAGCACCTGCTCGCGGATGGAGCGGGTCATGTCGATGGTGGGATTGGGCTGCGGCTTAAACGGCGTAAAGAGCAGCTCGTTGCGCAGGTGCTCGGGAATCTTGCCCTCAATGCCAAAGACGTAGCCCAGGTTGAGCGGGATATCGCAGGTAAAGACCGAGCGACGCGAAAGCTCGAGCGCCTTGCGGATAGTCTTGAGCGTCGCCTTCTCGAGCGATCCCGAGACCGCGAGCACTACCGGCTGCAGGCGCAGGCGCTTCTTGAGAATGCGCTTCATGTGTTGGCGGTAGTCCTCTTCCTCCTCGACGCCCTCGCCGTCCGGATCGATGTCAGCGTTGCGGGTGACGCGGATCAGCGCACGATCCAGCGGCTTATAGGAGCCAAAGCAGCTGTCCAGGCAGGCGAGGATGACGTCCTCGAGCAAGATGTAGGAGTAGGTGCCGGTGGGCGAGGGGATCTCGACCACGCGGTTCATCGAGGCGGGAATCTCGATAAGGCCCAGCAGACTCTCCTCGTCGGTGGCACCGTCCAGACCACAGGCCAGATAGAGCGCGCCATTGCGCAGGTTGGGGAAGGGGTGGCGAGGATCGATGACCAGCGGCGAGATGACCGGTGACACGTAGGCCTGGAAGTAGCGGGTTACAAAGGTGCGCTCCTCGGGCGTAAGCGAATCGATGCGGGCGCGGTGAACGCCCAAGGTGTCGAGCTTGCCCTCGATGCTCTTAAAGATGGACTCCCAACGGGTAAGGAGCCCGGGCATTTCGGCCATGACAGCATCGGCCTGTTCGGAGGCGGTCATATTGCTCTTGTTGTCGACAGGTTGTTTTTTGAGCTCCGCCAGATCGGACAGGCCGCCCACGCGCACCATAAGGAACTCGTCGAGGTTGGACTCGAAGATCGAGACGAACTTTAGTCGCTCGAATAACGGAACGGTTTCGTCGAAGGCTTCGTCGAGCACGCGGTTGTCAAAGCGTAGCCAGCTGAGCTCTCGGTTTTGCGTGTACGAGAAGTCGCGCGGCGGTTTGCGCAGCTTTGCGGCGGCTTGCTTCTTTTCGATTTTGCTCGGCATATGCATCTGTCCGTTCAGTCCCCACAAGGGACGGTAGCCTAACACTAATCACTATTGTCTCAATTTAGTCGACCGCTGGCACGGACGTATCGCGTGAACGGTATCTTTACCTACTTCTTACGCTGACAAGTCATAGGACTGACGTCCTGCTCGTCTGCAAGCGGTCTATATCCTCACTCAACTGGTACGTAAGTGTGAATAAGAATGATGGATAGCTGAATATCATTGAATGCAGGCGGAAACGTAAACAAACATCATTTATATACATAAAACCGATTTAGCTATGCAATTCTGAATCAAAAGTTTAGAGATGCAATTGCAAATAGTTTTTAGGAAAAAAGAGCGTTTACCTTAGAAAAGTTACTTTAGAACGCCGAAGTACATTATGGGGGAATCTCGTGCGATATACCGTTCATCGCACTTTGTTGACCGTTCGGGGGCGAGGTGGAATTGCGGGTGGAATTTGGATATAACTAGAGCTGTCAGCAAGCAGCGTCCGCTATGGAAGGGCGCTGAGAGATTCGGCCGAAAGGCCCGAAAGAAAGGTAGGAGGCCATGACGAAAGGTCTGCACGTGCCTTCCGAGA
>CAMQHB010000110.1:0-4489 GCA_947001545.1 uncultured Collinsella sp.
CAAAGCATGTTAAAGCGACTGGCTTAGGCTGGTCGCTTTTTTGTTAACCTCGCATCGGGTCGAACCCGTCGGGGCGCGGAGCTGAGGAAATGCGTAAGCATTTGCCAGCGCAGCGCGCAAGGCGCGAAGCGCCGCAGCGACCGCCTGCACAGCAGGCTGACCCCCTGACGGCCCACCCAAAGCATGTTAAAGCGACTGGCTTAGGCTGGTCGCTTTTTTGTTAACCTCGCATGGGGTCGAACCCGAAAGGGCGCGGCCGCTTTCACAGATTGAGTCTACCCTGGGGATCGGTGAAACCGTCAGTACCCTCCTTGAGTTTCTTCTCGTCTGCCTTCACGCGACGCTCGAGCTTTTTTGTATCCTCGGCAGGCGGTAGGTTCTCGGGAACAATTCCGCGGTCGATGAGGCTGCCACGCACGCTCGTGTTGTTCTCGACGTGTTCTTGTTTGATCTGGTCCAGACCGTACAAGTCGTGTTCCTCGGCGTTGAAGGCCGTCATCGAGTTCGTGAGGTCCTTTGCTTTGATGAGGACATCGGCTAACCTGTCCGCCAATGCCGCGCTCTTGGGTACGCCGAGCTGCTGCTTCATTTCCGCCGTGCTTCTGCCGCCGAATAACGCCTCATCGCCCTTCGACTTGATGATCGCGAATCCTTTGGAGTCCACGCCGCGTTTGAACGCAATACCCGAGAGCTGTTTCTCTGAATCGGATAGCGAGTGGCGCGCCTGCAAGCGCTGAATCTCTGCGAAGCGCTGCTCTATGAGCTCTTGGCGGCGCGTCTGCACGGCAAAGTATGCCTGGGCGAGCGCGATCTCTGGCTTGTTTGAATCTCCGTTCTGTGCGATTAAATAGCATGCATAGCGCGTAAGTTTGTAGTCTTTAACCGCGCGAGCGGCGACACCGGCAGTTACCATTTTCGTGGTGTCACGAAAATGGGAATCAACTGGAGTTTTGTTTGTTTCGCACGAGACTTTTGCCCTCTTAACAACTTCGGCGAAGTTCTCCCATCGAGTGTACCCCATGGGTTCCATTAAATCGCGTGCGAGCCAATACTCAACGCCGTCTTCCACATGGGCGTAGCTGTCAAGTTCGACACGCCATTTCTCGATATCCCTGCTGTCCATATCTCCTCCTCGCTGGTCTATTTTCTATGCGGGCTTTGCCCGCTCTATATTCAGAATAAGGATACGCTGTCGTGCGGACACGAATGGGCCCCGTGCTGCTTCAAGCTCACGGGGCCCATGGATATCGATTGATTGTGTTCTGCTTTAGATAGGTGTCCGGTTTAATCCGCTCGATAGTGCGATCCGAGACTTTCGGTCCGCTTACGCATGGCTTTGACCATCTCCGTCGACAGCTGAATCTGCGACTGTAGGCGGGCGAGGGCTGCGATCTCGCTGTCATCGGCATGCGGCTTGCTCAGCGCCATGGCCTTGTCTTGCAGGCTTTCAAGCTGTTGCAGGGCCTCGGATAGGCCTGTTTCGGTCCTGTTGATCATGCAATAGGTGCTCATCGTGTGCCTAAGGCTGTGTGTCAGGCGATCGGCATCTGTTGTGGCAATGCCGTACTGGGGGAGGGTGATATCCGTCTTCAGGGCCGCTTCAGGCTCTTTCTGCGCTGTGAGGGCTGCCGATGCGCCCGCGATACGTCCGAATACGATGCCGTTGGCGCTTGACAAGCCACCAATGCGGTCGGCGCCGTGCATGCCGCCTGTCGCCTCGCCGCAAGCGTAGAGGCCCTCAACGCCCGTGTGCGCGGTCTTATCGATCTTGATGCCGCCGTTAGCAGCGTGGGCATACATCGCAACGCGCATCTCGTCGGTCGGCGCGATGCCGTGCTCGTCTTGCAGCCAGGTGGCAAAGGTCTGCACAAACTCTGGGACATCCTCGCGGGGGAAGTCGTAGTGGAGTGCCAGGCCTTCGACACCTGCCTGATCGATGACGAGATCGATAGCGCGGGAGGCCAAGCGTGACGTGAAGGGACCATATCCAGAGCGCTGCTCGAGCAGGTCGTCCAGCTTGTCGTCGGCAATATCTACCGGCTGGTCTACGTGCACGTAGCGCCAGGTTTTCTCGTTGAAGACCAAGTTACGCCTGGGCTCGATGAAGCCGGGCATCATCTGCATGAACTCTATATTAGTAAGTGTTGCGCCGTGCGCCAGTGCGATGGCCTGCGAGGAGCTGAGCACATCAGCCGACGTAAGGCTGCGCTCGAACAGGCCGCCTGTGCCACCGGCTGCGATGACCGTGGCCTTGGCAGCAAAGGGCACGATTCGATTTTCGGTAAGGTCGTAGAGTACGGTTCCGGTTATTCTGCCGTTCGTGTCCTCAACAAGGTCGATAAGCTCATGGCGGGGGAGCAGGCGAATGCCGAGCGACTCGATCCAGGTCGTCAGAGCGTCGTCAAGGGGCTTGCGGGTGAGGCCGCGCCACATGCGCGTCTTGTGGTCAAAGCAGGGGATAAATTGCTTTTGTTGAGCACTCTTGGCGCTTTGCGGACGCTGGAGCTCAACGCCCAGGTCTTGCTCGAGCCAGTCAATCGCTTGGGGAATGCCGTGGACAAACGTCTGGACAAGCTCGGGGTCGGCGACGCCGCCACCAACGGTCTGAATGGTGTCGATGAGGTCCTGTTCATCGTCTTCGTTAACGGGTCCGATAAGCCCCAGGCCCCAGGTTCCGGGGAAGAAGCTCGATCCACTCATAGTCTTGCCAGCGCTTGCCACAGCGACGGTTGCACCCGTGCGTGCCGCTTCGATGGCGGCGCAAAGGCCCGCAATGCCAGCTCCAATTACCAGTACATCAGTCGATTCCATCGGATTCCTTTCTCGTCCGGCGCATTGTCGCACGGGTGATCGGCAATGGGGCCGCAAAGACCCGGCAAATCGGTAAAGGGCAAATATGGCAGGTGGGCGTCATGGACGCTCTGACGCTCCATCTCATCACATCTCGTATTTCGCCCCAACTGATATATCGGCATTAGCTACCCTGCGACAGCACAAACAAAAAGAGCCGCTACCTCGAAAGGTAGCGGCTCCAAAGCTCAACTATATGAGCATCGCGCGGGCGCGATTAGGCCTTGAGGGCCTCCTCGACGGCGACAGCGCAGGCGACGGTGGCACCGACCATGGGGTTGTTGCCCATGCCGATGAGACCCATCATGTCAACGTGTGCAGGCACGGAGGAAGAACCGGCGAACTGGGCGTCGGAGTGCATACGGCCCATGGTGTCGGTCATGCCGTAAGAGGCAGGGCCGGCGCCCATGTTGTCCGGGTGCAGGGTACGGCCAGTGCCGCCACCAGAAGCGACGGAGAAGTACTTCTTGCCAGCCTCGAGGCGCTCCTTCTTGTAGGTGCCAGCGACGGGGTGCTGGAAGCGCGTGGGGTTGGTGGAGTTACCGGTGATCGAGATGTCGACGTTCTCGTGCCACATGATGGCAACGCCCTCGCGGACGTCGTCGGCGCCGTAGCAGTTGACGGCGGCGCGGGGACCATCGGAGTATGGGATGGTCTCGACGACCTTGAGCTCGCCCGTGAAGTAGTCGAACTGGGTCTTCACGTAGGTGAAGCCGTTGATGCGGGCGATGATCTGAGCAGCGTCCTTGCCCAGACCGTTGAGGATGACGCGCAGCGGCTTCTTGCGAGCCTTGTTGGCGTTCAGAGCCAGGCCGATAGCACCCTCAGCGGCAGCGAAGGACTCGTGGCCGGCCAGGAAGGCGAAGCACTCGGTGTCGTCGGAGAGCAGCATAGCGCCCAGGTTGCCGTGGCCCAGACCGACCTTGCGGTCCTCGGCGACGGAGCCGGGAACGGTGAAGGCCTGGATGCCCTCGCCGATGATGGCGGCAGCCTCAGAAGCGGACTTGGCGCCACGCTTGACAGCGAGAGCGCAACCGAGGGTGTAGGCCCACTCGGCGTTCTGGAAGGCGATGGACTGGGTGTTGTTGACGATCTCACGCGGGTTGAAGCCCTTGTCGGTGCAGATCTGCAGAGCTTCCTCGAGGGAGGCGATGCCGTTGTCGGCGAGGCACTTGTTGATCTTGTCAGCGCGGCGCTCGTAACCTTCGAACGTAACAGTCATAGTTATTTCCCTCCCTTTCTACTCGTGAACCGGGAACACGCTGGCGACGGAGTGAGTCTCCTCGTCGGTGCGCGGGTCGATGTACTTGGCAGCGTTCTCCCACTGACCATAGTGGCCCATAGCGCCAGCGATGGCCTCCTCGGGGGTCTTGCCGGCCTTGACGGCGTCGGTGAACTTGCCGAGGTTCAGGAACTCGAATGCGATGATCTCGTTCTTGTCGTTGAGAGCCATGCGGGTGACGTAGCCCTGAGCGAGCTCGAGGTAACGAGCGCCCTTGGCCTTGGTGCCGAACATGGTGCCGACCTGAGAGCGAAGGCCCTTGCCGAGGTCGTCGAGGGAGGCGCCCACGGGCAGGCCGCCCTCGGAGAACGCGGTCTGGCTGCGGCCGTAAACGATCTGCAGGAAGATCTCGCGCAT
>CAMQHB010000111.1:0-4472 GCA_947001545.1 uncultured Collinsella sp.
GCACGCCCGCGCAAGATGAGCCAGCCATGGCCCGGCCACCAACTCGTGGCCTCAAAGCGCTGGTTTTGCAGCAGCTCTTGCCACACATCTTTGGTGCGCGCTGTTACAAACCACAGCTTGCCATCCTGGATCTGCGCAAACGAAAACGGACGCACATGAGGCTGTCCGTCAACGCTCGTCGCCAAATACCATGCCGGCACCGACGTCAGATACTCCAACACCGTATTCAATCCGTCCATGTGTCCTCCTGACGCTAGTCTTTTTGGGTCGGGGCTGTTTTAGCTGCCCTAGAGTTAAAGCTCCAGGCGCTCCTCGCTGCCGTCGATATCACAGAAGCGCGCGGCAATGTTGCGGACCGAAAAGAAAGCAAGGCGGCCGTCGTTGGCACTCTCGTGTTCCTCGCCAATGCCCACCATGTGCTTAAAACCCGCTTGACGCACCTTGTCGCTCGCAACTGCGTCGTCCTCAAGTGCGGCTTCGCCGGTCAATACGATCCAACATTCCCCCGGCTTCCAGCCCGAGAGCTCAAACTTGGGATTTGCGCTCAGCTCCGCCCACACATCTTTGTCGCGCGACGTGCAAAACCACAGTTTACCGTCATCGACCATGGCAAACGAAAACGGCCTCACGCGAGGCTGATGCCCGTCGGCTACATCGGTCGTGGCCAGATACCACGCCGGAATGCGCCTGAGATACGAACAGGCGCGCTCAAGCTGAGCCGTGCGGTCGTTGTCGGTCATAGGGACCCCTTTCTTGCGCTCGAATCGCGCCTAAACAAGTTGAAGGTTGATGACGATGACGCAGATGAGCAGCAACGCCGTCACCACCGCCGCCAACGCATCGCCGCGGCCAAACGTAAGTGCATGCAGACGCGTGCGTCCCTGTTCGCCGTGATAGCAACGCGCATCCATGGCGGCCGAAAGCGTCTCGGCATGACGGAACACGCCCGTGAACAGCGGAATGGCCACACTGCCGAGCATACGCACGCCGCCGAGCGGACCGCCCGTCACGCGCGCGCCGCGGCTTGCCTGTGCATCGGCCGTCTGCTTCATCTCAGTGGCAAACTGCGGCATAAAGCGTAGCGCGATACCCATGATCATGCCGAGCTCGTGCGCAGGAAGTCCCACACGCGCAAACGGCGCGAGCAGGCGCTCAAAGCCCGCGGTGAGGTCGAGCGTCGGCGTGGTGAGTGTAATGGCGCTCATGCCGGCCATCATCAACGTCAGGCGGCACGCCATAAAGGCGGCAGAACGCAGTGAGCCCTCGCTTATCTGCAGAAAGCCGAGCTGCCACAGGATGCGCCCACTCTGATCGGTAAACAAGTTGAGCACCGCGACCACGACGACGATTGCCAGCAGCGGTGCCATCGATGATAGGACTCGGCGCAACGGCACCCGGGACACGGTATGGATCAGGACAACGAAGATTGCGACCGGGGCCAGTCCGCGGAAGCTGCTGACCGTGAGCGTCGTGATCAGAAACACAAAGCCCAAGAGCAACTTAGTTCGCGGGTCCAGGCGGTGGATCGCACTATCGCCGGGATAGTAGCTGCCAAACGAAAACGCCTCCATCAGCAGCCCTCCTCTCGCGCGACCGTCTTGGATTTAGCAATGTCCGAGACGTTAGAAGAACCGTCTGAGCGACCGATCAGCAAATTTGCCAACTCGTCGGCCAACGACTCAACCGTATGGAGCCCGCCGCGACGCAGCGGCACGCCCGCCTCCGTAAGCGCCAGCGCCATACGCTGAGCAGCAGGTACGCCCAAGCCGATCGACTTGAGCTCATCGGCATGCGCAAACACCTGCACGGGGGTTCCCTCGGCAAACACCGCACCTTCGTTCATTACGACGATACGGTCGCAGCAATTGGCCAGGTCGTCCATACTATGCGAAACCATGACAACGGTCAGGCCATCGCGGTGAAGTCGATCGATAAGCTCAAGGAAATCCCTGCGCGCAGCCGGATCGAGCCCCGCCATGGGCTCATCGAGCACCAGGACTTCGGGCTCCATGGCGAGCACGCCGGCGAATGCCACACTCCGTTGCTGACCGCCCGAAAGCTCAAAGGGGCTCTTGTCGCCGACCGTGGAAAGGTCGAGGCCCACGCGTGAGAGCGATGACTCGACACGACGGTCGACTTCATCTTGCGGCAAGCCAAGGTTATGCGGACCAAACGCCACGTCTTGCGCCACGGTTTCGGCAAACAGCTGACGCTCAGGATATTGAAACACCACGCCGACCTTGGCCTTAACCGCGGCGGCGTCTTTCTTGTTTGACAGATCGAGCCCCAGCGCGCGAACGGATCCCTCCTGGGGGCGAATCAAACCGTTGAGATGCTGGACCAGCGTCGACTTACCCGAACCGGTATGACCTGCCAGTCCCAGAAACTCGCCACGACGCACCGTCAGCGTAACATCACGAAGCGCCCAGAGGCTGTTTGGATCGTTGCCCCAAAGGGCCTGTTTGCTCGATGCGCCCGCAGTGGCCGAGCGCTTGCGCCAGCGACGGCGCTCGCAGGCGCTCAGCGAGTAACTATGCGAGAGGTGCGAAATCTCGATAACGGGCTCCGACGCGGCTATCCCGTCGGCCGCAGAGGATCCATTGTCAAGCACATGGGAATCGGATGCGGAAGGCTGCCCTGCTATGTCCGCCCCACTCCGCTCGGCATAAGCCTGTGCAATCTCGGCGACCATATCCGCCTCGCGCACCTGCGCGCAAACGGGCACGCCCTTCGCACGAAGCGACCTGCCCAGACGACACGACGCCGGCATATCCAGGTTGAGCTGCGCAAGCTCATCCGCCCGCGTCAAGATTTCCTCGGGCGTACCGAGCATGGCAACGCGCCCCGCCCGAAACACCGCGACACGATCGGCCTCGGCAGCCTCTTCCATAAAGTGCGTAATCATCACGATGGTCATGCCGCGATCGTGCAACGCGCGGCAAGCCTTCATAAGGCCCTTGCGTCCGCGCGGATCGAGCATCGAGGACGCCTCGTCCAATATGAGCACGCGCGGCTCCATGGCGAGCACGCCGGCAAGCGCCGCGCGTTGCTTTTGGCCACCCGAAAGCGCATGGGTCTCGTGGCGCTCAAAGCCCACCAGGCCCACGCCCTTCAGTGCCTCGCGTACGCGCTGCGTAATTTGCGCCGATGGTACGCCAAGGTTTTCGGGACCAAACGCAACATCATCTTCGACAAGCGTTGCCACCAGCTGATCATCAGGATTCTGGAATACCATGCCCGCGGTCGAACGAATGTCGTAGACCAGCTCGGGGTCGGACGCATCTATGCCATCGATGCGCACCGTGCCCGCATCGGGCTGCAGCAGCGCATTCAGATGCTTGGCAAACGTCGACTTGCCCGACCCATTGCCACCGAGGATGCAGAAAAACTCGCCATCCTCGATGTTCAGATCGACGCCGTCGAGTGCCGGTACGGCACCGTCATAGCTAAAGGAAACGCCCCGACACTCAATCATGCGCAGCCTTTGACCTGGTCCTTTTTAGGCGTGATGAGGTCGGAGACCGCCTTATACACCGCCAGCGTCAACACCGAGTTAAGCACGGTCTTGATAAGGTTGAACGGCAGCACGGCAGGAATCATGAGCGGGGCGATCACATCGACCGAGCCATACCAGAACCAAACGCCAATGGTAAGGTTCGCGACCATGGACAGCACCGTAGCGGCAATGACGCCGAGCACCAGACCAATCACGGCACCCTTGTAGGTGTGCATCTTCTGATAGACGATAGCCGCAGGCAGAATGTAGCCCAGCGTGGCAACCAGGTTCATAAGCGCGCCGACCCAGTCACCCGTAGTGAGTGCATGGATAACGATCGCCATAGCGGCAACGGCAGTGCCGGCACCAGGGCCGTACGCAAATCCACACACCATCGCCGGCACCAGCGACGGGTCATACGTCAAAAACGGCGCCGACGGGAGGATGGGCAGCTGCACATACATAAACAGTGCTCCCAGGGCGCACATCAACGCCATGGTAACGAGCTGTTTGGTGCTCCACCTATTCGTGTTCTCAAAATGGATATGCTGCGACTGTTCAGACATAAGATCACCTGCCTCTTTCATCCGGACTCTAACCGTTGGTACTGGGATCTCACCAGTTCAGCCGACATGCGAACCAACACACGCACGGGTCGCGGACTCATCGGCTCGGTCGCAGACACCTCGCCTGCGCCACGGTGCCCCTTTGGCACCGCCCGATTTACCGCCAGTGGGGAATTCCACCCCGCCCTGAAACAGCAATTGCAAGTGTAGCACCAGTAGGCTTTCGCGCAAGTATGCCAAGGGTAATTTGTGGCGGAGATCAGTTGCCAAAACAACCACGTTCCCCACCCATCCCAAAGTAACGCGCCTTTCGCGCAAAGCGCGAAACAGCGAAGGGGACACGTATCCCTATCGACCACATCCTTCTCCGCCCGCCGACCTCAAGGCCGTAAACGCAGGGAATCCGGGGG
>CAMQHB010000112.1:0-4381 GCA_947001545.1 uncultured Collinsella sp.
TCGCGCGGGGCCAGGGCGGTGATCTTCTTCTGCATCTTGTACTCGTGCAGCTCGTCCTCGAGCTGGCGCACGCGGGCGCGGAGCTTTTCGTTCTCGCGCTCACGTTCCTCGGCACGCTCCTTCATATCGAGGATGCGCACCACGCCGGCGAGGTTGATGCCCTCGTCGGTCAGTTGGTTGATGAGCTCCAGGCGCTCGATATCGGCACGCGAATACAGGCGCGTGTTGCCGCCCGAGCGCTGGGGGTTCACCAGGCCCTTGGACTCGTAGACGCGCAGAGTCTGCGGATGCATGCCGGTCAGCTCGGCCGCCACGCTGATCATGTACAGCGGTTTGTTCCTATTGTCCTCGGCCATGCTACCTGACCCCTTTCCGTCTCGTTATCGTCCATCATAAGCCCGCGGGCGCGGGCGTGCGCCACGACCGCCCTAGAACGTCGCCTTGTAACGGTTGACCTTCTCGCGATAATCGCGCGTGTCGGCCTCGCGCAGCTTGGTCATGGCATCGCGCTCATCGTCGGACAGGTTCGAGGGAACCTGCACCTTGATCTCGACGAGCAGCGCACCCGTGCGGCCACGGTGCTTAACGTCGGGCGCCCCCAATTCCTTAAAGCGGAACTTCTTGCCCGTCTGGGTGCCAGCGGGCACCTTCAGACGAACCGTCGCGCCGCCGGGCGTGGGCACATCAACCGTGCAGCCGAGCGCCGCCTCGTAGACCGAGATCGGCACCTCCATGGTCACGTCGGCACCCTTGCGCTTAAACAGCGGATGCTCCTCCACGTGCGTGGTCACGACCAGGTCGCCGCGCTCGCCGCCGGCAACGCCGTACTCGCCACGACGCTTGTAGCGCAGTTTGCCGCCGTCGACCGCACCCGCAGGCACCGAGACCGTAATGGTCTGCTGCTCGCCCGTCGAGGGAATGCGGTAGGTAACCTTGTGCGTCACGCCGCGAAACGCGTCCTCGGCCGTCACATCGACGGTCAGCGACAGGTCGCCGCCCTTGCGTGCGCGGTTGCGGCCCGCGCCCGCACTGGCAGCACCCGCGGCACCGGCAAAGCCCGAGCCCCAGTCGCTGCCCCAGGCGCCGTTGCCGCTGAAGATGCTGTCGAAGATATCGCCCCAACCGCTCGCGCCGGCACCGGCGCCGTAGCTACCGCCATACGCGCCGCCCGCGCCCGGCATGCCGCCGAACATGAGCATCTGGTCGTACTCTTTGCGCTTCTTCTCGTCCGAAAGCGTCTCGTAGGCCTCGCTAATCTCCTTAAACTTGGCCTCGTCGCCGCCGGCATCGGGGTGATATTTTTGCGCGAGCTTGCGAAACGCGCTCTTGATCTCTTTGTCGGAGGCGCTCTTGGATACGCCCAGGATGTCATAGAAGGTTTTGCCTGCAGCCATCGTAGCTCCTCTCCTGTTATATCCGCCGTCCCTGCGGACGGCGACTCATGCTGTCATATGGCACTTGGCCAGAAAGGGCCCCGGGTGTTGCCCCGGGGCCCTTCTCAATTACTCCTCGGTGCCCTCGGCCGTATCGGCCGTGGCATCCTCGGGCGCCGCTTCGGGCTCCGGTGCGGGGCGCTTCTCGCCACCGTAGGTCACCGTCACCATCGCGGAGCGCAGGATGCGGTCCGCCATGCGGAAGCCCTTCTGGTACACGTCGTTGACGGTCTCGTCGTACTGCGATGCGTCCTCGACACGCCCCACGGCCTGGTGCTCGAGTGGATCGAACGCCTCGCCCTTGGGGTCGATGGGCTCAACGCCCTCGTGCGCAAACACATCGAGCAGCTTGGCATGCACAGCGTCAACGCCATCGACGAACTGCTTAAAATCGTCGGAAAGCTCCTGGCTACGGGCATGGTCGATTGCACGCTCGATATCGTCAACCACCGGCAGCAGCGCAGTGACGAGCTTCTCGGTCGCGCGCTCGCGCTCGGCGATGCGCTCGTTGGCGGTGCGGCGACGGAAGTTCTCCCAGTCGGCCTGTAGACGGGCGGTGCGCTCGGTGGCGTCCTTTGCCTTGTCCTCGGCGGCCTTCTGAGCCTCTGCCGCAGCATCGAGCTCGCTGCGCACGTCGGCAAGCTCTTTCTGGGCCTGCTCAAACTTGAGCTTAAAGTCGTTGTCGGCGGCTTCCTCACCGGCGCGGATAGCAGCTTCCACCATCTCGTCCTCGGTCATCGTCGCCTCCTTGTTGGAATCCTCTACCTGGTTCTCGGCAGCCTCGGCGGCCTCGGTCTCGTTGACCTCGGTATCGTCGACGGCCTCTACGGGAATCTTCACGTCCTTCTCCTCAGAGTCAACAGGGGCGGCGCTAGCGGCAGCCGCCTCCGTGCGAGCTTTACGGGCGGACATGATTACTTGTCCTCGTCGTCCACAACCTCGTAGTCGGCGTCGACAACGTCATCGTCGGCAGGCTGGGCACCGGCGGCGCCGTCGGTCTGCTGCTGAGCGTCGGCGTAGACAACCTGAGCCAGCTCGTAGGCCACGGACTGCAGGGACTCGCCAGCGGCCTTGATGGCCTCGACGTCAGAGCCCTCGAGTGCCTTCTTGGCGTCGGCGATAGCGGCCTCGGCCTTGGACTTCACGTCGGCGGAAACCTTGTCGCCCAGCTCGTTGAGGGTCTGCTCGGTGGAGTAGCACAGGCTATCGGTCTGGTTGCGGACCTCGACCTCTTCCTTCTGCTTCTTGTCCTCCTCGGCATGAGCCTCGGCGTCCTTGACCATACGATCGACTTCGTCGTCGGACAGAGCGGTGGAACCGGAAATGGTGATCTGCTGCTCCTTGCCGGTGCCCTTGTCCTTAGCGGAGACCTTGACGATGCCGTTGGCGTCGATGTCGAAGGTGACTTCGATCTGCGGCACGCCGCGGCGGGCAGCCGGGATACCGGTCAGCTGGAACTTACCGAGCGACTTGTTGTCGCGGGCAAGCTCGCGCTCGCCCTGGAGCACGTTGATCTCGACGCTGGTCTGGTTGTCGGCTGCGGTGGAGTAGACCTCGGTCTTGGAGGTCGGGATCGTGGTGTTGCGGTCGATCATCTTGGTCATGATGCCGCCCATGGTCTCAACGCCCAGCGACAGCGGGGTTACGTCGAGCAGCAGGATGCCCTCGACGTCACCGGTGAGCACGCCGCCCTGGACGGCAGCGCCGTCGGCAACGACCTCATCGGGGTTCACGGACATGTTGGGCTGCTTGCCGGTCATGGTCTTGACCAGATCCTGGACAGCGGGCATACGGGTGGAACCGCCGACGAGGATGACCTCGGTCAGATCGGAGAGCTTGAGCTTAGCGTCGCGCAGGGCGTTGGTGACAGGCTGCTTGCAGCGCTCGAGCAGGTCGCGGGTGATCTTCTCGAACTCGGCGCGGGTCAGCGTGTAGTTGAGGTGCAGCGGGCCGGACTGGTTCATGGTAATGAACGGCAGGTTGATGGTGGACTGCTGCGCCGCGGAGAGCTCCTTCTTGGCGTTCTCGGCAGCCTCCTTCAGACGCTGCAGGGCCATGGGGTCCTGACGCAGATCGACGCCGTTCTCCTGCTGGAACTTGTCGGCCATCCAGTCGATGACGCGCTGATCCCAGTCGTCGCCGCCCAGGTGGTTGTCGCCCGAGGTGGACAGAACCTCAAACACGCCGTCGGCGAGGTCGAGGATGGAGACATCGAAGGTGCCGCCGCCCAGGTCGAAGACCAGGATGCGCTGATCGGTGCCCTGCTTGTCCAAGCCATAGGCCAGGGCAGCAGCGGTCGGCTCGTTGACGATACGCTTGACGTTGAGGCCGGCGATCTTACCGGCATCCTTGGTGGCCTGACGCTGAGCGTCGTTGAAGTAGGCCGGGACGGTGATGACGGCGTCGGTGACGGTCTCGCCCAGATACTTCTCGGCGTCAGCCTTCATCTTTGCGAGCGTCATGGCGCTCACCTGCTCGGCGGTGTAATCCTTGCCCTCGATGTCGACGACGGCACGGCCGCCCTGGCCCTCCTTGACCTCGTACGGCACGGTCTTGATCTCGGAGGTGCACTCGGAGTACTTGCGGCCCATGAAGCGCTTGATGGAGAACACGGTGTTCTTGGGGTTGGTGACAGCCTGGTTCTTAGCGGCCTTACCCACGACGCGGTCGCCGTCGGCGCGGAAGCCCACAACGGACGGGGTGGTGCGGTCGCCCTCGGCGTTCACGATAATGGTCGGAGAACCGCCCTCGAGGACGGCCATAGCGGAGTTAGTAGTACCAAGGTCGATACCAAGAATCTTACTCATTAGAAATTCCCTCTCTCTTTTGCGTTCGCGCCGCCTCGACGGTCTGTCGCGCGGCGCTTCGGCTTGTCTTTCAGGATGTAGTGTATCCCCTTATGGGCCGGAATATACAAAATCTAAGTCAATTCATATAAGATTTCTTAT
>CAMQHB010000113.1:0-4314 GCA_947001545.1 uncultured Collinsella sp.
CGACACGCATAAAAAGCCTCCCATTTCTCATGTCCAAGAAATGGGAGGCAGTTCAGAAAGCCGTCGGGCGCGTTTTTGATGTATCGATTTTTAGCCGAGGCAAGTCCAGTTGACGGGGGTCGAGCCGTGCTGTTCGAGTAGCCGATTGGCTGCCGAGAAGGGACGCGATCCCATAAAGGCGGGGAGTTCTGCCGTGGCACGGTTGGCCGAAAGCGGCGAGGGGTGCGTAGAGGCCAGGCAGAACTTGCCGGTTGTCTTGCCCGCACCAGTTGCGACGAGCTTGCCTTCGACCATCTGCTGAGCAAAGCGGCCCCATGCCAAAAAGACTACCGGCTGGGGCAGCTGACAGCAGCGTTCGATAACGTAGTCGGTGAGCGTGCTCCAGCCCAGTTTGGCGTGCGAGTTCGCGGCATGCTCGCGCACGGTGAGCGTGGTGTTGAGAAGCAGGACGCCCTGCTGTGCCCATGGGGTTAGGTCTCCTGTGGCGGGAATGGGGCAACCCAGATCGGCTTTGAGTTCTTTATAGATGTTGCGCAGGCTCGGCGGCAACTTGGTTTGCGTCGCGGGGACCGAGAACGACAGTCCCATGGCCTGGTTGGGTCCGTGATAGGGGTCTTGACCCAAGATGACAACTTTGACCTGGTCGGCCGGGGTGTAGGCGAGGGCATTGAGGATGTCGTCTTGTGCCGGGTAGATAGTCTGCTCGGCACGCAAAAGGGCGATGCGCTCGAGCAGCTGGTTCGTAGTGTCACGTACCGGCTGCGGCGCATTGCCCAACCAAGTTGCTATGTTGCGGTCGCGGGTTGCGGTGTCCATGGGGCTCCTTTATGGCAGATGCTCTGTTGGCATCTATTGTAAAGGCGCACCGGTTGCCTTTATGCCGCGGCTGCATGAAGAGCGGGGTCTACGAGGCGCGCTCGGGCGCTCCTGCCATACGAGCGCGTCCATGTGCGCGGAGGCGCGGAAGCTCGACGGTTGCCGCCATGACGCCGGTGAGGATGAGAGCTGCACCCAGGAAGGCGATGGGGCTCAGGACCTCGCCGACTAGGAAGAACGAGAAGACAGCGGAGCAGACCGGCTCAAGCGAGAAGGCGAAGCCGGTGGTCTCGGCGGGTACGTGGGGCTGCACGAGCGTCTGGGTGATAAAGCCGTAGGCAGAGCAGATGAGTGCGAGCGCGACGACGACCACGATCTCGCTGGGCGTACTGGGAAGTGTGAAACCGCCAAAGACGCATGCGGCGATGCCCGAGAACAAGCCGCCGAAGCCCAGCTGCCAAACGCCCAGAGCAAGCGGATCGACTTCTTCGACAAAGCGCTTGGCCACGATAATGTGGCTGGCATAGATAAAGGCCGAGAGCAGCATGATGAGCGCGCCCGGATTCAGGCTGGTGAAGTCGGTGCCCGAGAGCAGCAACATGCCGCAGGTGACGATGGCGGTGCCGATGAGCACTTTGCGCTCGGGGGCGCGGCGCAGCAGGGCGGCGTTGGCAAACGGCACGATCACGACCGTCAGGCTCTGCAAAAAGCCGGCAGTGGAGGCAGAGGTGAGGCTGGAGCCCAGGCACATGCAGGTGAGCTCGGTTGCCATGATGGCGCCGATGATGGCGGCGCGAACCATAAGGTCGCGGTTGATGCGCAACGCGTGCTTGTGGAAGAGCAGCAGGCAGACCACAAAGGCGATGATGCAGCGTAGCGCGACGATGCTCGTGGCGTTCATGCTGTCCATGCCGATCTTCATGAGGGGATACGAAAAGCCCCATGCGACGGGAACGGAAAATGAGAGCGCGATTGCTTTTTTGCGATCCATGGGACTCCTTTTGTTACAGAACGGTTTCGTAAAAAGGATTCTGCTCCCAGATGTGGATGTAGTAAAACGAATGTATCTTCAGTATGATTAAGAAAAACTAATGTTGACAGAAAAAGCGCTGGCAAAACGTTTTACGGCTGCATTGATGTGGAGGCACGATGACATCGCGGTACCAGATTGTTTGTATGGTGGTCGATCGCGGCAGTCTTAAGGGCGCGGCCGACGAGCTGGGCTATACGCAAAGCGCGGTGAGTCAGGCCGTCAAGGCACTTGAGCGCGAGCTGGGCACCACGCTTGTCGAGCGCGGTAAGCAGGGCGTTTCGCTTACGCGCGACGGTAAGCAATATCTGCCGTACCTGCGCCAGATCGTGACTGCCGAGGCCGAGCTCGAGGGCAAGCGCCGGGAACTGCTGGGGCTTTCGTCGACCGATATTCGCATCGCGACGTTTACCAACGTGAGTCGTACCGTGCTGCCGCGTGTGATCCGCGACTTTGGTGCGCTGCATCCTGGCGTACGCTTTACCCTCAAGCAGGGCGATTACACGCGCAACGCCCAGTGGGTGCACGACGGCGTGGTGGATTTTTGCTTTACGGCGCGTGGGTTTACCACTGGGCTCGAGAAGCGCGTGGTCTATCACGACGAGTTGGTGGCGCTGTTGCCGGCCGCGCATCCGCTGACGGCAAAGGAAAAGGTGACGCTCGCCGATCTGGCGTCCGAGCCGTTTGTGTTGCTGGATGAGGGCGAACAGAGTCTGGTGCTCGATGCATTCGCAACGCATGGCCTGTCACCGCACGTGACGAGTGAGGTGACCGACGACTACACCATCATGGCGATGGTGGAGGAGGGCCTAGGCGTGAGCATGCTATATCGCCGTACCGTCGAGGGCATGCGTGCCGATATTCGCGTACGTCCCATCGTGCATGCCCCCTCGCGCGACGTAGTGGCGGCCTGGCGCAGCTGGGACACCATGCCCATCGCCACGAGGCGCTTTATCGACTATATGAGCTCGCATATTGTCAATTAATGACTGGCGTGGCGTTGAGTGCGGTGTTTAGCGGGCTGTCGCTTTGGCTTGGGTGGCGCGATAGGTGCGTGCCGGGTGGCAGAGCAATACCGCTACGACCATAAAGAATGCCGTGGTGCCCAGGCTGATGGGGTAGACCATCATGATGTTCGCAAAGGTGCGGAAGTGCGGGAACACGCAGAACACCCAATAGAAGCGGATGCCGCAGACACAGATCATGGTGATGAGGGCGGGCGTGAGCGAGATACCAAAGCCGCGCAGGTAGCCTGACATGTTTTCGTAGAACATGCTAAAGGCGTACGCCGGGAAGATCGAGCACACGCGGATATAGCCGATCGAGACGATGTTGGGGTCGCTGTTGAACAGCGATAGGATCTCGCGCCCTAGACCGACAATAACGATAATCGTGGTGAGTGCAACGATACCGCCTTCGACCAGACAGACCTTAAGGGTCTTGGTGCAGCGGTCGATCTGGCGGGCACCGTGGTTTTGTCCCACAAAGGTGGTGCAAGCCTGGCTAAAGCTGTTGAGCAGGTTGTAGCACACGTACTCCAGGCTCATGGCGGCGCTCGATGCCGCCATGACCTCGGTGCCCAGGCTGTTGATGGCAGACTGGATGATGATGTTGGCGACGGCAAAGACGGCGCTTTGGATGCCGGCGGGCAGGCCAATCTTGACGATGCGCTTGAGGGCGACGGGGTCGATAGCCAGGTCGCGCGGGGTGACGCGGACGACGGAGTCGGTCTTGAGCAGGCGGATAAAGAGCGTGGCGGCGCTGGCGGTGTAGGCGATGGCGGTGGCGATGGCGACGCCCGCGACGCCCCAGTGGAGCACGGGGACAAAGATGAGGTCCAGGCCAATGTTGAGGACGGTGGACACGGCAAGCGCCTGCAGCGGCATGCGGGTGATGCCGACGGAGCGGAAGATCGCGGCCTCAAAGTTGTAAAGCAAGATTGAGGGCATGCTCAGCAAAAAGACGCGTAGGTAGAGTGAGGCGAGCGGCATGGTTTCGGCGGGAACGTTGAGCGCGGTGAGCATGGGTTCGGCAAAGATCTCGCCCAGCGCGATGACGACAAAGCCCACGAGCGCCATTAAAATCGAGGTATGGACGGCGCGTTTGACCATGTTCTGATCGTTGCGGCCGATAGCGTTGGCGATGACCACGTTGGAGCCAAGCGACATGCCAATAAACAGGTTGAGCATAAGGCTGGTAAGCGGAACATTAGAGCCGACTGCCGCCATGGCGAGGGTTCCCTGGTCGCCCGAGAAGTTACCGATGATGACCGTGGCGATGAGGTTCGACAGCTGTTCCAAGATGCTCGTGGCGGCCACGGGGAAGGCGAACAGGGGAATATTACGCCACAGCGATCCGGTGGTCATGTCAATGTGCTTAGATGCGGTATCGGCCATACGCTCTCAATCTCTAATATGCTCTTTCGTGCTTATTTGCGCAGATGATGATACTCCTAATCGACTAGTCAT
>CAMQHB010000114.1:0-4259 GCA_947001545.1 uncultured Collinsella sp.
CGGCGCTCGACTTTAAGACCGACGCGGCGCTTCGCCATGCCATCCGCGAGCGCAGTGTGCGCGGTGCCGCCGAGGGCGGGCTGCCGCTCACGACCGTCATCGTGAGCCAACGTGTCTCGACCGTGCGCGACGCCGATATGATCTGCGTACTTGACCACGGTTCGGTCGCGGGCCTGGGCGCGCACGATGAGCTCTACACGACCTGCCAGCTCTACCGCGAGATTTGCCAGTCGCAGCTTCGCCGCGAGGAGCTCGAGGGTCAGCAGGGGAGTGCGACGCCCGCTTCGGACTCCGCCCCTGCATCCACCCGCGCAAAGGAGGGCTGCTAAATGAATCCGTATACTTCTTCCGGTTCGGTCGCCACGATGACGGCCAATGTGTCCGGTAGCGATAACCTCAACGATCTGGGTGACGGCCCGCGCCAGCCCGGCGACCCCGAGCGCTACCCCGTGGGCGCGGTGACTCGCCGCCTGATGGGCTACGTCCGTCCGCACCGCATCTCGTTTGCGGCGTCGTTTGTGAGTGCCGCCATCTCGGTGATTCTGCAACTCTATACGCCCATCCTCGTCGGCGAGGGCATCGATCTCATCGTTGCCGCCGGACAGGTGGACTTCGATGCGCTGCTGCCGCTTGTCACCAAGCTCGCGATTGTCGTGATGGGCGCTGCGGCGTTCCAGTGGCTGCAGGGCTACTGTGTTAACCGCC
The DNA here is from genome assembly GCA_947001545.1 of uncultured Collinsella sp. Taxonomy (GTDB): domain Bacteria; phylum Actinomycetota; class Coriobacteriia; order Coriobacteriales; family Coriobacteriaceae; genus Collinsella. The sequence goes on from CAMQHB010000114.1 coordinate 706, forward strand.
TGTCCTACGAGACGGTGCGCGACATGCGCGTGGAGGCGAGCGACAAGCTCAGCCGCATGCCGCTCAGCTTTATCGACAGCCATGCCCACGGCGACCTTATGAGCCGTGTGGTCAACGATGTCGACCAGGTGGGCGACGGCCTGCTGCAGGGCTTCACGCAACTCTTTACTGGAGTCATCACTATCGTGGGCACGCTCGCGTTTATGCTCTCCATCAACCTGACCATGACGCTCGTGGTGGTGCTTGTCACACCTCTTTCCATCTTTGCGGCGGGCGCCATCGCCAAGCTCTCCAACAAGAGCTTTACAGCGCAGCAGCGCATTCAGGGCCAGCTGGGCGGCCATATCGAGGAGTATGTGGGTGAGCAAAAGCTCGTGGACGCCTTCGCCTATGGACCGAACGCGCAGCAGCGTTTCGACGCCCTCAACGCCGAGCTCTACACCGCGGGTGAGCGCGCGCAGTTTATGGGTTCGCTCTCTAACCCCGGCACGCGCTTTATCAACAACATCATCTATGCCGTGGTGGCCGTGATCGGCTGCGTTGGCGTGATTACGGGCGTGCCCGCGGCGCTCACGGTGGGCGGTGTGCAGATCTTCCTGTCTTACGCCAACCAGTACACCAAGCCGTTCAACGAGGTCACCAACGTCATCACGCAGATCCAGACGGCCTATGCCTCGGCGCGCCGCATGTTTGCGCTGCTCGATGCACGCGAGCAGGAGCCCGACGCGCCAGATGCCGTGGAACTTGCCGCACCGCAGGGCGAGGTCGCCCTTGAGCATGTGGACTTTAGCTACGTGCCCGACCGCAGGCTGCTGCAGGACATCTGCATCAAGGCTAAGCCCGGCATGCGCTTTGCCCTGGTCGGTCCTACGGGCTGTGGCAAGACGACGCTCATCAATTTGCTACTGCGTTTTTACGATATCGATGCCGGTCGCATTGCGGTCGATGGCCGTTCCTCGCGTGATTACACGCGCGCAAGCTTGCGCCGCGCCTTTGGCATGGTGTTGCAGGACACTTGGCTGTTCGAGGGCACGGTGGCGGAAAACATCGCCTACGGCTGTCCCGACGCCACGCGCGAGCAGGTTATCGAAGCTGCCAAGCGCGCGCACGCGCACAAGTTTATCGTGCAGCTGCCAGGCGGCTACGATACGGTAATCGGCGAGGACGGCGGCACGTTTAGCCAGGGTCAAAAACAGCTGCTGTGCATCGCGCGCGTCATGCTCACCGACCCGGCGATTCTGCTGCTGGACGAGGCGACCTCGAGCATCGATACCCGCACCGAGCTGCAGGTGCAGGCGGCGTTCGACGAGCTTATGGCCGGCCGCACAAGCTTTGTGGTGGCGCACCGCCTGTCGACGATCCGCAACGCCGACTGCATTCTGGTGATGCGCGACGGCCAGATTATCGAGCGCGGCACGCACGACGAGCTGCTAGCGGCAGGCGGCTTCTACGCCGAACTCTATCGCAGCCAGTTTGCCCAGTGAGCAAGCCCGTGGGGCAAATTAATCAATCGACAGACGGTGGTTTACATCTGTCACGTTAGTACTAAGATATTCATCTAATAAATTGCATTAGTGGCTTTAGTTTTGGGGGATACGAGGCAACGTGACTATGACGTGCTCTTTGGTGGTTAACAGCAAGAGCGGTAATACCAGGATGGTTTCGGGCGCGATCAAGCGCGCTCTGCAGGCTGCGGGTGTTGAGTTTGTCCATGCCGCGGCGTTGAGCGACGATGCGGATGCAGATCAGGTTGCGCTCGAGGCGCAGGGCGCCTGCGCGGCCGACACGGTGCTCGTCGGTTTTTGGTGCGACAAGGGCGCGTGCACGCCTTCGGTCGCGGCGTTGCTCTCCGCCTTGCACGGCAAGCGCGTCTTCCTGTTTGGCACCTGCGGTTTTGGGGCCGACCAGAGCTATTACCAGCAGATTATTGATCGCGTGACTTCCAATTTGGCTGGGGATGCCGAGCTTGCGGGCTGGGCGATGTGCCAGGGCAAGATGGGTCCCGCGGTCAAGCAGCGCTACGAGGCCATGCTCGAGCAAGATCCCGACAACGCGCGCTATAAGATGCTGCTCGACAACTGGATTGCTGCGAAGGACCATCCCACCAAGGAAGATCTGGATAACATGGCCGCAGCCGCCAAGAAGGCCGTACTGGGAGAGTAGCTTCGCCGTCCGCGATCCTTCGTGCAAAACAATACAAATGTGAAAGCCTCGAAGTTCTCGAGGCTTTTTTCTTGACACTTGTGGGCACAACCGCTGCAAGCGTTTGGGGCGACTTTTTCCATCACCCCGATGACGAGGCTGTTCTGGACAACACGCTCGCATACGTTCGCTGGATGTATTCAGAGTGGGAAGGGCTTTCCGGATGGAAGGGCTTTCCGGATGGATGAGGTTGCGGAAGATGCGTCCCGGAATTTGCCTTTGGAATGGGATGGAGTTTCCGGTTAAGGACCTCGGCGGAAAGTGCATCCCGGAATTTGTAGCCGAAGTGGGATGCAGTTTTCCAACGGGCCCGCAGGCGGAAACCGCATCCCACTTTGCGCATGATTTCTGGGACACAGTTTCCGCGACTCGCATGACAGGCCGCGCCTCTGCTGTGAGGCGAGGGCGAGCGGGCACCGGGTAACGTCTGTCGCGAGTTCCGCACGCAAAGAAGGCCACTTAATGTGGCCTTCGTCTTGCGCAGGACTGTCTGAGCAGCAGATGTTACCCGGCGCCCGTCCGCCCTCGTTGGGGATTGCCCGGGTAGGCGAATCGGGATGCGTCCCGCTACTTGATCTTGGTTGTACCTGGCGCCAGGTTGGGGTCGGTCTCGTTGGCCTCGGTCTGGAAGTGCTCGGTGTACACGTTCTTGCCGTCGCGGAACATCTCGTAGTACTGCATCTTGGCGTAATCCTCGCGCGCCTTGGTGGCGGCTGCGGCATCGGCGTCGTCACCGGTGACGTTGGAGGAAAGCGCCCAGCGCAGGCTGGCGTCCTCGTAGCCCACGGAGTTGATGGCGGGCAGCGACTCGCGCAGCGTCATGTGCGCTTTCTGGTAGTCAGTCAGCGGTGCGCCGATCAGCTGCATGAGCTGGGTAGACAGGTAGTTGGTGGACAGGTCGTCGACCTCACTCGTCTGGTTGCAACCGGCAACGTCGTAGTTAGCCCAGATGATGTAGTCGGTCTGCCACAGACGTTCCTGATGCGTAGCATCGTCTTCGCCGGTAAACCACTTGTCATTGAACTTGGACGGGAAGAACGGCTGGTGGTCGCCCCAGAACACCACGACCACCTTACGGTCGAGCTTGCTCAGGGCGTTGAGGAAGTAGCGAAGCGCCTGGTCGGACTGCTCGATGCACGAGACATACTCGTCGACATCGGACAGCGTGCCGTCCTCGACGGTCTTGGCGTCCAAATCGGTCGTGTCGATGTTCAGGTGCATTTGCTTGTCGACCGGCACCAGACCCGTATCGTAGCCCGAGTGGTTCTGCATGGTCACATCGAAGATGAACTGCGGGTCGGCGTTCTGGTCGAGCAGCTCAAGAATCTTGTCGTAGGTAGCCTGGTCGGTCA
>CAMQHB010000115.1:0-4119 GCA_947001545.1 uncultured Collinsella sp.
GCAGGAAGCTTGGATACGCCTAGGCGCGGTCCAAGAAATCGTCCGCACCCCCATATTGAAGAAAAGCATCGATTTTTGGGACGGTTTTTCTGTTGCTCGTACGGGTGGAATGCTTTCTTGTACGTGGAAGTGTGCGAATCCGTGAGCAGGGGAATAAGGTTGGTTATCCGACCCATTGGAGAGCTCATGGACTTGCCGATCGTCCTGTCCCATAAGACTGCCTGGCTGTACCACAACGTGGCGCGCCCGTTAGAGCCGCTCTCACGGGCAAGCAGCCTATACGACGAGGGCTCATTTGCTGGCGAGGTGGAGCCGACTGCGAGCCTCCCCAAATTGGGGCTCGATGCCAAGGGATTGAGGATATCTGCAGCGGTCGAGATTGTCGCCGACTATCTGGTCTCACTTGGTATTCCTCAAGAGGAACTCGGTCGTATTGATACGCTGGTTAGCTTCGATTTTGAACGCTCTCGGCCGGCGGGTCTCCGACGCCATGTGTTTGGGGCGCCCATACCTTCGGATCATCTTATCGAGGTGGCAGAGGGTCTTCTGGTGGTTGATGAGGCCATGTGCCTTGTCCAGGCGGGCTCGTGGATGAGCGAGCTCGAGCAGCTTGAGTACGGATTTGAAGTGTGTGCTCGGTATCACCTTAACCATCTGTCGAGCGATGATTATGTTGAGGCCTCGCAACGATATGCCGTTGCCGACCTGCGTGCTTTTTGCGAGCAGAATCCTTCGCGTCGAGGCGTGAAACGCGCGGCCTCGTTGCTCAAGCGTGTAAAGGACGCTGCTCGTTCGCCCATGGAGACGGCCACCGCAATCATGATCGTAGCAAAACGTTCCCAGGGCGGGCTGGGATACGCCAAGGTCGAGCTCAACCATCGGGTCGATGTTCCCAACGAGTTCAAGTATCTCGCTAAGGCCGGGTATTTCGAAATCGACGTATATGCGCCTGCGAGCGGTACGGGGATTGAATACAACGGCTCGGACCATCTTGATAAACAGCGCAGCGCGTCGGATGCGGAGCGTATGACCGTGCTGAGCGCGCTGGGCTTTAGGATGATCGTCCTCACCGGGACTCAGTTTGCCCATCAGCTGCAATTGCACCGGGCGATGAATGCCATCGCGCTCGCTATGGGTCTTAAGTGCGACCGAAGCGAAGCGTTCCAGAAACGTCAAAACGACCTGCGAGAATTCGTGATTCGGCACTGGGACGGCGGCCTTTAGGGGCGTTCCGGCCCTTCTGCGGGGTGCTGTGGGCAGGCAAGCCATCACAACATTCGACGTTTTTTGCCAAAATCGGGAAAAGCATCGAATGTTGTGATGGTCTGCATGCTGAGGATGGGCTTGGGAAGCCGGTCTTGCTCAAAGCGACCTGTCCTGTCGTACGGGTGTCGGCATGATTCTCTCGTGGGGTATTATGTTTTCCGAAGAATAAAACGCCGCGTGAGGGGAGGGCTGCGTGGACGGGCGCGTGCAACATGACGGCTTTGGCCGCGATATCAACTACCTGCGCATTGCCGTTACCGACAAGTGCAATTTCCGATGCATTTACTGCATGCCGGCCGACGGCGTGGCGCTCCGTGCACACGACGAGCTACTCAGCGCCGAGGAAATCGCCCGCTTTGTGCGCTTGGTGGCGGGGGAGGGCATTCGCCGCGTGCGCCTGACGGGCGGCGAGCCACTGGTCAGCCGCCGTATTATTCCGCTTATTCGCGACATCCGCGCGATCCCGCAGATCGAGGACATCTCGCTTACCACCAACGGCGCCCTGCTGCCCAAGCTGGCGCCGCAGCTCAAAGATGCCGGGCTTGACCGCGTCAACATCTCGCTCGACACACTCGACCCCTCGCTCTTTGGAAAGATCACGCGCCTGGGTCGGCTCGAGCGGACCATGGCAGGCATCGACGCGGCACTGGCTTGGGGCTTTGAGCCCGTTAAGGTCAACTGCGTTGTGGTGCGCCGGCTCAACCAGGATGTGGCGGCCCTTGCGCGGCTCACGCTCGATCGCCCCATCCACCTGCGCTTTATCGAATATATGCCCATCGGTGACGAGCGCACGAGCTCGCATTGCGCTGTGGATCCGCATGCTCCCGCGCTCAATCCCGAGCTGTGGGATGCGAGCGATACCGTGCCGAGCGACGAGCTGCGGGCGCGCATCAATGCCGGGGCCGCCGCGGCGGGACTGGGCGAGCTCGAGCCGCTCGACATCAACGACGCTCCTGCCGGCGCGGGTCCTGCGCGCTATTGGCACTTTCCGGGCGCGGCGGGAACGGTCGGCTTCATTAGCGCCATGTCCAATCATTTTTGTGCGAATTGCAACCGTCTGCGCCTGACGGCCGATGGCAACGTGCGTCCGTGCCTGTTTAGCGATGCCGAATATTCGGTGCGCGAGGTGCTGCGCCGTGGTGATGATATGCAGGTACTTTCGATTTGGCGCGATGCCGTGGCCCACAAACCGCAGGAACACGCGATAATTGAGGGCACGCAACGATTTATGTCCCAAATCGGAGGATGATCATATGGCCAAGAGCAGGTACGCCGATGCCACCAAGGCCGCTCGCAGGACCGCGATGTCTGCCCACAAAGTCACGGCTGCGGCGAATGCTGGCAACGCCGACGCGTCCGCGCAGCCGACTGCCAGTGCTGCCACCGAGCCCACCCGTGACGCCCGCCGCGACGAGCTGACGCACGTGGACGCCAAGGGCGAGGTACGCATGGTCGATGTGTCTGACAAGGCCGAGACCCATCGCATTGCCATCGCCGAGGGCACCATCCTCATGCACCCCGAGACGCAGGCCATGGTGCTGCAGGACCGCGCCAAAAAGGGCGATGTGCTTGCCTGCGCGCGCGTGGCGGGCATTATGGCCATCAAGCGCACGGGCGACATCATCCCCATGTGCCATCCGCTGCTCATTACCAAGAGCAAGTGCGACATTGCGCCCATCGCTCCAGCGGGGACGCCAGCCGAGGACGTGCCCGAGGGCTGGGCGCCGGCGCGCGCGGATGGACAGGTCGGCTTTCACGTGCTGGTCACGGCGGGCGTGACGGGCAAGACGGGTATCGAGATGGAGGCCCTGACCGGCGCGAGTGCCGCGTGCCTAACGATCTACGACATGTGCAAGGCCGTCGATCGCGGCATGGAGATCGTCGACGTGCGCCTGCTGCACAAGGAGGGCGGCCGTTCGGGCGTGTGGGATCGCGCAGAGCTTCAGGCCGCTGCCGTTGAGGCCGCGGCCGCTGACGGTGCCGCGCCCGCAAGCGCACCTGCCACCGTCGCGCCCGCAGCTCCGACACCGGCCGTCCCCGCGATCGCGTTTATCGGCTACCAAAACTCGGGCAAGACCACACTCGTCGAGAAGGTCATCGCCGAGCTCACCCGCCGCGGCCTGCGCGTGGGTTCGCTCAAGCATCATGGGCACCATGGCTTTGATATCGATGTGCCTGCCAAGGACACCTGGCGTCATCACCAGGCTGGATCCAAGCACGTGGGCCTCATCTGCGCCACGCGCTGGGCGGAGTACGCCGACACGCGCGAGGAGGACGAGATGCCCGCGCGCGAGCTGCTTTCGCGTTACAACGATGTCGACGTGGTGATCATCGAGGGCTACAAGACCGAGGGCTTCGACAATATCGTGGTCGCGCGCTCCGGTGTCGACCGTCTGCGCGGCAAGAGCTCGCTCGACCTGGTCGACGGTCACACGCTGGCCCTTGCCTGCAATGAGGCCTTGGCGCGTCAGGCCTTCGACGCCGGCTTCGCGACCCGAGCCATCAACATCAACGACGCCCGAGCCATCTGCGACCTCATCCAAGACCACCTTTAAGGCTTGACGCTGAACCTGCCAAAAAGGGACAGGTTTATTTTGGTAGGTTTTATCTGGGCAAACGTCATTTCCACCACAAAGGGGCCAGGCACCTTTGTGGTGGTTTTTGTTTAAGTTGATGTGTGGGACATGCCTTACAATCTACCAAGTAGTTCATGACGGGCGAAAAACGGAGAGAAGGGTCCTGATGCGTCCTTAATGTTTCATGCGGATAGGTTGATTTGACAGACGGTGGCGAATGCCCGATCGCGTGCCGAATGTTGGTGTAAGGGCCGCTTCCCTGGCCGTAGAAAGCAGG
>CAMQHB010000116.1:0-4079 GCA_947001545.1 uncultured Collinsella sp.
GGTTAACTAATTCGAGCCCGGCATTCAGAAAAGTTAGTGCAGCAAAATGGCGATGCGGATAGCGACATGGGCATGGTTTTCGTTGCGCGCACGGGTCCCCTGGGGAGCACTGTGCATTTTTGGGAGTTTTCAGCAGGCCGGGACAAATGCATACGCACCGGGCGCATCTAATTAGTCCCACGGTAGCCTTCGGCCGGCGATTTGGGTCGGCAGACGGGCCTCGTCGAGACAAACAAGCATGCCTCGCGCCACGTCGGACCCCAAAATGACGTCGATCTCCGCAATGCTACCCGACTGCAGCGGCACCGGCAGAGCTCGCGGTGCTGAATACCCCGTTTTTTGCACGGCACGGGCGGGGGTACATCAGGATCAGGAAAAATATCCCAGCCTTTTTATGCAATCTGTAATGGGAAGTATGCAAAACACCAAGAGATAGCATTGCTGGTGTCCAAATTGAGCGCGCAGGGCAGCGGCGCGTCCGCCCTGCGCCCAAATCCAGCAGAGCGGGGACGCTCCTAACAAATCCTCACCGGCAAACAAACGCGGCTCGAGCGTTATCCCAAAATTGGCTGCCCGAGCCGCGCTTAACGGTACGGCATGAATACTTAGCGCTCGTAAATCAAGTTACCTGCCAGGTAGGTTGCTTGAACCTTGGTAGCCTGGAGCTCTTGGGGGTCGATGGTGAGCGGGTTTTGGTCCAGGACTACCAGGTCGGCATACTTGCCGGGCTCCAAGCTGCCGAGGTTTTGCTCGTCGCCCGCTGCGTACGCGCTGCCCAGGGTGTAGTTGCGCAGGGCTGTTGCTGCACCGATGCGCTCGCTCGGTAACCAGCCGCCCTCGGGCCAGTGGCTTTTGGGGTCCTGGCGCGTGATAGCCGTGTAGAGCACGTTCATGCTGGTAACGGGCGTGATAGGGCTGTCGGTACCGAAAGCTTGGCGAATGCCGCGCTGCTTATAGGTCGCAAACGGCCACATGATGCGGCTGCGCTCCAGACCCAGATCGCGCTCGGGGCCGCCCGGGTCGAGTGTAATGTGACAGGGCTGGCTCGAAGCAACCACGTTGAGCTTGCGCAAGCGATCGATGTCCTTGGGCAGGAGGTTCTCCAGGTGCTCGAGCGTGTTATGGCCGTGCTGGGGCAGGCCGTACAGGTCGGCCGCTTCCTCGAAGATATCCAGCGCGGCATGAATCGCACCGTCACCAATGACGTGGATGCGCACGGTGTGACCGCGCTCCGCGGCCGCCAGAACCAGTTTGCGCATGCGCTCAGCCGGAACCGTCAGACGGCCCTGATCGCCCGGGAAGCGCGGGTTGGTATAGGGCTCGGTGAGATAGGCCGTGTGTTCGCTCGACACACCGTCGAAGAACTGCTTAAAGCCTGGCGCCGAGAGCAGCGCGTTGTTCGCGTAACGTGCCTGCAGCTCTTCCAGGCGCGACTGGTCATCCAGCAGCGTGGGGAACAGATGGGCTCGGATGCCCAACTTGCCGGCTGCCTGCAGCTTGTCATAGACGTCGTCGCGGATAAAATCGCAGCCCGGCATGGGCATGAGCGACATATCGCATATCGAGATGATGCCCTGCTCGGCCATACGCCTCATTTGATCGGCGTAAGCGCTTGCGATGCGATCTTCGCCCAGCCACTCAAGGCAGCGCGGCAGCAGCTGCATGGCAGCCGCCTCGTGAGCGATACCCGTGAGCTCGCCGTTTGCGTCCTTGTCGTAGCTACCGCCCGCTGGCGGCTCGCTGTCGCGTGTGACGCCGAGCGCCTCGAGTGCGCGGCTGTTGAGCCACAGCGTGTGCCCGTCGCCCGAATACATAACGCAGGGACGATCGGGGAATGCCGCATCGAGCGACGCCTTGGTAGGATGCTCGGGCGGGTCCCAACGGTAGTCGCGCCAGCCCTGCGTCACAACCCAAGCGTCGTCGGGCAGGTCCTGGGAAAACTCGAGCGCATGTTGCACCAGCGCCGCCTCGGACGTGCCCATATCCATAAGCATGTACGGCGAGGAACCGACCGAGGTATGGAAGAAGTGCAGATGAGCGTCATGGAAACCGGGGCAGACAAACTGCTCGCCGTAGTCGATAACCGACGTGGCGGCGGGAGCGGCGGCGATCACGTCATCGGGCGCACCGACTGCGACGATACGGTCGCCTGCGATGGCAATCGCCAGCTCGCGGGCGGTATCGATGCCGTCTTGCGCGGTAAAGACGTTCTTGGAGCGAATAATCCGATCGATATGTTGCATGGGCATCCCCATCTCTGGCAGGAAATTCAACACCCCCGAGTGTACTCCCCCGCCTCGGTTACAAAATGCCAAGCGGCAAACGGCAGCTTTACCAGCCCTAGCGGCAGGTGGCATACTGGAGAGAGCCTGTACGATTTTGCGATCAACCCAGCAAGGAGCAAATCGACCATGACGAAAACCAAGGCACAGCAGATTATGGCGGCAACCGAGGTTCGCGCGGCAGACGACGTCACCGCGGCCATCCGAGATATCGCCGCCGAGTTTGAGCCCTATATCATCAAGCAGCGCCGGCACTTCCATAAGCACCCGGAGCTGAGCCTTGCCGAGGAGCGCACAACCTCTGACATCGCCAACCAGCTCGACGCCATGAATATCCCCTACGAGCGTCCGCTCAAGACCGGCTTGGTGGCAACGCTTCGCGGTACCGCGCCGGATGCCTACCGCGAGGACGGCACGCCGCGCCGCCGTATCCTGCTGCGCGCCGATATCGACGCCCTGCCCGTCACCGAGCAGACCGGCGAGGAGTTCGCCAGCGTCAACGAGGGTTGCATGCACGCCTGCGGCCACGACTGCCACATCGCCATGATGCTCGGCACGCTGCAAATCCTGCGCCATATGACCGACGACATCCACGGCGAAGTCCGCATCGTATTCCAGCCCAGCGAGGAAAACGGCCAGGGCGCTAAGCTCATGATCGGCACGGGTGTGCTCGACGGCGTCGATGGTGCCTACGCCGCGCATATCTGGAGCGAGGTTGACGCCGGCACCGTGAGCTGCGAGTCCGGACCGCGCATGGCCAATACCGACTGGTTCCGCATCGACGTCCGCGGCACCTCGTGCCACGGCGCCATGCCCCAGCGCGGCCACGACGCCGTTATGGTTGCCGCCGAGATCGTCAATGCCCTGCAGACCATCGTTTCGCGCGAAATCAGCCCATACGAGCCGGCCGTCATCACCGTCGGCGAGCTGCATGGCGGAACCGCGCGCAACGTTATCGCCGGCACGGCCTACCTCGCCGGCACAGTGCGCACCTACGGCGATTCGACCCACGAGGAAATGCCGGAGCTCATGCGCCGCATCGTGGAGCATACCGCGGCAGCTCTGGGCGCCGAGGCAGAGCTCACCGACTACACCATCGCCAACTACAAGGTCGAAAACGACGCCGCCTCGAGCGAGCGCTGCCGTCAGGCTGCAATCAAGTGCCTGGGCCCCACCGGCCAAGGCCATTATCGCGGCACGCTTTCGGGCGAGGATTTTTCGGAGTACCTGCGTCGCGTACCGGGCGTGCTCGCCTTTGTAGGTACGCGCAACCCCAAGATTGGCGCCACGTACGCCCAACATTCCTGCTTCTACAAGATCGACGAGACCGTGCTGGCAAAGGGCTCCATGGTGGCCGCCCAGTATGCTATCGACTTTTTGGCCGAGCCCACGCAAGAGGAGCTCGACGGCCCCGCGATTACCGCGGTCGCCGAAACCAACCCCGATCTGGCCGCCAAGTTGCGCTCTGCCAAAGCGACGACCGCCGAGGCTCGCGACGCCATCCATGATGCCCGAACGGCTCGCCATGCCGCGATCAAGGGCATCCACGACGCACGCGCTGCTGCACGCCGTGAGGAGAAGCACGACGAGTAATCGATTCGCTGGCATCTCGCAGTCATAGCCACATCGCGATGTCAAAGCGGGGGGGGGCGGGTTTGCACCGCCCCCCCCCCCGCCTTTTTTATTTTCCAGCAGCTGAGGGCACACGAGATAATCGCGCTCGTCTGGTGGGCTCGGAGTTGTGGCTCTGGGCTGGCTCCTGTACCGCAGACGGCCCAGTGAGGCCGCCGGTGACGC
>CAMQHB010000117.1:0-3972 GCA_947001545.1 uncultured Collinsella sp.
AACTGCGGGAACGGCCTATTTGCTCAATGTGTTCGGCTGAGATCGGAAATCAACCTTTGTTTCAAATGGGGTGGTTTTGCAACCGTCACGCGCCACGCTATGCGAACGTGCCCCGGCTCGGATAAGATGGTGCGATCGAGTTCTACCGCGCTCACTGCAAGTAGTCTTTGTTGCTGAGATAGGTCACGGCCGAAAGGGGCCCGTATCCCAACAGATACGGGCCCCTTTTCTGTTGTCGGCCAGATACGATGGGTCGCGTGACGTCGTCAGAGGTCGAATTCGACCGCTAACGACGTTGTGCAGCTCATCATTTCTGGTCGCAAACAGTAAAGGGGCATGAGGGTGTATTGAGGGGGGATGTCTTGCTGTCGGCATCCGCGTGCGGTGCCATTCGCTGTCCGTAAATATACGTTTACGGCTAATTTCATACCACTTGTCGGAATGCGGACGCTGTCCTTGCATGTCGGGCGTACATTGAACGTGGTTTTTCGCGTGAAACCACGAATCGGTTGTCAGCCCCGAACAAGGAGGCCCAGCATGACGCTTGCCAAACCCATCAATAAATACATCGACTATATCGATGCCCCCGAGGACACGTTTGAGCAGTATGTCGAGAAGGCGTTAAAGTACAACTTTCGCTGCGTATTTGCGAACCTGCAGGAGTACGAGACGGGCCGCGACATGCTCGAGGGCTCTGACATCATCCTTGCCGGCGCTATCGACTTTCCCCAGGGCACTATGACGCTTGAGGAGAAGCTTGCGAGGTTTGAGGAATACGCTGCGTGTGGCTTTACCGAGATTGACTACGTTTTGAATCAGGAGTCGGTCGAGAACCGCGATTTTGATGCCATCGAGCGCGAGATGACTACCATTGCTGATTTTTGTCGTGCGCATGGCATCACTGACAAGGTGATCGTCGAGATGTGCAAACTGGACGGCGACGACGCCGCTAAGCGCCGTGTATGCGAGATCGCGCTGGAGGCTAAGCCGGGATTCCTTAAGACATCGACCGGCAGAAGCTTTGGCGGTGCTAAGCTCGAGGACGTGCGGCTGATGCACGAGGTGCTCGGCGATGCCGTGGCAATCAAGGCGGCGGGCGGTATCCATAATTACGAAGAGGCTTGCGCATTCATCGAGGCCGGCGCCAGCGCGTTGGGTGCCTCGGCGGGCATCGCGATCGTCGACGGCGCACCGACGGATGAGCGTCGCTAGCAGACGTATTTGACCTGAGCGATAAAGCTTCACGACTACGCGCCGTTCATGTTCGAGACAATATGACTTTTTGCCCGTTGTAAACGGAGTCGCGATGGGTGTTCTGTATGATGACTCAGACAAGGTTGCTCAATGACAGGGAGGCACATATGCCTATTAAGGCCATCGCAATGGATATCGACGGCACGCTTACCAACGACCAGAAGGTCATTAGCCCGCGCACGCGTGAGAAGCTGCTCGCGGCGCAGGAGTCGGGCATTAAGCTCATCTTGGCCTCGGGCCGTCCCGCATGGGGGCTGCACGCCTTGGCGCAGGAGCTCGACCTTCAAAACCATGACGGTCTGCTAGTTGCCTTTAATGGTGCGCACGTGGTCGACGCTCAGACCGATGAGGTCCTTTTTGACCAGGCCATGCCGGCTGACGAACTACACCGTCTGATTGATCATCTGCGCAATTTCGACGTGATCCCCATCATCTCGCTCGGCCGCGACCTGCATGTTGAGGATTCGTACCACTGCATGATTACGCTGCCGGATGGCTCGCAGAAGAATATCGTCAAATACGAGCGCGATGCGTGCGACCTTAAGATCCGTGAGGTCGAGAGCCTCCATGAGGTTGCAGATGCCTATCCGGTGGACAAATTGCTCACCGCGGGCGACCCGGCCTATCTGCAAGCGCATTACGAGGAGATGTACGCGCCCTTTACTCAGACGCTTTCGGGTATGTTTACGGCCGACTGGTACTTCGAGTATACGGCGCCCGGCATCGATAAGGCTCGCGCGCTCGAGGGCTCGCTGTCCAAGCTTGGCATCGATGCCAGCGAAGTCGTTTCGTTTGGCGATGGCCAGAATGACAAGTCCATGATTGAGTGGGCCGGCGCTGGTGTTGCCATGGGCAACGCGGTTGACGAGGTTAAGGCCGTGGCCCAGATGGTGACCGCCAATAACAACGAAGACGGTATTGCAGTGGCGCTGGATAAGCTGCTGGGTTAGAATCGCCGATAATGCATGGTTCGGGCGTCTGCTTGCAGGCGCCCTTTTGTTAGGGAGGGTGCCGTGTCCGCATTTCCGTTCGATGCCGTTATCTTTGACATGGACGGCGTCATTGTCGATACCGAGTATTACTACCTGGGCGAGACTGCCGCGTTTGCCAAGGAGCTTGGGCTTAATCTGACTCAAGAGGAGTTGAATGGGCAGGTCGGTACCTCGCATCAGTTCTTCCTGCATATGCTGGTCGATTGGTTTGAGCGCGCCGGTAGGGGGCATTTTACTGGCGAGGAGGCGTTGGCCCGTTGGGACGAGTGGGCGCATAAGCGTCCGCGCGACTATCAGGCTTTGATTAACCCAGGCGCCGTGGATACGATTCGAGAGCTGCCGCGCCGCGGCGTTCGCGTGGCGCTTGCCAGCTCGTCTCCCATGGATAGCATCGAGGAAGTGCTCAACGCATGCGGGCTGTCGGATGCCTTTGAGTATGTGGTGAGCGGCGAGCAGTTTAAGGAGAGCAAGCCCGAGCCCGACATCTACCTGCATGCGCTGGACCTGCTGGGGCTGCCCGCGAATCGCTGCTGCTGCGTTGAGGATTCCGTTCCGGGCATTACCGCGGGTAAGCGAGCCGGCCTGACGGTCATTGCCAAGCGCGAGGAGCGCTTTGGCTTTAGCCAGGATGCCGCGGACAAGATTATCGACCAGCTGCCGGACCTGCTGGAACTCGCGTAGATTCTGGGCGGCATTGTTGTCACAACAGTGGTTCCGCTGGCATAAGAGAGGGGCGCGCTATGGCATTTAACGTGAGCGCACTGGGGTTTGGCGACAACGTCGTCGACCGCTACGAGCATATTCGCACGATGTATCCGGGTGGCAATGCGGTGAACTTTGCCGTGTATGCCAAGAAATGCGGAGCCGCGCGCTCCGCGTATATGGGCATCTTTGGTAATGACGCTGCTGCCGAGCACGTGATTGCGAGTCTTGAGGATGAGGACGTTGAACTAGCCAAATGCAAGCAGCTCATCGGTGAGAATGGTGCTGCGCGCGTGACCGTCGTTAACGGCGACCGTGTTTTCCTTGGCTCCAACGAGGGCGGTATCCGTGGCGATGCGCGCTATGTCCTCGATCGCTTTGACCTTGCGTACATGAAGCAGTTCGATGTGGTTCATTCGGGCAACTACTGCTTTACCGAGCGCGAGCTGCCCAAGTTGAAGGCTGCGGGCGTTACGGTCTCTTTTGACTTTTCGGACGACTCCACCGACGAGTACTACGAGCAGATTGCGCCCTACGTCGATTTCGCTTTCTTTAGTGCGGCGGATGCCGCGAGCGAGGACGAGATTCGCGAGCGTCTGGCATGGGTGAAGGGCCTGGGTCCGCGTTTTGTGTCGGCTACGGCGGGCGCCGAGGGCTGCATTGCTTACGACGGCGAGCGTTATTACCGCCAGCTGGCTAAACCGGTAACGGAAATGAAGGACACCATGGGTGCGGGTGACTCGTTCCTGACTTCGTTCTTGATGTGCTATCTCGATTCCGCCAAGCGAGGCGAGGATGGTGCCGAGGCCATCGAGCGTGCACTCGACTTTGCTGCCGGGTTTGCCTCGACCGTGTGCGGCATGGAAGGCTCCTGGGGCCATGGAGTGCCGATTTCCGAATAGGTGAGCAGTCCCGGGGAGTCGAATTGTCGCCTCCCTGGGACTCCATGGACAAAAAATGCTAAATATGAGTACTGTCACTAATTTAGTAACAGCGAAATTAAGCTTTTGAGGGCCTAGTTGGG
>CAMQHB010000118.1:0-3543 GCA_947001545.1 uncultured Collinsella sp.
AATTCCTTAAGATTTCGCGGAGGGTTGTTGCCGTTTACCGAGGGGTTGTTGTGCAACAACGGGCGAGCTGCAATACCTATTTCTATCTTTGCAAACTGCACTTTAACTATACCAATGCAGGGAGGATCTTATGCAGCCCAAGCATTCTGCTATTGTCGCGGGCCTGACGCTGGCGCTTTCGTTTGGCGCCGTTTCCGCGCCGGCACCCGCCGCTGCCGAGGAGCCCACGCCGGGCGTTGCCTCGGATGCCACCGATATCGACAAAGGTCTCTACACCCAGCAGTCTTTCTCGGGCGTGCTGAGGTCGGTCCAGGGCGTTTCGTTTGTCAACGTGACTCCCGAGATGAAGTACTTTACCAAGTACGAGAGCCATGGTAATTACAACCAGGGCTTTTCGTATGGCGACGGTTATAACGCGCTGGGCTATTACCAGTTCGACCGTCGTTGGTCGCTCATCCCGTTTATGAAGCAGGCCTACAACTACAACCCCGAAAAATACTGCATGCTCAAGGATGCGATTGATCGCGGCAGCGAGATTTCCAACACGAGCAATGCCATGTACGAGAACGGTCAGCTCACCGAGTTGGGCCATATCGCTCAGGATGCCTTTCAAGGTGCGTACAACACCGATCCTGTTGAGTTCTCAGCACTTCAAGATGCCTATGCGTACAACTCGTACTATGCGGTGACCGAGGCGTGGCTCAAGAGCGGCCTGGCCATTGATATTTCGGGCCGCGCCGATTGCGTCAAGGGCATGGTGTGGAGCATCACCAACATGTGCGGTACCGGTGGCTGCAGAGACTTCTTCCGCTGGGCGAATCTTTCCAACGATATGTCCGACCGCGAGTTTGTGACGGCGCTCTCCAACAGCGTGGTCAATAACGTGGCGACCAAGTATTCGAGCCAGCCCCAGTATCATGAGGGCTGGAAGAACCGCTACCGCAACGAGCTAAAGGACTGCTTGGTTTATATCGCTGAGGACGAGGCAGCCGCTGCGACGCCCGTGCAGCCCGAGCCTACGCCGGCGCCCTCGCCGACACCTGATTCGAATGACGACTCGAGTGACGATGCCAACGATGACAGGATGGATGCGCCCTCGACCGATGCTGACGGTAATGGCTCTGCTGGTGGCACTACCAACGACGGCTCTACCTCGAACGGCTCCGATTCGAACGGCTCTGCTGCGGGCGATTCGTCTTCAAGCTCTGCCGGCAATACGGACAGCGACGCTTCTGGTTCGACCGACGCTGGCACCTCTAACTCATCCACCGGCTCGAGCGATTCGTCCGTTGACACCGGCTCTAACAACGGCTCCGGCTCTGACGCAACCCCTGATTCCGACGCTTCCAAGGACGACTCGAATAAGGCGCCGGACGCTCCCGTTGCTTCGCCGGACAAGAAGCCTTCTTTCTCCGTGCAGCTTGGTTCTACGCTGGGCTCTTCGCTGATGGCTGGCGTCAATAATGGCTCGACCCAGAACAAGGACAATTCTGATCAGGTTTCCACGGAAAAGACCGAGGCCGCAAAGGGCGACTCCAAGGACAAGGCTTCCGAGAAGACCGAATCTGATAAGGGTTCTAGCTCTGAGGAGAAGGACGACAAATCCGTTCAGAAGAAGGACGAGAGCAAGACCGAGGGCGAAAAGAAACAGCCCGAAGACGACGACAAGAGCGGTGCTGACAACCAGGTCCAAGAGCAAAATGACTCCAAGACGGTGACCACTACAACCACGACGACTACAACGACCAAGTCATCTGGCGGTAACATGCCCAAGACGGGCGACCTTATCGTTATGGCGAGCCTTGCCAGTGCAAGCTTGGCCACACTGGGCGCTACGTCTATCGTAAGTGGTAAGCATAAGCTCGATCAGCAGAAGAAAGCTTCTGGGGAGGACGGCTCGGAGGAGTAGCCTCTCGGTTGCCAGATAACTAAAGAGTCGGGACGGGGTCCGGTGCGAATGCATCGGGCCCCGTTTTGTTGTGCAACGATTAGTTATGCCCCTCACACCTCTTGTTGCTACCGTTGCCCGATATGTTCGCGCGGCGTCGTCGGTACGCGCGAGGCGGTCATTACAATTGGCATCGTGCAGCGATTTAGGGGGAACGTTTTGGTGTCTGAACAGGCAAATGTTGATTGTGCTGCTGGCTTTGGCGTGCGCTTGATCGGCTGTGCCGACGATGCGGTTTTGCCCATTGGCATGCACGACTATGCGGAGGCCCTTGGTTGCTGCATGCTGGTTGACAAGACCATGTTTATTGCTGATGTGTTGGACTGCGACGCGTCCGTTGTGGTGTGCTGTCGACCCGAGGGTTTTGGCAAGAGCATGAACTTGTCGATGCTCAGGGCTTTTCTGGAGCGTCCAGCGGTCGGTCGCACCGGTCGGATCTCGTTTGCCGATGCTCAGATTTGGGATGCGGACGGCGGGCGCTATCGGGATGAGTACGCTTGCTATCCGGTGATATCGCTGGACTTTTCTGGCGCTGCGAGGCGTGGCCCCGCTGTTGCCGGCGTCGTGCGCGATGCCCTTTCGGGCGAGTGCGCTCGCTTGTTGGCGCTCTTGGAGGCTCCGGATTTAGCTCGAGATAAGGTGCGTCACATCGAACGTGTCGCGCGTGGCGTGGCGAGCGCGGACGAGGTTGACTCGGTGCTCGGTGTGCTCATAGAGCTGCTGGAGATTGCCTGCGATGAGCAGGTTGTATTGCTCGTTGATGGGTACGATGCGGCGTGGTCTCGCCGTGCGAGCGCGAGGGACGCTTCCGACGCCGATCCGGCAGAACTACTTGACCGTGTGTTGTTCGACGCCATTGCCACTGCGCGTGATTCGTTGCGGCTGACGTGTCTGATGGGGGAGCGTCCCAGTCCTGCCGAAGTGGCGCTTTCTTCGCGCGGCTGCTCGTATTGTCTGACGACGCCGCTGTCGGCGTGGTGTGACCGATGTTTCGGTTTTTTGGATGCCGAGGTCGAGGCTCTATTGAATCATGCTGGGCGCGAGGAATACCTGGATGATGCGCGTGAATGGCTCGAGGGGTATCGGTTTGGCAGGGCCTATTGCTCGAGTCCAGAGCGTGTGATCGGTTTTCTGGGCCGAGGCTGCACGGCTCCTGTGCGTGCCGATCTGTATGGATATGCCGATTGCCTGAGTAGGGTAGTTGCCGGGTGGAATCTCGACCGCCTTTCGGTCTTGTTTGATTTGCTCGAGGCCCATGGGTGCGCTGAGGCCCCGCTTTGTTTGGGCACTGCAGAGCCAGATGTCTCGCCTGACGATGGCATGTGGACAGCGCTGTATCTGTCCGGTTTTCTCACGACGGATATGACTGAGGAGCCAGAGCATGGCGATCGCCTCCGTGCTTTGCGATTGCCCAATAACGAGCTTCGTCAGGCCTTGCGTCTAGTGATTATTGAGTGGTTTGAGTGTGCCGCAGAAGACATTCGAGACGTCGATGCGTTTCGCGACGGGCTGTGCCATGGGAACGAGGATACCGTGAGGCGGGCGCTAAGCCGCATCTTGGGAGATGCGGGAATCGGTGCGACCGACCCAGATAC
>CAMQHB010000119.1:0-3525 GCA_947001545.1 uncultured Collinsella sp.
TATTTTGAGAGTCCTCGGAGCTCGCTGTTCCCGATTCGAGTCGGGCGACCAAGTCCGCTTCGTCGTCGGTACGGCTGGGACTCTCGTTTTGCTTCTCGGCCAGAGCCGTTGCCTGCTCATCGCTTTGCGGCGACAACAGCTTGGGCGCTCCGTCGAGCGATCCTGTGAACAGCGCAAACCCCAGCACCACGGCGGTGCCGATGGAAAGTACTTGCTTGTAGGCGGACTTGCGCGACATGGAGGCTCCTGGATGGACGGTTGGGAGTCTACCAGTCTAGCAGGAGCCAGCAGGGGCCGTTCTGTCGAACAAATACTTAAGATTTGGGACAAATGCTACGGATTCATTTGCCTCATATGGAGCTGCGGTGGTTGTGTATGTGGGGCTATTTTGCGTTTCCCCAGATAAAACCCGCCAAAATAAACCTGTCCCTTTTTGGCAGGTTAATCGGGGGACTATTTCACCGCAACTTAGGGCACGGTTAGGGAGTGTGCACCTTAAAGAGTGGTGCCCTTGATTAGAGAGGTCGCGCTCGTCTCTCTAATTGTCTCTCTAAAGAGAAAGCCAGTTAAAGAGATAACATTGGGCTATCTAACAGTGAATTCGATACATCTCTCTAAATGTCTCTCTAAAATAAGGTGCTTATCTCTCTAAAGTTAGAGAGATATACTATACTTTAGAGAGATAAATCTATCGTTTTAGAGAGACGGAATGCCAATGCTGCTGGATGAACCTCTTGGCCTTATCGTTGAGCGCCTTCGCAGGCGGGGGACTGATGACGCATCGGTAGAAGTTAAAGCCTGCACGAATAAATTGAGCGCAGACGTATGGGAGACAGTGAGCGCTTTTGCGAACACTGCGGGTGGGCTCATTATTTTGGGCCTAAACGAAGCCGAAGGATTTGTTCCTTCGGCTAACTTTGCTATCGATAGGGTGCGCGATCAGTTTGTTTCGGGTATCGGAGACGGAGGCTCAGCGGCAGTGGTGACCCATGCGCCGCGGTACGAGCTTGATCGAGGCGAGGTCGACGGGCTCCAGGTGCTTCTGGTGCGCATCTTTGAACTTGAGCTTAAAGCGAAGCCTTGCTATATCGGCGCGCGCGGCGTGCAGAACGGTAGCTACAAGCGCGTGGATGATAAAGATATCAAGATGTCACCCGCTGAGCTATATGAGCTGCAGAGTGCGTTACTTCCGAGCGATGCAGACGGCACGGTGGTTTCGGAGGCAACAGTCGAGGATTTGGATCCAGATGTCGTGCGGTCTATTATCGCAAATCGCCGGCTGCAGACCCCCCGCGTTTTGCGCGGGGCCGATACGCTGGAAAAGCAGCTGGTCAGACTCAATATCACTACAAAGGATGGTGCGGTGAAGCTCGCAGGGCTTCTGTCGGCGGGAATTTACCCCCAGCAGTTCTATCCCAAACTCATGATTGATGTCGCCGTTCATTCCGATGTGGAAAAATCTGCACCCGGGCAACCCCGGTTTATTGACCGCCAGTTGTGCGATGGCCCGATTCCGGCTTGCATCGAAGATGCCCTTGTCGCGATTGGACGGAACTTGCGCAAAGCGGCGATAGTGCAAGGCGCTGGCAGAAGGGAGGATTGGGAAGTTCCCCAGGAGGTTTTGCGCGAGGCCTTGGCAAACGCCTGCATCCATCGAGAATATTCGCCCATGTTTGTGGGGCAGGCCGTGAGTGTTGATATCTATCCAGACAGAATAGAGATCAAAAACCCCGGTGGGCTTTGGGGCGGAAAGACGGTGGACAATCTTGCAGACGGGGAATCGCGCTGCCGAAACCCAAAGCTCATGAGCCTAATGGGGGCGACGCCGTTAGAGCATGCCGAGGGGGCCGTTGCAGAAAGCCAGGGATCTGGTATCCCGGCTATGATTCGCGAGATGGAGTCTCGTTCGCTTGGAAGGCCGAAATTTATCGTTAAGGCCGATTCGTTTACGGTGCTGCTTTCCCGGCACGGGGCGGAGCTTGCTGAAAACCGCACGTGGATTCAGAGCCATGTGGGCACCGAGCTGACGGATCGCGAGGAAACATTGCTCATGTTTATGCGGGAGCATGGGTGCGTATGCGATGTTCAAAAAATACGAGAGGCCCTGAAGTGGGATTCGGATGACATTCGCCTGATCTGCGGGAATCTTGTCGATAAACATGTCCTGTCAAAATGTGGCAAAGACACGTTTGAGATTATCGATATGAGCAGAGAATCGTCAGCTTCGACAGCGGATAGGATCCTGGAGGCTCTCAGAGCCGAAGTGGATATGACGGCGCGAGAAATAGCGGTTGCATCGGGGGTCAAAATTTCGTCCGTCCGCTACCATCTGCCAAAAATGGCGGATAAAGGACTCATCGAAGTAATGGGTTCATCGACGAGCCGCAACCGCCGCTATCGGAAGAAGTAGATGCAGCCGAGTCGCCCCTCTTGTGTCTCTCGAAGTGAGATGGGTGCTAGGGGGGCGACTGCCTCGCGATATTTCCCCAGATAAAATCTGCCAAAATAAACCTGTCCCTTATTGGCGGGTCAGTTAACGCAGTGCAGGTTGAGCATATGCGAGCGAGCGGTCTCCGGGTGCGGTAAGGTGACGTGAAACAAGCGGGCGCTGACCTTTTGGTCGCGCCCGTGAAGTTGAACGTCAGATTGCCGTGTCCGGAGCCCGCGCAGCGCCGAGCAGTTACGCCGTTTGTAAAACGGCGTAACCTAAAGGTTCATGTTGCCGTGGATGTAGGGGGTGACCTCGGGGGAGATATGGTCGCAGCCCAGCTTGCGCAGCGCGGACTCGATGGCGGCGGGCAGCGGGGTCTTGCCCTTGTCGTCGACGGCGTTGCCACCGAGGGCAGCAATCTTGGCGACATCTGCGGGTGCGGCCTCGATATGCATGCAGCCGCCGACCAAGCGCGCGCGTACCTGTGCCAGATCAAGATCGTGCAGGTAATCCTCGCAGGCGCGGATTAAATCGACCTTCTCGCGTGTAAGCTCCTCGCCCGTGGGGACGCGGGTGGCAAGACATGCTCCCGCCGGCAGGTTCCAAACGGGATAGCCCCATGCGCGCAGCAGCTCGCGCTCTTCGTCCTTGGTAAAGCCGACCTCCATAAGGGGTGAGCGTACGCCGAGCTCTTCTGCCGCACGCATGCCGGGGCGGTAGTCACCGCGATCGCTTGCATTGCTGCCATCGATGACGGTGGGAAAGCCGAGCGACTTGGCGTGGTTGACGATGGCGGTAAAGCCGGCGTGCTTGCAGTGGTAGCAGCGATTAGTATCGTTGCAGGCTACTTGGGGGAGCTGCAGCTGATCCACCGAAAGATTGAGCACGGGGAGCTTAAAATGCGGCCCCTCATTGGCCTGCCCATCAACGGACTGCTCAAACGAAGCCTGCTCGGGCGTGCCGATGAGCGGCGTGGTGAGATGGACGAGGAGGGTATTGGTAGGCATGATGCGGGCGCATACGGCGGCCAAAAAGCTGCTGTCAACGCCGCCGGAAAACCCGATAGCCACGCGCCCGTATGCCAAAAGCAGCTG
>CAMQHB010000120.1:0-3360 GCA_947001545.1 uncultured Collinsella sp.
ACCGATGACGATGCCTGCCGCGACGCTTCCAAGATGGAGATCGTCCGCCGCTACTTTACCGCGGTCGAAAATGTGCGCCGTACCGGCGTGGGCGATGAGCAAGTCGACCGTCTCAAGATTATTATGAAGAAAGCCGGCATCGATAAGAACTACTCACCGGCGCGCTCGGCGGCCCTCACCAGGGAGCAGCTGACGGGTGGTCCCGTGGGTGCCATGGTCATGCCCGATGGCTCCGTGGTGACCGGTAAGACCTCCACGCGCCTGGGTGCCGCAAGTTCGCTCATTATGAACGCCCTCAAGCATGTCTCGGGCGTCGACCTTGAGCTCGAGGTCATTAGCGATGAGGCGATCGAGCCCATCAGCAAGCTCAAGACGCATTTCCTGGGCAGCAAAAACCCTCGCCTCCACACCGACGAGACGCTTATGGCGCTGTCGATCACCTCGGCCACGAGTGAGACGGCCGCTCGCGTCCTTTCGGGCCTGGAGCAGCTGCGCGGTTGCGATGCCTTCTTTAGCGTGATTATCTCGCCGACGGACGAGACGGTACTGCGCAAACTGGGTATCAACGTGTGCTGCGAGCCCAAGTTTGAGCGCCGCGGTTTCTTCCACCGCTAAGTTTGAAGCACCGCGGTAATTGCATTGCATTTTGGCCGTATCGGGTTGGCGCCCGGTACGGCTTTTTGATCAATAAAGCGCCTATTTCGGCGAAAAATAGCCGTTTACCTGCCTAGAAACAATTTGAGCGGTATACAATAACCGTAACTGTTTCATCCTTAGCGGGATGCCGCATGATGGATATTACCTGCCATCGTGAGGTGTGTCGGTCGCGCACGGCGCGTTAGATGCTCGTGCTCGGTTTGAGGAGGCTGCTATGGCGGGCAAGGGTCGTGCGAGTGTCAACGATATGAAGCGTGTTGAGGTGCTGGTGTTGATGGAAATCGACCAGCAAACCGAAGACAATGGCGGGCCGTATGGTTTCTCGCGCAAAACGCTTGCCGAGCGCGTGGGGGTTTCGCCGTATCGTGCCCGCGCCGCAATCGATCGCTTGGATTCCGAAGGCATGATTGATGTCGTCTCGCGTTATAGCGACGACGGCGGTCAGCTTGCAAATGGCATTTGCCTCACCGAACGTGGCGAGTGGTATCTTGAGGGCGTCCGTACCGGCATGCTCGTTCAAGAAATGCTTGAGGACGAGGTTGCTGATCGATAGCAGCATGTAACCCTTGCCATAGCGACGCCGCCTGGGAAACCGGGCGGCGTTTTGTTTCAAGATTGAGAAATGCAATCGCACGCGAGAAAAATTGCGAACGGTCCGCGGCGCGAGTATTACAATGAAGACCCGTAAGATGTGGATAAACAACTTCTACGGGAAGCGCAGGTAACTCAATATGACCAAGCATGTGTTCGTAACCGGTGGCGTGGTTTCGTCCCTGGGCAAGGGTATCACCGCGGCCTCGCTGGGCCGTCTGCTCAAGTCGCGTGGCTACAAAGTAACGATGCAGAAGGCCGACCCGTATCTGAACGTCGACCCCGGTACCATGAGCCCGTTCCAGCATGGTGAGGTCTTCGTTACCGAGGATGGTTACGAGTCCGACCTGGACCTGGGTCATTACGAGCGCTTTATTGATGAGAACCTGACCCGCGATTCCAACTTTACGACCGGTGCCATCTACAAAAGCCTAATCGCCCGCGAGCGTCGCGGCGACTTTTTGGGCGGTACCGTGCAGGTGATTCCTCACGTCACCAATGCCATTAAGGACAAGTTCCGCCGCATCGAGGAGCAGACCGGCTCCGATGTAGTCATCACCGAGCTGGGCGGCACGATCGGCGACATCGAGTCCCAACCGTTTGTCGAGGCCATCCGTCAGTACCGCAAGGAGGCCGGCCCCGAGAACGTCTGCTACATCCACGTGTCGCTCGTTCCCTATATCGCCGCCGCCCACGAGGTCAAGACCAAGCCCACGCAGCATTCCGTCAAGGAGCTCCGCAGCTTTGGCATCCAGCCCGATATCATCGTGCTGCGCTCCGACCACCATATCGATGACGCTATCCGCGGAAAGATCGCAAGCTTCTGCGACGTCGACACCGATTGTGTCTTTACCAACGAGGACTGCGCGAGCATTTACGATGTTCCGCAGCTGCTTGCCGAGCAGGACTTTGACCTGCGCATTTGCGAGCGCCTGGGTCTGGACCCGCGTGAGCGCGACATGAGCGAGTGGAATGAGTTCCTGCGCAAACAGAATCACGCCAACCATCACGCCGACAAGGTGAAGATCGCCGTCGTGGGCAAGTACACGCAGCTGCCCGATGCGTACCTGTCGGTTATCGAGGCCCTGCACCATGCGGGCGTCTTCTACGATCGCCATGTGGACGTCCAGCTGGTCGACGGCGAGAGCCTCGACGAGCAGAATGTCTCCGAGGTTCTGGGCGACGCCTCGGGCATCCTGGTCCCCGGCGGCTTTGGCAAGCGCGCCCTGGAGGGCAAGATCCTCGCGGCCGAGTTTGCCCGTGAGCACAAGATTCCGTATCTGGGCATTTGCCTGGGTATGCAGGTGGCCGTGTGCGAGTTCGCCCGCAACGTCGTCGGCCTTGCCGGCGCCAGCTCCTCCGAGTTCGATCCGGATGGCCCGTATAGCGTCATCGATCTGATGAGCTCGCAGGAGGACGTGACCGAGAAGGGCGGCACCATGCGCCTGGGCGCCTATCCGTGCAAGCTCGCCGCCGATACCCTCGCTCGCGAGGCATATGGCGAGGAGCTCGTCTACGAGCGTCACCGTCACCGCTTTGAGTTCAACAACGCCTTCCGTGACCAGCTCGAGGACGCCGGCTTGGTTATCTCGGGTCTGTCGCCCGACGAGCGCCTGGTCGAGATGGTCGAGCTGCCGCGCGACGTGCATCCGTGGTATGTGGCAACCCAGGCTCATCCCGAGTTCAAGAGCCGCCCGACCAACCCGCAGCCGCTGTTCCGCGAGTTCGTGCGCGCTTCGATCGGCCAGCACGAGGGTGTCGACCGTCTGCAGGTGACGCCCATGAACCTCGCTACGGACTAAGGGTGCCGGCGAATAAGGAACATACCGAAGCTACTCCCTCGTCGCTCGCCGTGGCGGCGGGGGAGTATCTCGATTACCTCGCGGTCGAGCGGGGTTTGGCGCGCAACACGATTGCGGCCTATCGTCGTGACCTGACGACGTACTGCGCCTATCTGGAGCGGGCGGGTATTGTGTCTTTTGAAGAGGTGACCCGTCAGGTCGTGGAGGGCTTTGTCGCCGACCGTCGCGATGGGGGCTATTCGGATGCCTCGGTGGAGCGTGCGCTTGCGGCCGTGAAGGGCCTGCATGCCTTTTTGGTGCGCGATGGGGC
>CAMQHB010000121.1:0-3349 GCA_947001545.1 uncultured Collinsella sp.
GCGGCGCCAAGGTCATCGTCGTTGCCACCGAGGGCGACGAGGAGATCAACAAGATTGCCGACTGCATCATCCGCGTGCCAGCAGTCCGCGACGTGTTCAGCCCCATCACGGCGAGCGTTCCGCTGCAGCTGCTCGCCCGCGAGGTCGCCATCCTGCGCGGCTGCGACGTTGACCAACCCCGCAACCTGGCGAAAAGCGTTACGGTCGAGTAATCGAGTTCCGTCATCCTAACAACTAAGGCCCGGCTCCGCATCATCAGACGGAGCCGGGCCTTTATGTGCGGAGAAACCACCACAAAGGTGCCTGTCCCCTTTGTGGTGGTTTTGGCAGGTTAGCGGAGCTTGCTGGTCTCGAAGTACTCGGGGAACTGGTCCAGAACCTCGGTCTGGTTGCGGAACATCATGTGCAGGTGCTTGCTGACCAAAAAGCTCGCTTCGATGGGGTCGCGACCGGCGATGGCGCGGCGAATCTGCTTGTGCTCGTTCACGATGTCCTGATTGTCGAGAACCTGCGTGGCGGCGCGCAGCCAGCGGAAGCGCTCCAGGTCGGCATTGGTCTCTTCGAGCCACGACCACACGGTGCTGCGACATGCGATGCTAAAAATCATGTGATGCATGAGGTTGTCGCTCAAAAAGAAGCCGATGCGATCCTCTTCGGCCATGGCCTTTTCCTGCAGCACGATGGCGCGGTCGAGCTGCTCGATGCCAGCCGACGTGGCGCGCGCGCAGCACTCCACGATTACCTGCTTTTCCAGATGCTCGCGGATGTAACAGGCACTCTCGGCAAGGGTGAGGTTGATGGGCGAGACGTAGGTACCGCTCTGGGGCACGGTGCGCACCAGGCCCTCTTGCGCCAGACGCACCAGTGCCTCGCGCACGGGCGTGCGACCCATGTCCAGGTCATCGCAAAGCTGCTTGACGCCCAGCTTTTCGCCCGGCTTGTAGTCCAGGTAGACGATTTTGCGTCGAATGGTGTGGTAGGACTGGTCCTGTAGGCTCGTTTCCTGCTCGCCGACGTGCATCGATTCTTCCATAGCGCCTCGCAACTGTTCTATCAAACTCATATGTCAGTTGTTAATTATGCCGCGAATCAGCTCTCCGCGGTGGGTAATTCGGCTGTTGCCTGAGAACTATTGCGGCATCTTAGTCTGTGTTTGCGCAAGGCTGCGCTCAATGTTGCCGTATCATAAGCCGTCGCAAACGTGAAATAGAAAGAAGGAATCCCATATGCAACTGGCAAACATCGTACGCGAGCGCTGGAAAGGCGTCTTGTTCTGCCTGATCATCGCCATTCCCGCGACGTTGCTCGGCAAACAAATTGAGGTGGTCGGCGGTCCGGTATTTGCCATCCTCTTTGGCATGGTCCTGGCGCTCGTCTTTCCCAAGAATCGTCGCGAACAGCTCACCGCCGGCGTTACCTATACGTCCAAAAAAGTCTTGCAGTACGCGGTTATCCTGCTTGGCTTTGGCATGAACCTCTCCCAGATTCTGTCCAAGGGCGCCCAGTCGCTACCGATTATCGTGGCAACAATCTCGACCTCGCTTGTCATCGCCTTTGTGCTCTGCCGCGTTATGAACGTGCCGGGCAAGATCGCGACGCTTGTGGGTGTGGGTTCGTCGATTTGCGGCGGTTCTGCCATCGCCGCGACCGCGCCCGTCATCGATGCCGACGATCGCGAGATTGCCCAGGCTATTTCGGTCATCTTCCTGTTTAACGTTATCGCGGCGCTCGTGTTTCCAACGCTCGGCGGCATGCTCGGGCCGACCAACGAGGGCTTTGGCCTGTTTGCCGGTACCGCCATCAACGACACCTCGTCCGTAACGGCTGCGGCGAGCGCTTGGGACAGCATGCATCCCGGCGCCAACGTGCTCGAGAGCGCCACAGTGGTCAAGCTCACCAGGACGCTGGCCATTATTCCCATCACGTTGGTCCTCGCATGCTGGCAGATGCATCTGGCACGCAAGGCCGGTGGCGACGCTAAGAGCACGTTCTCGCTTAAACGCGCGTTTCCCATGTTTGTGCTGTTCTTTGTGCTGGCGAGTGTGATCACCACGGTGCTTCAGCTTCCCGCGTCCTTTACGGCGCCCATCAAGGAGCTGTCGAAGTTCTTTATCGTGATGGCCATGGCGGCTATTGGTTTTAATACCGATATCGTCGAGCTGGTCAAAAAGGGCGGCAAGCCCATCGCGCTGGGCTTTTGCTGCTGGATTGGCATTGCGTGCATGAGTTTGGGAATGCAACACGTACTGGGAATCTGGTAGAGAAGTAGCTTGTTTGCATGGTGCGTGCTGCGTGCTGGTGAGCGCATTCTCACGGTGGAGCGATAGGAGCTCTTGCGGGTATGGCTTGTCCGCAGGTTTATAAGTCCCGAAGAGCTCTTATCGCCCCGCCAGGATGGCGATGCGGGGCAACACCTATACTCGCAGGACGGCGCTTTCTGCCCTATAGTGTTTGGTGAGCAATATCGTTCAATTTTGAAACACTCGGTCGTGCGACCGTCGGCGGTTGCACGTCGCTGCGGACAGAGGCGAATCATGAATAGCGATGCCAAGCTGAACATCTTGACCGAGGCCCTGGCTGCTGCCGGGGCCTCGGCATTGGCAATCGATGCGCGTGGGGACGTCGCGATCTCGACCATGAATGACGCGGCGCTTGAGCGGGATGTGGCGGCTTTTGTTGCCGAACGCCTCGACCGTATAGGAGACGGTGCGCGCCTTGTTATGGGGCGTGCGGGTACGCGCCTGAGCCTGACCGTTCGCCCCACCGACAAAGAGGGCGGGGGCCTTTGGGTCGTCGTGGTCCGCGAGGTGCGCGGCGCCGCGGCGCATGCGGGCATCGAGTGGCTCAACGCCGACGAAGTTGAGGCCCGCTACGAATCGAGTACGTACGGCATCGTTGAGGGGGCGGCCTCGGTGGCTGCGCCGGTTGCCGAGAGCTACGCACGCGGTGTGCCCCTTATGCTCGAGGGTGAGCTGGGAGCGGGCCAGGTCGAGATCGCCAAGCGCCTCTATCTGGATGGCCCTTTTGCCGATCAGCCCTTTGTTTCCGTCGCGCTCGATGAACTCACCGATCGCGGTTGGCGCCATGTGCTCAAAAGCTCCGAATCGCCGCTGTTCCAAACGGGGCTGACACTTTGCATTGAGGGCTGGAATGCGGTTGGCCCCCAGCGCCTCCGCGAGCTCGTTTCCACGATGGCCGACACCGCGTTGGCGACGCGCTGCCATGTGGTGCTGACGGCGAATGACATGCCGGGCGGCAGCGAAAGTGATCAAGCCGCCTTTGTGACCGAGCGCTTCGCCTGTGCGGTGAGCGTGGCGCCGGCAATCGCCGAGCAGGGAGCCGCGTCGAC
>CAMQHB010000122.1:0-3259 GCA_947001545.1 uncultured Collinsella sp.
CACGAGCGGGGGCTCCTGCCTTTTCAGTGCCCTCGGATTGGGTCATAGTGTCTGTAGCCTGCCAAAAAGGCAAAAACCACCACAAAGGGGACAGGCACCTTCGTGGCGGTTTTGGATGATGAGATAAGGGAGGGTCGCGTGGGCGAACCGAAGATCGTGGTGGTCGACTACCACAAGGGCAACTTGTCGAGCGTTGTGCGCGGGCTTGTGCGCGCCGGTGCCGCCGCCTGCACGTCGGACGATTCGGAGCAGATCCGCAACGCCGACGGCCTGGTCATCCCGGGCGTGGGCGCGTTCTATGACGCGATCACTTTTATGCGCCAGAGCGGCGAGGCGGACGCGGTGCTCGACGCCGTTGCCGCTGGAACTCCGCTGCTCGGCATCTGCCTGGGCCTTCAACTGTTTTTTGAGCGCGGCAACGAGGGCGTGCCTGCGGACGAGAGCGTGGTCGCCGACGGCAACGCCCCCGAGCAGGCCGGTGGCCCCTGGGTCGATGGCCTAGGCATTATGCGCGGTTCGTGTACGCGCCTGGAGTCGAGCCGTCTGAAGGTGCCGCACGTGGGGTGGGACCAGGTGCACATGACGCCCGCCGGTGCGGCCGATCCACTGCTTGCCGGTTTTGCCGAGGGCGCCAATATGTACTTCACCCACAGCTACGCGGTGGCAGACGACGCTGATGCCGCCGATGTGCTGGCGCGCACGCACTATACGCGGAGCTTCCCGTGCATCGTGCGCCACGGCAACGTGTGGGGCTGCCAATTCCATCCCGAGAAATCCTCTGCGCTGGGTCAGCGCATTCTTAAGAACTTCGTGAGCATCGTCGAGGGGGCCGGCCGATGATTCTGTTTCCCGCAATCGATTTGATCGGCGGCAAGGTCGTGCGCCTGGAGCGCGGCGACCGGAGCCGCTGCAAGGTATATTCCGACGACCCCGTGGCCGTTGCCCGCTCCTTTGCCGAGCAGGGCGCGAGCTGGGTGCACGTCGTCGACCTGTCCGCTGCCTTTGGCGAGGACGAGGACGCGTGCGCTGCCAACTCGGCGGCGATCGAGGCCATCTGCGGTATCGACGGCCTGTCCGTGGACGTGGGCGGCGGTGTTCGCTCGCTTGCACGCATCGACGAGCTGGCCGGCTACGGCGCGCGTCGCATCGCACTAGGCACGGTACTCGTGACCGAACCGGGATTTGCCGAAGTGGCGGCTCGCGGCTTTGGCGAGCTGTTGGTGGCAGATATCGCCGCGCGTGATGGTCAGGTCAAGGTGAACGGCTGGCGTGACGGCGCGGGCGTGGCGCTCGACGACGCTGTGGCGCAGCTCACCGAGCTGGGCTTTAAGCACCTGGTGTATACCGACATCGCGCGTGATGGCATGCAGACGGGCATCGATGTGGCGGCGTATCGCCATGTGGCCGAGGTCGCGGGCTTTCCCGTCGTGGCATCGGGTGGCATCTCGACGCTCGACGACATCCGCGCGCTGGCCGCAGTGGGTGAGGGCGCGATTGAAGGTGCCATTACCGGTCGCGCGCTCTACGAGGGCAACTTTACGCTGGTACAGGCGCTGACCGCCGCCCGAGGGGAGGAGTAGCCCATGCTTACCAAACGTGTGATTCCCTGCCTGGACGTCAAGGACGGCCGTGTGGTCAAGGGCGTCAACTTTGTGAGCTTGCGCGATGCGGGCGATCCGGTGGAGCTGGCGCGCGCCTACGACCGCGAGGGTGCGGACGAGGTCGTCTTCCTGGACATTACCGCCACGAGCGACAACCGTGCGACGACCATCGAGATGGCGGCGCACGCGGCCGAGGAGCTCGCCATTCCCTATACCGTGGGAGGCGGCTTTCGCGACCTGGCGGGCATGCGCACCATGGTTGCAGCCGGTGCTGACAAGGTGTCGCTCAACTCTGCCGCCGTGCGCGACCCGTCGCTGATTAGCCAGGCTGCCGCGGCGTTTGGCAGCCAGGCCGTGGTCGTGGCGATCGATGCCAAGCGCGTCGGTTTGCCCGGCGCATCTGGTGCCGACAAGTGGGAGGTCTTTACCGCAGGCGGCCGCAACGCCACGGGTATCGACGCGGTGGCGTGGGCCGAGGAGGCGGCCCGTCGCGGCGCCGGCGAGATCTTGCTCACCAGTATGGACCGCGACGGCACCAAGGCCGGATTTGACCTGGCGCTCACCCGCGCCGTGGCGCGCGCGGTGCCGATTCCGGTGATCGCGAGCGGCGGTGTGGGCACGCTCGAGCATTTTGCTGAGGGTGTGATCGAGGGCGAAGCCGACGCCGTGCTGGCGGCCAGCGTCTTTCACTTTGGGACGTTCAGCATTCGCCAGGTGAAGGAGTATATGGCGTCGCAGGGCATCCCTGTGAGGCTGGACTTTTAGCGCTGCGGCTTGCTCAGGCACCCGACCTTCCGGCTCCAACCCTCCTCGCGTACTTAAGTACGCGTCGTCGGGCTTGTCGCTCGGAATCTCGGGCACCTGGACAACCCTCGCCGACCTGTGGGATTTCGTTTGTTGCTTGGGAGAAATGATGACTGAGGTAATAGAAGCGTCTGATCTTACGTACGACGCCCGTGGGCTGATTCCTTGTGTGGTTCAGCAGTATGACACCGGCGAGGTGCTTATGGTTGCTTGGATGAACGAGGAGTCGGTGGGGTTGACGCTCAAGACCGGCACCACGTGGTTTTGGAGCCGCAGTCGCCAGGAGCTCTGGAACAAGGGCGCGACGAGCGGCAATATGCAAGCGGTCAAGGAGCTCTGGGCCGACTGCGATAGCGATACGCTGCTGGTCAAGGTCGACTCGCCGGGCCCGGCCTGCCATACCGGCAACCGTACCTGCTTCTTCAAGAAACTCGCGTAGGGCGGGCGCTCGATTAGACGCTCGGCCACCAGAAAGGATTGAACCATGGGTGTGCGCACCGCAAACATTCAGGATGGAAATATCGGTGAGACGCTGACGGGGCTCGCCGAGGTGATTCACGGTCGTCGTGATGCATCGCCGCAGGAGAGCTATACCGCGCGTCTGCTGACCGACGTCGAGGACGAGCTGCTCAAGAAGCTTGCCGAGGAGGCGAGCGAAGTGATCATGGCCTGCAAGGATAACGATCACGATCACATCCGCTACGAGGCCGGCGACCTGGTCTACCACCTGCTCGTAACCCTTGAGCGCTACGGTATCACCCTCGACGAGCTTGCCGGCGAACTCAACGCCCGCCGCCACTAGTCATTGGGTGTTCCTATAGTTTTGTCAACCGTCGGGGCTACTCCCGGTAGGG
>CAMQHB010000123.1:0-3211 GCA_947001545.1 uncultured Collinsella sp.
GCGAACAAATTGGCATGAAAAGAGGGCGGCATAGACCTTCTGGTCATGCCGCCCTCTTTGAATGACAAGTTGTCGCCCTGGTGACCGCGCAGCGTCGAGCCGTTACGCGGTTTGGAAAAACCGCGTAACCCTACGGCCGCTGGCCCATGCCACCCTCGAGGGTGACGGTCTCGCCGTTCATGTACTTAAAGTCGGGACCGCAGAGCTGAACGACCACGCGGCCGATCTCCTTCTCGACGTCGCCGTAGTGGCCTGCCGGCGGCATGTGGACGTTGGCCTTGAAAGCCTCGGGGTAAGCATCCTGGAAGTTCTCGAGCGCAGCGGTCCAAGCAAGCGGGCAAACGATATTGACGTTGATGCCGTCCTTGCCCCACTCGTTGGCGGCAACGCGGGTCAGGCCGCGGATGCCCTCCTTGGCGGCAGCATAGCTGCACTGGCCATAGTTGCCAAACAGGCCGGCGCCCGAGGCAAAGTTGACCACGGAGCCCTTGGTCTCCTTCAGGTGCGGATAGGCCTTCTGCATGTACAGATAGGTAGCATACAGACCGGAGTAAATGGCCAGGTTAAACTGATCCATGGTGTGATCGGCGATGGTCACGCCCGAGGCGCTAGCCTGAGCATTGTTGACGACGGCGTCGATGCGGCCGAAGTCCTCAATGGCCTTGTCGATGACGTTCTGGACGACGGCCTCGTTGTCCTGACCAGCCGAGACATCGGCCTGAACAGGCAGAACCTTGACACCGTACTCGGCCTCGAGAGACTCCTTGGCGGCCTCGAGCTTGGCGACGTTGCGGCCGGTGATGACGAGGTTCGCGCCCTCCTTGGCAAATGCGATATCGATGCCGTAGCCGATGGAACCAGCGGAGCCGTCCTTAAGCGTGGCCTTGCCGCCGCCGGTGACGATCACGGTCTTACCAGTGAAAAGTCCCATACAAAGTCCTTTCAAATCGCGACGGGCACGCCCGCCGACTGCGCGTATCCAACTTCACGCGCCAAAAGCTGAGATGCAACTCTAGCGTGTTCAAGCGAAAATAAAAGACCGCGGTAGGCGAACGGCACCACGTCGTTCGGCGAAGGGATTGTCAAGTACAAACTGGATAAAACGACCGAGTTATTGTTATCAAATCGAGCCATCGAACACGTTTTGAAACTTTGCTGCGGCGCGTGGGATGTCGGCGCGAAACTTTATCATAGGGTGACAAACAACGATGAGGAGCACATGCCTATGACAGACGAGCTGGACCCCCAGACTCAACAGCATATTGATGATTCCGCAGACGTCATCGCAGATACTGACGTTGTAACCTGCGATGGTATCGACATCGACGACCCCATCTTGGACGAAAGCGCTACGGCGGAAACCCCTGCCGCAGAAAACGCCGATGAGCAAAACGACGATGCGCCCGCTCAGGACGACGCCCCTGTACAGGACGACGTCCCGCAAGCAGCGAGCCCCATCGAGGTCTCTTCGGAAGAAGAGCTCGATGCCGTCATGGACTCCATGATGGATGCTGTCAAAGCGATGAAAGACGCCGTGGCCGATGCCGATATTGATGCCGAAGAAGAGGAGGCCGCCGAGGCGGCCTCGACCTTTGTGCCCGGCGAGACTCCGGTTGCCGACCAAGGCAGTACCATGCCCTCGTTTCTGCAGCTCGAACATCCCACGATTGGCCCCGATGCGGTCGATCCGCACGCAGCAGGCTTTTCTGTGATCGAGGGCGGTACCGGCAATATCGCCGTGCCGCAGGCTGCCGATGCGGACGCTGCCGGCACCGCTCGCCCGACCGTCCCCCACTCCCCCGCCGCGAGTCGCGATCTGGGGACCGCTGTCTCGAACACCGCGAACGCCGTGGGCACCTTTATCGCCCAGGGCGCCTCGGCCATGCGCGAGATGAACGCCGCGAAAAAGGCACTTGCCGATGCCCGCGCCCATCTGACCGAACTTGAGCAGCGCATTGCCGATCAGGCCGAGGAACTCGAGACGCGCCAGGATATCGCAGGCCGCTACGACCAGATCGTCGCCGACCAGCGCCAGGCGATTGCCACGGCCCAAAAGACTGCAGCGGCCGCCGAGATTGACCGTGATGCCCACGCCGCCAAAGCGACAGAGCTCAAGAGTCAGTTCGAACAAATGAAGACAGAGGATGACGCGACTGAGCTCCGGCTGAAGGCCGCGCTCGATGCCGTGGAGGCCCGCGAGGCGAGCTCGCGCGAGACCGGCAACCGCCTCATTCGACGTCTTGAGGATTCCAAGCGCATCCGCGACAAGGTGAAGGCCGAGCGAGACGCCGGCATTGCCGCCGCACAACAAACCGTCGACGCCACGCGCGCCCAGCTCGAGACGCTGCGTCATGAGTATGCCGAGCTGCAACGCAATCCCTCGGCAAATCCCGCCAACTATACGGTGCGCACCAGCGAGCTCTCGATGCAGATCTCCGACACGGCAGATGCCCTGCGTAAAGCCGAAGAAGATGTCCCGCGCATCACCGCCGACCTTGAGCACTCGCTTGCCGCAGCCGAGCAGGCCGTCGAGCAGGCTCAAGCCCCCATTGCCGAAGCCAAACGCGCGCACCAAGCCGTGACGACTGAGGCTGATGCCGCGCGCGACGAGCTGCAGACGGCGAAGACTGCCGCCGCGACGCGCCAGCGCGAACTGCGCGAGAAGATCGCTGCCGAGGACAAGGCACGCCGCGACCAAGAGCAGAGCATCGCCAACGCCCAAGCAGATGCCGCGCATGCGCAGTCGATTATCGAACAGGCGACCGAGGTACACGACCACCCAGAGATCACTGAGTCGCTTGCAGGGTCCTTGGCCCGAGACAAAGCCGAACACGCCGAGACCGAGCGAGAAGTCGCCCAGCTCGAGGCCACCGAGGACGCGGTGCGCGAGCGTACCCGCGACTCACGCATCAAATTCACCGGCGCCATCGTCTGCATCGTCGCCGCAATCCTAGTGATCATCCTAGTCTGGCTGTTCGCAAGCAAGTAAACCGGCTGCCAAAAAACGCCTCAACTCAGTTGCGGTGAGAAAGTTTCTGTTTAGCCCCAAAAAGGCCAATTCAAGAACTATCTCACCGCAACTTATTTAGATCGACGCAAGGCAACCTATCCCTCTTGCACCGATCTCTTGACATAAGGACTGTCCCCAGGTGCCGGCACAAAAGGAACGTCCCCAAGTGCCAAGTGCCGTAAGAGTGTCCCCTTTGACTAG
>CAMQHB010000124.1:0-3065 GCA_947001545.1 uncultured Collinsella sp.
ACGCGACGGTGTAAACCCAGTTGTGCTTGTCCTCGACAGCACCGGACTGGATGCCCGTCAGGGTCTCGCGGAGCTTCTTCATCACGGGGCCGATCTCGGTGTAGCCAGCCGGGAAGGTCACGGTCTCGTCGGCGCCATAGACCTTGTTGTCAATCTCGCCCACCGGGGAGATGACGGCAGCGGTGCCGCACAGACCGCACTCGACAAAGGTACCGGCCTTGACCTCGGCCCACTCGACGGGACGTTGGTCAACGGTCATGCCCAGGTCCTGAGCAACCTGAACGAGCGAACGACGGGTGATAGAGGGCAGGATGGAGTCGGTGTGCGACTGCGGAACGACGAGCGTGCCGTCCTCCTTCACGAACAGGACGTTGGCGCCACCGGTCTCCTCGACATAGGTGCGGGACTCGGAGTCGAGATACAGGTTCTCGGCATAGCCCTCGCGATGGGCCTCCATCGTGGGCTTAAGGGACATGGCGTAGTTCAGGCCGGCCTTGATGTTGCCGGTGCCGTGCGGTGCGGCACGGTCGTACTCGGAAACGCGCAGCTTGACGGGCTTGAGGCCACCCTTAAAGTACGGACCGACCGGGGTCACGAGGATGCGGAACGTGTACTCAGGAGCGGGAGCCACGCCGATCACGTCACCGGAGCCGATCATAAACGGACGCACGTACAGGGTCGCGCCGGAACCGAAGGGCGGAACCCAGGCGGCGTTGGCAGAAACGACCTGCTTGACGGCCTCAACGAACTTGTCCTTGGGGAACGGGGGCATCTCGAGGCGCTGCGCAGAGTTATACATGCGCTCGGCGTTCATGTCGGGACGGAAGCAGACGATGCTGCCGTCCTCGGCGGTGTAGGCCTTCAGGCCCTCAAAGACCTCCTGGCAGTAATGGAAGATGCCGCCGCACTCGGAGACATGCAGGATGTGGTCGGTGGTCAGGCCGCCCTCGTCCCACTCGCCATCCTTCCAATGAGCCTCGTAGCTGTAATCGGTCTTCATGTAGCCAAAGCCGAGGCTACCCCAATCGATATCCTTTTTCTCGACAGTCATATGTCGCTCCTTACATACACAGTTGCATACTCGCGAACCCGCACGCAAGGACCGAGGCCGACCGCGTCGCAACGTCGCACGCCCGGAGCGTAGAGCCGGACGGGACACGCGAGCAGCATCAAAGCCGATGGCACGTCGATTCGCATGCACGAGATTGTACTCCGCACGCGCGTCGGATAAAACGTTTTTCTTTAACTAACTAAAGTATTTTCATTTGACCGAAGCAAAAAGGCCCGCCACCGTAAGCGGTGACGGGCCTCAACTGCACGGTTTGCGCGCTGACTCGAGCTACGCGTTCTTTTTGCCCAGCTTAGCCTTAACCAGACCGACCACGGTCGGGATGATCGACACGGCAACGATGCCGACGATTAGCAGCTCAAAGTGCTCCTGCACAAAGGGGATGCCGCCAAAGAAGTAGCCCAGCAGTGTGAAGAGCGTCGACCAGGTAATGCCGCCCAGCACGTTAAAGATGACAAAATTGCGCCAGTGCATGCCGCCCATGCCGGCGATAAAGGGCACAAAAGTGCGGATAAACGGGAAGAAACGGCCCAGGAAAATAGCCAGGTGGCCCCACTTGTCCAAGAAGTCCTCGGACTTTTTAATGCGCTCGGGCGTCATGGCCTTGACCTTGCCCGAAGCGATGATCTTTTTGCCAAAGAAGTGACCGATCATAAAGTTGCACTGATCGCCCAAGATGGCAGCAGCCCATGCGACGGCCAGCAAAGCCACGATGTTAAAGCCACCGTTGTGGGCAAAGAAGCCCGAAGCAAACAGCAGTGAATCGCCGGGAAGGAACGGGAAGAACACCACGCCTGTCTCAATGAAGATAATCAGGAACACGCAGCCGTAGGCCATAAGCGGGCCGGCGGCGATCCAGCTGGCAATCGCGGTGCGCGGGTCTTTGAGCAGCTCGGCGATAAAATTGATGAAACCCATGAAGTAAAACCTCTCAGTTGTGGGCGCGGATACGTCCAAGTTGACCAGTATACGGTTGCGGTGCCCCCTCGTGCGCAACCCCACAAAAGCATGACTCCATTACCAGCAAGTTTGCATAACTGACATTTGTAGCGCAAAGCCGCCAAGATTGTCCTTTTTAATCCCTAGCGAATCGCTATACTTTATTGAATCGCATTGCCATGGCGCTAAGGGAGGGCGGCCGGTGAGCTTTATCAATACCATTCGCGAGGACATCAAGACCGTCCAGGCGCAAGACCCCGCTGCGCAAAACGGTCTGGTCATCTTCCTTTCCTATCCTGGCCTGCACGCCAAGTGGAACCACGTGCCCGAGCACTGGCTGTGGGAGCACGGTCATCGCTCGCTCGCCCGTGTGCTCTCGCAAATCACCCGCCACATCACCGGCGTCGAGATTCACCCTGCCGCGCAGATTGGCAAGCACTTCTTTATCGACCACGCCATGGGCGTCGTCATCGGCGAGACCACCGTCGTGGGCGACAACTGTGTGCTTTACCAGGGCGTTACGCTCGGCGGCACCGGCAACGAGACCGGCAAACGCCACCCAACGCTCGGCGATAACGTCACCGTGGGCACGGGTGCCAAGGTGCTCGGCAACATTCGCATCGGCAACAACGTCAAAATCGGCGGCAACTCGGTCGTCGTTAAGGACGTGCCCGACAACTGCACCGTCGTGGGCGTGCCGGGACGCATCATCAAGCGCAACGGCTGCCGCGTGTTCGAGGAGAGCTTCGATGCCAAGCAGCATCGCGAGTACATGCCCGACGACGCCGCCGAGCAGAGTGCCCTCAACCGCCAAGGCATCACCGAGAACGCCCGCCGCGTTAAAGAGCTCGAGCGAGAGGTGGCCGAGCTCAAGGCCCTCGTCGCCAAGCTCGTGGACGAGCGCTAGGAACGCAAGCGGCACAAAACGACATCGGCATCAACGCAAGAAGGCGCGCCAGGGAATTCATCCCCGGCGCGCCTTTGCGTTGATGCGACATGTGGGACTGTCCCTTTGTCACATTATGCGAACTGGCTCAGATAGAGGTCGGCGTAGGCA
>CAMQHB010000125.1:0-3019 GCA_947001545.1 uncultured Collinsella sp.
TGACGCACCTGCAGCGCAACCTCCAGAGCGCCTGCTCGGGCAGGCCCGAGGACTCCAAGGCGGCCGTCAGGGACCTCGTGCACGCCGCGGTCTACCAGGACGACCCCGACCTCGCGCGCCGCGTGTGGGCCGAGGCGGCGCCCTGGGTGGCGTCGGTGTCCGCCAGGGCCGGCGAGGTCTTCGAGCAGGCCGAGGACTCCGCGCTGGCGTTCACGGCCTTCCCCAGGGCGCACTGGGCCAAGCTCCGCACCAACAACGTCCAGGAGCGCGCCAACCGCGAGATCAAGCGCCGCTACAGGGTCGTGCAGTCCTTCCCCTCGAGGGAGTCGATGCTGCGCCTGACGTGCGCGAGCCTCATGGAGACCGAGGGGCAGTGGTCCCAGCAGCGCGTGTTCTCCGAGGCCTCGGCCGCCGAGGGCTTCGCCGAGCCCGCGGACAGGCCGGCCCCGACAGAGGGGAGGCGCCGCGCGCTCGGGCGGCGCGCCAGGGAGATAGTGGACGAGATAGTCGAGAAGCGCGGCCTCAAGAAGGAGTAACATCGGGACTTGCAGCGACGGACCTCAGGACACTCTTACACCACGTCTGCGCGCGCGACCTCTGAGGGGCATCCGGAACGGTGGAATTTGCAGAATACTCGCGATTTTGCACATTGCTACAGGGGGTACCTTTGCTTTGGCGGTTTACTTGCCCTGCACCATGGTGAGCGAGATCTTCTTGCGGTCGCGATCGACCTTTTCGACCCACACCTTGACCGTGTCACCGATGCGCACCACGTCGCTCGGGTGCTTGACAAAGCGGTTGGCCAGCTTGGAGATGTGCACAAGGCCGTCCTGGTGCACTCCCACGTCGACGAAGGCGCCAAAGTCGACGACGTTGCGCACCGTGCCCTTGAGCTCCATGCCGGGTTCCAGGTCGTCGATGGAAAGCGCCGAGCGGCTAAAGACCACCTCGGGCGCGTCGTCGCGCGGGTCGCGGCCGGGCTTCTTGAGCTCGTTGACAATGTCGATGAGCGTCAGGGTACCGCAGTTCAGGTCGCTTGCTAGCGCCGAGATGCTGCCCAGGCGGCGCTCGATGTCGGGCACGCCGCCGCGGCTGAGCTCGCTTGCCGCAACGCCGGCACGCTCCAGGACGGCCGTGGCCACCTCGTAGCTCTCGGGGTGGACGCTTGTCGCGTCGAGCGGGTTCTTGCCGCCGCTGATGCGCAAAAAGCCTGCAGCGTTGAGATATGCCTTGGGTCCCAGCTTGGGGACCTTCTTAAGCTGACGGCGATCGGTAAAGGCGCCGTTTTCCTCGCGGTAGGCCACGATGTTTTTGGCCACGCTCGACGTGATGCCCGATACGTATCCCAGCAGGCTCGCGCTCGCGGTGTTCACGTCGACGCCCACGCGGTTGACGACGTCCTCCACCACGTGGCCCAGAGTGCGCGAGAGCTCGGCCTGGTCAAGGTCATGCTGGTACTGGCCCACACCGATGGACTGGGGCGGAATCTTGACGAGCTCTGCCAGCGGGTCCTGCAGGCGGCGGCCCAAGCTCATGGCGCCGCGCACGGTGACGTCCAGGTCGGGATATTCCTGGCTGGCGAGCTCGGAGGCGGAGTACACCGACGCGCCGGCCTCGTTGACGATGGTGTATCGCAGTCCGGGTGCCTGCTCGGCAATGAACTCCGAGACGACTTCCTCGGTCTCGCGGCTGGCGGTGCCGTTGCCGATGACGATGGTGTTGACGCTGTCCTTTTTGACGAGGCGAGCGAGCTCGCGCTTGGTGCCGGCGACGTCGTGGCGTGGCTTGGCGGGATAGACCACGCCGTGGTCGAGCAGCTTGCCGGTCTCGTCCATGACGGCGACCTTGCAGCCGGTGCGGTAGCCCGGGTCGAGCGCGAGCACGCGGGCGCCACGCACGGGGCGCGCCGAGAGCAGGCCTTCGAGATTCTTGGCAAAGACGTTGATGGCCTCGGTCTGGGCGCGAACGGTGAGTTTGGCGCGGGCCTCGCGCTCCAGCGAGGGGGCCATGAGGCGCTTATAACCGTCGGCGATGGCGGCATCGAAGATGGGAGCAAACACGCCCTGGCGTCGGGGCCAACGGCTGCCGAGGCGTGCCGTGGCGGCAGCGCCGTCGACGTTCACGCGCACGCGGAGCTTGCCCTCGCGCTCACCGCGGTCGATAGCCAGCACGCGGTGGTTGGGAATACGGCGCAGCGGCTCGTCAAAGTTGTAGTAGGGTTCGTAGGGAGTCTTTTCGGCGGGGTCGGTCGCCTCGACGACGATGTCGGCGGTGTTTTGTGTAAAGGCGCGCAGGTCGGCGACGTTCTCGGGGTCCTCGGCCACCGTCTCGGCCACGATGTCCGCCGCGCCGGCGAGCGCCTTTTCGGGCGTGTCGAAGCCGGCCTCCTCGTTGACGTAGGCCGTGGCGGTGTCGAGCGCGCTGCCCTTGGCGGATGCCTGCATGATGATCATGTTGGCAAGCGGCTCCAGGCCTGCCTCGCGGGCCTTCTGTGCGCGGGTCATGCGCTTTTTGCGGTAGGGCTTGTAGAGGTCCTCGACACGCTGGAGCTGCGTGGCCTCGCGAATTTGCTGCTCGAGTTCGGGCGTGAGCTTGCCCTGGGCGCCGATGAGCAGAATGACGTCCTCTTTGCGCTGCTCAAGATTGCGTAGGTAAGACAGGCGCTCGTTGAGTGCGCGCAGGGCGACGTCGTCCATGCCGCCCGTGGCTTCTTTGCGGTAGCGCGAGATAAAGGGGATGGTGTTGCCCTCGTCGATGAGCTTGACGGCCGCCTCGACGTTGGCGGCCTTAAGGTTGAGCTCGCGGGCAAGCTGGGCGATAAGATCCATGAAACTCCTTGCGGTAAAGGTGCGTTTGCAGCACAGAGCTACCAAGGATACCACCCGTCCCAAAAGACCGTTTTGGGACGCACGAATCAAGCTGAGGCGCAAAATAGCCCTCGCCCCAGAAAAATCGTCGGCAAGATAGCAAAATGCCCCGCGGGCAGGAGGCTGCTCGCGGGGCAAAGAAGAGGGGCTTG
>CAMQHB010000126.1:0-2950 GCA_947001545.1 uncultured Collinsella sp.
GCGCAACGCGTTGCGCTGAGTCCTGAGGCTGTTGCAATGAAAATGAGAATCAAGGGTCCACTATTCCCCATCATTTTGTACAACGAATTACCTGAACGTCATTGACATATGAACATGCACTCATATAATCGAAAGTAAATTATATGAGCGCATGTTCATATGAAAGGATATTGCAATGAGCATCCGCGTTGATGAAACGAAACTCGACATCGAGGCCACCGAACCCGCGATCCCGACCACCTGCTCGCCCGAGGACCTTCCCGACGAGGAGCTTCTCTACGACCTCGCCGACCTGTTCAAGGTCTTCAGCGACACCACGCGCATCAAGATCCTTTACGCCCTCATGGGCCGCGAGCTCTGCGTGGCAGACATCGCCGAAGCGACCGAAACCTCGCAGTCCGCGGTGTCGCACCAGCTGCGCACACTCAAGCAGTCGCACCTGGTTAAATTCCGGCGCGACGGGCGCAATATCCTATACTCGCTCGCCGACGACCACGTCTACACCATGCTTAACCAGGGCATGAGCCATATCTGCGAATAGCAATCAACCACGGTATCAGCGCGGCCGGCACCCAGACCGCTAACACAGGGAAAGGAACCCACCATGAAAAAGCAGTTCAAGCTCGACGAGATCGATTGCGCCAACTGCGCGCGTGAACTTCAGGACGAGCTGGCTAAGCTCGATGGCGTCAAGTCCGTTTCGGTCAACTTTATGACCCAGAAGCTGACGCTCGAGGCTGACGACGCCGAGTTCGACGAGGTCCTGGACCGCGTCGTTGAGTTCACCGCCGACGCCGAGCCGGACTGCGAAATCATTCTCTAACCCGCGCATACGTTGACCTGTAAGGCCGCGCTTGCCGCGGCCTTTGCTCGCGAAATTATATGAGCAAGTGTTCATACACTCAAATGGGAGGTTTGAATCATGGCAGCCGCCGATCCCAAAAAGAAAAAGAAGAAGCGCAAGAAGAAAGAGTCCCTTGAGCACAAGCGCAACCGCATCCTGGTAGCACTGGGCATTTTTGCCGTTGTTTATGCCCTCGACGAGCTCGGCGCCCTCACTATCGCATTTGGGGAGCCTGGCAACATCTACGCCAGCTTCGCGCTGTTCCTCGTGCCGTTTTTGATTGCCGGATACGACGTACTGCAAAAGGCATTCAATAACATCCGCCGCGGCAAGGCCTTCGACGAGAGTTTCCTTATGGCAGTCGCGACCATCGGCGCGTTTGCCATGGTGCTCTTCCCCGATACCGACCCGCACATGGCCGAAGGCGCCGCCGTCATGCTGTTCTACCAGGTCGGCGAGCTGTTCCAGGCATACGCTGTGGGCAAGAGCCGCAAGTCGATCAGTGCCATGATGGACATCGCGCCCGACTACGCTAACGTCGAGCAGCCCGACGGCACGCTCGAGCAAGTCTTCCCCGATGACATCGCCGTCGGCACCGTCATCGTCGTCAAGCCTGGCGAGCGCGTGCCCATCGACGGCATCATCGTCGAAGGCGAGACACAGCTCGATACCGCCGCCCTTACTGGCGAGTCAGTCCCCCGTCCGGCCAAAACCGGAGACGATATCATCAGCGGTTGCATCAACATGACGGGCCTCATCCACGTGCGCACCACCAAGCCCTTTGGCGAGTCCACCGTCGCGCGCGTCCTGGAACTCGTGGAGAATGCCAGCGAAAAGAAGGCGCGCACCGAGAACTTCATCACGCGCTTCGCCCGCGTCTACA
Organism: uncultured Collinsella sp.; assembly: GCA_947001545.1. Lineage (GTDB taxonomy): Bacteria > Actinomycetota > Coriobacteriia > Coriobacteriales > Coriobacteriaceae > Collinsella. The sequence continues at coordinate 1,728 of CAMQHB010000126.1, forward strand.
CGCCCGCCGTCACCGGCGCGGCCGCGGTACTCGCGCTCGGCGGCGGTTTGGTCACCGGCGCCTGGTCCGACTGGATCCTGCGCGGCCTGACCTTCCTGGTCGTCAGCTGCCCGTGTGCGCTCGTGATCAGCGTGCCGCTCAGTTTCTTTGGCGGCATCGGCGGCGCGTCCAAGCTGGGCGTTCTCATCAAGGGTTCCAACTACCTCGAGACGCTCGCCGATGTGGACACCGTCGTCTTTGACAAGACGGGCACCCTCACCAACGGCACGTTCTCGGTCGTCGCGGTGCACCCCGAGGCAGGCTATACCGAGCAGTCGCTACTCGAGGTCGCAGCCCTCGCCGAGTCGTTCTCCGACCATCCCATCGCGCAGTCGGTGCGCACCGCCTTCCAGGGCGAGCTCGATCCCAAGCGCGTAAGCGACTCCGCCAACGACGCGGGCCATGGCGTGACGGCGACTATCGACAGCAAACATGTCGTCGTCGGCAACGCCAAGATGCTTGCTGCGGCCGGTATCGACGCTCCCAATTGCGAGGTCGTCGGTACGATCCTCCACGTGCTCGTCGACGGCACCTATGCCGGCCACATCGTAATTGCCGACACCATCAAGGTCGATGCGGAGCAAACGATTCGCGACCTGCACGCCGCCGGCGTCAAGCGCACCGTCATGCTCACGGGCGACCGCGAGGAGGTTGCGGCGTCTGTGGCCAAGCAGCTCGGCCTCGACGAGTTCCACGCGCAGCTGCTGCCGGGCGACAAGGTCGAGCGTGTTGAAGCGCTGCTCGCGGCCGAAAGTGGCAAGGGCAAGCTCGCCTTTGTCGGCGACGGCATCAACGATGCGCCCGTGCTCACCCGCGCAGACGTTGGTATTGCCATGGGCGCTATGGGTTCCGACGCCGCGATTGAGGCCGCCGACGTCGTGCTCATGGATGACAAGCCGTCCAACATCGCCCATGCCATCCGTGTGGCGCGCAAGACCATGTCAATTGTTTGGCAGAACATCATCTTTGCGCTGGGCATTAAGCTGCTGATCCTTGTGCTGGCAGCGCTGGGCATCGCCAATATGTGGCTTGCCGTCTTTGGCGACGTGGGCGTGGCGATCATCGCCATCCTGAACGCCATGCGCGCGATGGGTGTCAAGAACCTGTAGCGCTCGTGGTCCCTCCGGCCGGGGGGGGGGGGGGGGGGGGGGGGGGGGGGGGGGGTGGGGGGGGGGGGGGGGGGG
>CAMQHB010000127.1:0-2768 GCA_947001545.1 uncultured Collinsella sp.
CATGCTCAAGGGCGACCTCGCCCTGCGGTGCGGCAAGTTCCACGGCATCTGGCGCATCGGGCTCCTGCTCGCGCGCATCGAGCAGCGCAAACATACGGCGCGCCGAGGCATACGCCGTCTGGATCTGCGTAATGACGTTGGTGACCTCGTTGAACGGCTTGGTGTACTGGTTAGCATAGGACAGGAAAATCTGCACGCCGCCCACCGTAAGCGTCGCCGGCACGCCCGTGATCACGCCCACGCAGCCGATCACAGCGACCACGGCATAGATGATGTTATTGATAAAGCGTGTGCCGGGGTTGGAGAGCGAACCCATAAACTGCGCGCGCTCGCCCGCGGTGTAGAGCTCGGCATTGAGGGCATCGAAGCGCTGCTGAGCGTTGGGGCCATAGGAAAAGGCGTCGACAAGCTTCTGCTCGCCTACGTACTCCTCGATATGGCCGCCGAGCTGCCCTTGAATACGCTGCTGTGCCGTAAAGCTCTTGTTGGAGAGCTTGGCGATGGCGCCGGCTGCAAAAATGGAAAGCGGCGTGACGAGCACCACCACGAGCGTCATGGTCAGGTTGATGGAAAGCATAAACGCAAGCGTGCCCACGATGGTGATGACGCCGGTGAAAAGCTGGGTGAAGCCCTGCAGCAGACCGTCGCCCACCTGGTCGACATCGTTGACCACACGGCTCATGAGGTCGCCGTGGGCATGGCCGTCGATAAAGCTGAGCGGCATGCGGCTGAGCTTGTCGCTCGCCTCCACGCGCATGTCGCGCACCGTCTCGTAGGACAAGCGGTTGACGCAATAGCCCTGCAGCCACTGGAAGGCCGCGGCGCCCACCACAACGAGCGCGAGTTTGGTAACGAGTGGCAGCAGCGCATCGAAGTCCACCTGCCCGGCGGCGACGATAAGATCGATGCCCTCACCAATGAGAATGGGCGTGTAGAGCTGCAAGATCACCGAGATGGCGGCGCTCACAAACGACGCCGTAAACGAGACGCGGTGCGGGCGAACATAGCCCAGCAGGCGGCGGGTCACCGCGCCCACGGGATAGCGCTCAGGGTCGCCGGGCTGGCGCGGACCGTCGCCCAGGTCGTTGAGGTTATCGTTACCGGACACGTTGGCCGTCATCGTGGCGACCGAACCGGAGGAAGTGTACGGATTCATTTAGCAGCCCTCCTTTGCGCAGACAGATGCGGGGGCGGCCGGAGCGGACGCGGGCACCGCGCTCCCCTGCTGGCCCTCGAGCTCCTCGCGGCGCAGCTGCGACTGGCAAATCTCGCGATAGAGCTGACATGTCGCGTAGAGCTCGTCATGCGTGCCCAGGCCCGCGACCGAGCCGTGGTCGAGTACGCAGATCATGTCGGCGTCGCGCACGGTCGAGACGCGCTGGCTTACGATCACCGTCGTGAGCGGCAGCCCGCCCTCGGCGGCACCGCGCACGCTGCGCTCGCGAATAGCGTGACGAAGCGCCGCATCAGTCTTAAAGTCGAGCGCCGAGGCGGAGTCGTCCATGATCAATATCTGAGGCGAACCCACCAAGGCGCGCGCGATGGTCAGGCGCTGGCGCTGACCGCCGCTGAAGTTCTTGCCACCCGCCTCGACCGGGGCGTCGAGACCCTGCGGCTTGTTGCGCACGAACTCGCTGGCCTGCGCCATATCGAGCGCCGCCCAGAGCTCATCGTCGGTCGCCGACTCGTCACGCCAGGTCAGGTTGCTGCGGATGGTGCCGCTCGCCAGCGACGCGCGCTGCGGAACGGTCGCGACCACGTGGCGCAGTTGGTCGAGCGGCCAAGCGCGCACGTCGGAGCCCATCACGCTCACACTGCCGGTACCCGCATCGTACAGACGCGGGATAAGCGAGACGAGCGTGGACTTACCGCTGCCCGTACCGCCGATAATGCCGAGCGTCTTGCCCAGCGGAAGCTCCAGGGTCACATCGTTGACGGCGTTGGCAGCGCCGGTGCCAAAGGAGAAGCTCGCATGGCTCAAGCTCAGCGCGGAGACCGGGGCGTCGACGTCCGTCGCGGGTGCCTGGGGCAGTGCGACCGGCTCGTTATCCTCGTCGGTGATGCTCGGCTCGCAGTTGAGCACCTCGTTGATACGCGACGCGCTGGCGCTCGCCTTGGTAAAGACCACGACCAGATTGGCGACGTACACGATGGAGGTGAGGGTCTGCGTCATGTAGTTGACGAACGCCATGACCTGGCCTTGCGTAAGCTCGCCCACGTTGACCTGTATGCCGCCCACCCACAGGATGGCGCACACGCCCAGGTTCATCACAAGAAACGTGACGGGGTTAAGGATCGACGAGAGCTTGCCCACCGCGATGGCGGTATTGGCCTGGTCATCGGCAGCTTGGGCAAAGCGCTCGCGCTCGTGGTCCTCGCGCACAAAGGCGCGGACCACGCGGGCGCCCGAAAGGCCCTCACGGCAGACAAGCGCGACGCGGTCGAGCTTTGCCTGCAGCTGCTTGTAGTACGGAATGCAGCGCGCCATGACAAACCAAAACACCAAGCCGATGGCGGGTGTGCAAATCAAAAAGATGATGCCGAGCTTAAGGTCGATGGCAAGGGCCGCGCACATAGAGCCCACCGCCAAGAAGGGCCAGCGGATGAGCATGCGTACGCCCAGCGCCACAGCGAGCTGCACCTGGTTGACGTCGTTGGTGATGCGGGTGATAAGCGACGGCGTGCCAAAGCGGTCGAGTTCGGCATAGCTCAACTTGTTGATGTGCTGGTAGAGCGCACCGCGGATATCGGTGCCCATGCCCTGCGAG
>CAMQHB010000128.1:0-2724 GCA_947001545.1 uncultured Collinsella sp.
GGTAATTAAGTTAGTTATCAGTTTTTTAATAGCATTTTATTTATTTGCGCAACATTTTGCTCAAGAGCAAACATCCTGTGAACGGTCGAAAATCGACTGTGAGCAATAGGTCATTAACCGGGAGGAATATCCTACCAAACTGATGAGAATATCTTTAACCCATCGGTGGTTAGAAGTATGATGTCCAGACAACTAAATTTGAATTTTCGCGCAGATTTTAGGTATCAATTCGCCCAAATCGCCTGAGGCCACCGCAAAAGGAGCCTGTCCCCTTTTGCGGTCTCTCTCCACCGGCGCTACAACAGATGTTCCTCGATAAAGATCGCGATGCCGTCTTTGTCGTTGCTGGCGGTTACAAAGTCGGCGGCGGCACGAGTGGCATCGCTGCCATTTGCCATGGCCACACCCACGCCGGCGTCGGCCACCATGCAGGTGTCGTTATCGGCATCGCCAAACACGCAGATGTTCTGGAGCTCCATGTCGTTGAGCTCCGCCACGCGCACAAGGCCGCGCGTCTTGGACACGCGCGGATCCATGAACTCGTAAAGTCGCTGCGTGGTTTGCAGAGCCGCCGCTTTAACGGTGTCATCGGCAAATGTCGACGCCCGCTCAATCACCCGCGGCATTACCTCGGGCGCCATGGTAAACATCACCTTGGTCTGCGGCTCGCGCAAAAACTCGGCAAAGTCGACCACCTTGTAGGGCACGCCGTCGACACGCGACAGGTGCTCGACACATGCATTGCTCTCGGGCACATAGAGCACGCCATCTCGAGGGCAAACGGGCGTTGCCGGCAGGCCTGCCATGTGCTCGCAGATGCGCGCGATGGTCTCGCCTGGCAGCGGGTAGCTCAGCTCGTTGATGCCGTGCGCACGGTCGATGACCTCGGCGCCACCGCAGCCCACCAGCACGTCTACCAGGCCTTCGATACCCCAGAGCCCAAACATGGCCTCGGTCGCCTGGGCGTCGCGCCCGGTGCACAGGCCAAAGAGCACGCCGCGCTCGCGCAGGGCGTGGATCGCCGCCACGGTGCGCGGGGACACCGTGTGCTGGCTCGTGAGCAGCGTGCCGTCGATATCGCAGAACACGGCTTTGATGTGGCTGAAGGTGGTGTCCATGGGGGCCTTTCTGGGTAGCGCGTCGGTGTGGGGCGTAGTCGTGAACGGCGTACATGGTATACCAAGGCGCAGGCGCGGCCCGTCAAAGCAAAAACCACCACAAAGGTGCCTGTCCCCTCTGTGGTGGCCGAACCCGCAGGGCGGCCTGGCCTGGGGCGCAAACCATCACAACATTCGACGTTTTTCAGCAAAATCGCGATTTTCATCGAATGTTGTGATGGTTTTTACTGCTTTGCGGCACGATCCAAATGCCGGCGTCCAAACAGCAGCAGCGCCGCGGGAACCGCCGTCACGACCGTGCCCGCCCCTACGAGCGTCTGCTGCACACCAAACGTCGCCGCCAGCCACGGGGCAATCGCCAGCGGGGCCACGCCGGCAAACATGTTGCCAAAGCCCATGACCGAGTTGACGCGACCGAGTTGCTCGAGCGGGGCCGTCGTTTGCACGATCGTGTTGTGGAGCGGGTTGACAACGCCCCAGGCCACACCCAGGACAATCTGGCCGATAAGGGCCACGCCCACGTACGGTGTCCCCACATAAATCAGACTTCCCACGCCCACGGACATGAGTGCCACGAGCAGCGTTTTAAGGTTGACCAGGTGCGGTGGCAAGCGGAGCGCGAGGACGGCGCCCAGCACCGCGCCCACACCGCTGGCCGACGAGAGCCAGCCCATCCATTCGACACCGACGTGCAGGACATCGCGGTAGAAGAACGACTCCAGTGGATCGAAGGCACCGTAGCCAAAGTTCGAGAGGAAGATGATGCAGAACAGCAAGGCGAGGATACTGTTGGTGAAGACTGTCTTGATGCTTGTCGCGAAGGTGACGCGGGCGAACGTGCTGGGGTTGGAGCTTTGGCTGGCAGTGATTGCCGTTGTACTGCTGTCCGCGGGAGTACTTTCACGCGCGGCGACGCGAACTGCTTGCGGTCTAAAGCCCCAGCCGGCAATGAACGCCAGTACGGTAAAAATCATCATGAGCACGAACACCGCGCGTGACGATGTAGCCGCCGCGACAAAGCCGCCCAGCGTGGGGCCAACGACGATACTCACGTTTGAGAACATGGCGATGGCGGAGTTGATGTCTTTGAGCTCGACAGGATCGTCGGTGAGATAGGCCGGATAGGACGTGGCAATGGGCTGGGCGAATCCCATCACAAAGCCCAGGAGCACCGCGCCGGCAAGGACTGTTCCGGTCGCTCTGCCAAAGGCGATGATTGCCGCACCCGTCGCCAGCGTGCCGACGATGCTCAGCAAGATATGACGGCGCGGGCCCCAGGCGTCGAGCGCCGCGCCACCCGCAAAGGATCCCAAGATCACGAATACGTTCATAAACAGAACGGCCAGCGATGTCGCCACGACCGAGGCATCATCTGCATAGGTGAGCGTTCCGATGACGCCGATAAAGTAGCTGGTCTGAAAACCGGTGTAGATGAGAAAGCGCATCGCCACCAGGCGCTTGGCCTGCACGGACAGCGATGACTGAGGCTTTGAGAAAAAAGAGGCGAGTATGGAGACTCCTTGTTTCATACGAATACGGGCGGTGGGCATTCGGTAGTGTCGCGAATGTTGGTGTAGAGCTCGGTTCTCGAGGGTAGTCGCAGGCT
>CAMQHB010000129.1:0-2603 GCA_947001545.1 uncultured Collinsella sp.
CCGAAGGCTTATTTGCGCATCAATCCGCCGCGCTCGTCGATGGCGTCCCAGAAGGCATCGGCAAAGCGAGGATCGCTTGCGGCCATGAGGGCGTTGGTTGCCATCCAGCCAGAGGGAGTGCCGGTGTCGTAGCCCGACAGCGGGTCGATAACGACAGCGTACATGGCCTCGCGGTCGAGCGAACGCGCCATGGCGTCGGTGAGCTGGATCTCGCCGCCCTTACCGGCCTGCTGATCTGCCAACAGGTCCATGACCAGCGGGCTCAGCAGGTAGCGACCGACGATGTACAGGTTGGACGGAGCCGCCTCGGGAGCGGGCTTCTCGACCAGACCGCCGATGCGCCAGACAGCGCCCGGCTCTGCATCGGCAACGTCCTCGGCGCCCTCGAGCGAACCGACGCGCTCGCCGACGATAACGCCGTAGCGGCTGACTTCCTCGGGCGAGCAAGCAGCGACGGCGATAACCGAAGCTCCACCGTGCTCCTTGGAAACGGCGAGCATCTTGTCGCAGATGTCGCGATTAGGCACAACGTAGTCGCCCAGAAGAACCAGGAAGTTCTCCCCTGCCACGGCGTCAGCAGCAGAGCGAATAGCATGGCCGAGGCCCTTGGGCTCGTACTGATAACGGAAGTCGACCGGCATACCGCCAGCGTGGGCGACGGCATCGGCATAGGCGTTCTTGCCGCGCTCGCGCAGCAGGTTCTCGAGCGAGCGATCGGGCTGGAAGTAGTTCAGCAGCTCAGGCTTGCCGGGAGAAGTAACGATGATGGCATCGTCGACCTCCTCGGGGTCGAGCGCCTCCTCGACGACATACTGAATGACGGGCTTGTCGAGCACCGGCAGCATCTCTTTGGGCGTGCACTTGGTGCCAGGTAAAAAACGCGTGCCAAGACCGGCGGCGGGGATGATTGCCTTCATGTTATTCAAAGATCCTTTCGCAGGCGCAAAAGCGCCCCATGCGTGCGGCACGGCGGCCGCAGACCAAATTGCGATACCCAAGCATCTTACCGCTGGAACTATATGTCGCTACAAGGCAGAGACAATTCTTCAGCAGGTCAACGCAAATTATTGCTCGAATGGTGCAATTTTATTGCCCAACGGCAGGGCGCCCGATACGACGCAAATCACAGAACATGGCAGTTTGAGCTACCGATGCCGAGAGACCGAAAAACAAAAAAGACGGGGCTCGCAATGCGAACCCCGTCTGCAAAGAAATCTGGCGAGAAAGCCTGATTACTTGAGGGTGACAGCAGCGCCAGCAGCCTCGAGCTTCTCCTTGGCAGCCTCGGCGTCCTCCTTCTTGGCACCCTCGAGAACAGCCTTGGGAGCGCCCTCGACGACCTCCTTGGCCTCCTTCAGGCCAAGGTTGGTGAGCTCACGGACGGCCTTGATGACCTGGATCTTGTTGTCGCCGAAGCCCTCGAGCACGACGTCAAACTCGGTCTTCTCCTCGGCCTCAGCAGCGCCAGCAGCGGGAGCGGCGACAACAGCGGCAGGAGCAGCGGCGGAAACGCCGAAGGTGTCCTCGATAGCCTTAACGAGCTCGGAAGCCTCGAGAAGGGTCATTTCCTTAAGAGCATCGATGATCTCATCGGTGGTAAGCTTAGCCATTTCTAAGTCCTTTCGGTTTCCGTGTCTGTGCACGGAGATCAGTTAAAACACAGCGCGAATGCGCCAGGGGTGCGGCGTTGCCGCCGCGGGTGAAAACAGCAACTAGGCTGCCTTCTGCTCGGAGACCTGCTGGATCGAACGAGCGAGACCAGAGGAAACGCCGTTGACGCAGACAGCGATGTCGCGAGCGAAACCGGAGATGAGACCGGCGATCTGGCCGAGAAGCTGATCCTTGGTGGGCAGCTCGGCGATAGCCTTAACATCATCAGCGGAAACGGCCTTGCCGTCGGAGATACCACCCTTGATCTCAAGGACGCCCTTGGACTGAGCGGAGAAGTCCTTAAGGGCCTTAGCGGCCTCGACCGGCTCGGACTCGTAGAACACATAAGCGACGGGGCCGGCGAGGATCTCGTCGAGCTCGGGCTGCTCCTGGTTCTTGAGAGCGATCTTGACCAGGTTGTTCTTGTAGACCTTCATCTCGGCGCCGCACTCGCGAAGCTGATGACGCAGCTCCTGAGCCTGCTTAACCGTCAGACCGTTGTAGTTGACGACGAACAGACCGGCGTTCTCGGCGATACGGGACTCGATCTCTGCAACCTTGTCGATTTTGTACTGCTGGGGCATGAATTACACCTCCTCGAATTCTTTCCGGGCACGGTCCGCCACAAGGACGTGACGGGGGCATGTCCAAAAAGAAAGCCCCCGCGCTGCATGAGCGACGGGGGCGAGAAGACATATCTACTCGACCACCTCGGCTGGCGGGAAGTCCCATTAAGCTCGCGGGTAAGACCCGTTTGCGCCGGCTGTCTCTGGCAGCGGATTCGTGCGTGAACCGAAAGTATTATGGCGGGGACCCCGGCGTCGGTCAACGGAAAACCGGGCTGCACACAATTCCACCATCCGGCCGCGCCGCCGAAGGCCAGGCGCAAGGTTTTCGCTCGGTCAAGTCCTGGCTCGCACGAAGAGCACATTAAGTGCTCTTCGGCTCGTGCG
>CAMQHB010000130.1:0-2598 GCA_947001545.1 uncultured Collinsella sp.
TTCATTATCCGATCGCTCCTTCCATCTCGAGCTTGATCAGGTTGTTCATCTCGACGGCGTACTCCAGCGGCAGCTCCTTGGAGACCGGGTTGGCAAAGCCGTTGACGATCATGGTACGGGCTTCTTCCTCCGAGATACCGCGGCTCATCAGGTAGAACACCTTATCGTCGCCGATGCGGCCGATGGTGGCCTCGTGGCCGATGTCGACGTTCTTGGCGCGGATGTCCATGGCCGGAATAGTGTCGGAGCGGCTTTGGTCGTCGAGCATCAGCGACTGGCAGCTCACGGTTGCCTTGGAGCCCTCAGCCTTGGGTGTCGCCACGATAGAGCTGCGGAACGTCTGGATGCCGCCGCTCTTGGAGATGCCCTTGGTCTCGACAGTTGCCGAGGTCTCGGGCGCGTTGAGCACGACCTTGCAGCCGGTGTCGAGGTTTTGACCGGCGCCGGCAAAGGTGATGCCGGTAAAGCTCGAGCGGGCGCGGCGGCCGTTGAGCACGCTCATGGGGTAGAGGTAGCCCACGTGGCTGCCGAAGGAGCCGCTGATCCACTCGATGTCGCCGTCCTCGTCCACGCGCGCACGCTTGGTGTTGAGGTTGTACATGTTCTTGGACCAGTTCTCGATGGTCGAGTAGCGCAGGTGCGCACGCTTGCCCACAAAGAGCTCGACGGCGCCGGCGTGGAGGTTGGCCACGTTGTACTTGGGCGCGGAGCAACCCTCAATGAAGTGCAGGTCGGCATCGTCCTCGACGATGATGAGCGTGTGCTCAAACTGGCCGGCGCCCTTGGCGTTAAGGCGGAAGTAGCTCTGCAGCGGGAAGTCCAACTTGGTGCCCTTGGGCACGTAGACAAACGAGCCGCCCGACCACACGGCGCCGTGCAGGGCCGCAAACTTGTGGTCGGTGGGCGGGATGAGCGTCATAAACTTCTCGTGGATGAGCGGCTCCCACTGCGGGTCATGCAGGGCTTCCTCAATACCGGAGTAGACGATGCCCATCTTGGACGCCGTGTCCTGCATGTTGTGGTAGACCAGCTCGGAGTCGTACTGCGCGCCGACGCCTGCCAGGTAGCTGCGCTCGGCCTCGGGGATGCCCAGGCGCTCAAAGGTGTTCTTGATGTCGTCGGGCACCGACTCCCAGTCGTGCTTTTGGTCGGTGTTGGGCTTGACATAGGTGACGATGTTATCCATGTCCAGGCCCTCGATGGAGGGGCCCCACGTCGGGTCGGGAAAACGATTAAAGATCTCGAGGGACTTTAAGCGCAGGTCGAGCATCCACTGCGGCTCGTCCTTCTTGGCGCTGATCTCGCGCACGATGTCGGGCGTGATGCCGGCGTCGAGGCGCTCAAATCCCTCCTCGCCAAAGGTGAAGTCGTAGAGGCTGCGGTCGATGTCCGCGACCTCGGTGCGGTTCTTGGTCATTGCGTCGCCCCTTTACGCCTGCTGCTCGGCAGCGGCGGCCTCGGCCTGGGCGCGCTGCTCGGCGGCCTCGCGCTCGAAGGTCTCAAAGCCGTTCTTGTCGATCCAGGGGATCAGCGAGGCGTCGTCCTCGCGCACGATGTGGCCCTTGACCATAACGTGGACGCGGTCGACATCCAGGTGCTCCAGGATGCGCGTGTTGTGCGTGATGATGAGCATGGAGCCGTCGCAGCTCTTGCGGTAGGCGTCCATGCCATGACTGACGGTGGAAAGGGCGTCGACGTCCAGGCCGGAGTCAGTCTCGTCCAGGATGGCGAGCTTGGGCTGCAGCAGCAAAAGCTGGAGCATCTCGACCTTCTTCTTCTCGCCGCCCGAGAAGCCCACGCCCAGCTCACGGTTGAGGTAGGCGGTATCCATGTTGAGCTCGGCCGCGAGTTCCTTGACGCGACGGCGGAACTCCTTGCCCTTCATCTCCAGGCCAGGGCGGCCGGCGATGCTGGCGCGCAAAAAGCTCGACAGCGGCACGCCCGGAATCTCGACCGGGGCCTGGAAGCTCAGGAACAGGCCGGCGCGCGAGCGCTTGTCGGTGGTGAGCTCGGTGATGTCCTGGCCGTCAAAGACGATGCGGCCGTCGTTGACCGTGTAAACGGGGTCGCCCATGACCAGGTGGCCGAGGGTGGACTTGCCGGCGCCGTTGGGACCCATCAACACGTGGGTCTCGCCGGCGGCGACGTTGAGGTTGACGTTGTGGAGGATGGTCTTCTCGTCCACGGAGGCGGTCAGACCTTCGATGGAAAGCAGCGGATTTGCGCTCATGCTGTCCCTCTCTGTATATGGTGTACTCATAGGTGTACTAAACCCTAGGAATCTTCTCGGAATAAAGTTACTATGGGTTCGGCGTTAGTCAAGGGAAAACCCGACTAATCCACTCGACTTTTTAGATGAGGGACATAAAATCAGGTTTGTTTGCCCCGCGTGCATAGGATTTGGGACAAACAAGCCTGGTTTTGTCCCAGTAACGATGGGAGGGTAGGTATGCTCATTTCTTCTAAGGGCCGCTATGCCCTCCGACTGATGATCTATATCGCGGCGCTGGGCGACGCCGAGGGCAAGATTGCCCTGCGCGAGGTTGCCGACCGCGAGCATATCTCGCAAAAGTATCTGGAGCAGCTGGTTCGTCCGCT
>CAMQHB010000131.1:0-2566 GCA_947001545.1 uncultured Collinsella sp.
AGGGTCTACCTGTTACAGAACGAGACAAACCGCGGACCACCACAAAGGGGACAGGCACCTTTGTGGTGGTTTTCGACAAAAAGAAGCCGCCCCAATAAAAAGAGGCGGCATCAAGCAGGTCTATTTTTGGCGTCCCTCAAGACCCAACGAGAACGTCGCGGTAGCCCCGGACACACCTTTCCCTCGGGCGACCCTCGCGAAGCGCGTGAGCACGAGGGAAAGGTGTGTCCGGGGCGTACAGCAACGTTACTCGGCAGCGGCCTTGAACTTGTTGTAGTTGATCAGGCAGCCGGCCTTGACGATGGCGCGCTCCTCTGCCGTCATATCGGCAATGTAAAGCTCAATCCGCTCGACCGTGCCGTCGGCGCGCACCACGTAGGCGGCGATGTCCTTCAGGTCGCCATCGAGCGCGGCACGGATACCCGGCACAAAGACGTAGTCGCCCACCTCAAAGTTAGGCTCGGCCTCCATCTGGAAGGGCACCATGCCCCAGTTCATCACGTTGGAGCGATAGCGCTTGGTGGCATACTCGTGGACGATGTTGGCCAGGCCGCCAATCACGCGCTGGCAGCTCGCGGCCTGCTCGCGGGCAGAACCGTCACCGGGCTTCTTGGCATAGAGCATGGAGCCGTACTCGGTCGCCTTGGCGTCGGCAGCGACACCCGCGCCGGCCAGTGCCTCAAACACGCCCGCAAGCTCGGCATCAAGCGCCGCCAGGTCACCCGCGGCCTCGCCAGCCACGCGACGCTTTTCCACCGCGTCGACCTCCTTGGAACGACCCACGTAGGCCGGATCGCGGCGGCTGAGAGTAAACTCGGCCAGGCCCAGCGGGTTGGAGCGGAAGGAGCTCGTCTCGCCCGAAGGAATGAGCTCGTCGGTCGTGGTGACCGGGTCCATGATCTTGGAGCACACCTTAAGCAGGATGTCGTCGCCGAGGGGCTCCATCGCGGGCCACGGCTTGATGTTGGGACCCTCGACCAGCTCGTCGGCAGGCTCCGCCTTGCCAAAGCCCCAGTACACGCGCTTCTTGTACGGCGCATCGTCAAAGGTGTACTCGCAGGCCTCGTCCCAAGTTTCCTCGGGCAGGTCGGTCGCTGGCGTCAGGATGCCGCCGTTGGCAGCCGTCGCCGCAATGGAGCGGGCGTCCATCAGGGCCACGGCGCTCAGCTGGCCATTACCCGGCTTGGAACCCTCGCGGTTGGGGAAGTTGCGCGTGGTGTGGCGGATGGACAGGCCGTTGTTGGCAGGCGTGTCGCCGGCGCCGAAGCACGGGCCGCAGAACGCCGTGCGCACAATCGCGCCGGCCTCCATAAGGTCGTAGATGTAGCCGCGGCGTGTAAGCTCGAGTGCCACGGGCTGGCTCGTGGGATAGACCGACAGCGAGAACTCGCCGCAGCCGGTGTTGGCGCCCTTGAGCACGCGGGCAGCCTGGACCACGGAGTCGTAGTTGCCGCCCGAGCAGCCGGCGATAACGCCCTGCTGCACGTGCAGCTTGCCGTCGATGATCTTGTCGAGCAGGCTAAAGTGCGTCTTGCCCTCGCCGATCTTGGCGGCCTCGAGCTCCACCTCGCGCAGGATGTCCTCGAGGTTCTCGTTGAGCTCGTCGATCTCAAAGCCGTTGGAAGGATGGAATGGCAGCGCAATCATGGGCTTGATGCTCGACAGATCGACCTCGACGCAGCCGTCGTAGTAGGCAACATCGGCGGGCTTGAGCTCGCGGTAGTCGTCGCCGCGGCCGTGCATGGTCAAAAACGCGTGCGTGTCCTCGTCGGTGGCCCAGATGCTCGACAGGCAGGTGGTCTCGGTGGTCATGACATCGACGCCATTGCGGTAGTCGGTCGTCATGCTCGCGATGCCGGGGCCCACAAACTCCATGACCTTGTTCTTAACGTAGCCCTTGGCAAAGACGGCGCGGATGATGGCGAGCGCCACATCGTGCGGGCCGACGCCGGGACGCGGGGCGCCCGTGAGGTAGATGGCAACGACGCCGGGATAGGCGACGTCGTAGGTGTCGCGCAGCAGCTGCTTTGCCAGCTCGCCGCCGCCCTCGCCCACGGCCATGGTGCCCAGGGCGCCGTAGCGGGTGTGCGAGTCGGAGCCCAAGATCATCTTGCCGCAGCCGGCGAAGTTCTCGCGCATAAAGGAATGGATGACCGCGATATGGGGCGGAACGAAGATGCCGCCGTACTTTTTGGCAGCCGAGAGACCGAAGACGTGGTCGTCCTCGTTGATAGTGCCGCCCACGGCGCACAGCGAGTTGTGGCAGTTAGTGAGTACGTAGGGCAGCGGGAACTGCTCCATGCCCGAGGCGCGCGCCGTCTGGATGATGCCGACAAAGGTGATGTCGTGGCTCGCCATGGCGTCGAAGCGAATCTTGAGTGCCTCGGGATCTCCGGACGTATTATGTGCCTGGAGGATCGAATACGCGATGGTGCCGCGCTTGGCATCCTCGGGCGTCTGCGTAATACCGCGCTCGGCAGCCTCAGCCGCAGGCACAACCTCGCTGCCGCCGCGCAGGTAGATGCCGTCCTCGTACAGCTTAACCATACTGTCTCCCACTCTGCCC